>SFID01000122.1 GCA_004555425.1 Bacteroidales bacterium
GATCCCACGGACACCCTCGTCATTAACTATCCTGGTATGTACACCATCAAATTGAATGCCACCTATTATATGTCGGGCAGCTACCAGATTATCAACAAGACCAAGGAGTGGGAGGGCGGCAAGGCCACGTACAGCACTGCCAGCAGCCTGCAATACAAGATTAACCTAGAGCACAAGGTGCAGGTGAAATAAGGCACGAGTACGTTTGTTGCAACGGACGCCTGCAGCTGTTAGTTCGTTAGTCTTGGAGTTCGTTTCCAGCGGAAGAGAATGTACCGCACGTTGCTTGCAACGTGTGGCTCAACGGAAATGAATACATGCTAAGTAAGTATTTCTAATGAGCTAAAGCATCTGTAAACCGCTGAGCCACACGCCCTCAAGCAACGTGCGGCACATTGCCTTGCAATGAGGACAAACTCCGTACTCACACCTTGCAAGCAAGGTGCGGTACTTTCACGTTACTCCTAACTCCTAGCTCCTAACTCCTAACTCCAAACTCCTAACTCCTAACTAATCCCATGTCCCTTCTCCAATCACAGCCCATTCAGACGCACACAGATGCGCGTGGCCATCTCTACGTAGTCGGCCAAGCGGAGTTGGTTCGTCCCTTCCGTATGCAGCGCGCATTCTGGATTACCGATGTGCCCGAAGGAATGGTGCGCGGCGAGCACGCCAATCGTTCGTGTACGGAACTGGTAGTTGCTGTCAAGGGGAGCGTTCGTATTTGGTTGACCGATGGGCACGAGGAAAATGAGGTAGTGCTTGCCAGTCCCGACAAGGGCATATATATTCCACCGATGGTGTGGTGCAGACTGACCGATTTCTCCGCCGATGCCGTGGTGCTCTGTCTGGCAGACGAGGACTACGACCGCTCCACTTATATCAATGACTACGAAGCCTTCCTCCTGGAAGCGCGTGCTCATTCCTAAGAGAAGGAACAAATAACAATTATGGTAATTTTCTAGAACCTACCTTATATCATCCAGACAGTCTCCTCCGCCGTGATTCTCCCCTACACTTCTGACCACCGCACATTGTGGGACCGCACCATTGACGAAAGTCGCAATGGCACGTTCCTCCTCCACCGCAGCTATATGGACTACCATCGCGAGCGGTTTGAGGATGCCTCGTTGCTATGGCAGGACCAGCGGGGGCGGACGCTAGGACTTTTTCCCGCCTGTTGGCATCCGCGGTTGCCCAAGACTATCGTGTCGCACGCGGGACTGACCTACGGCGGTTGCGTGCTATCGCCGCGCATCGGCCTCGTGCAAGTGGGCGAAATGCTTCGCGAAATCCTTGCCCACTACAAGCAGCAGGGAGCAGAGACCCTCATCGTCAAACCCATTCCGCAGATTTACGCCACCCTGCCCGCTGAGGAGGAATTGTACTGGATAAACCGCTTGGGCGGAAGGCTCACCGCGCGCTCCGCCTCGCAGACCGTGGCCTTGCAGGAGGAAGGCGTTCGATTTTCCACCCTGCGCCGCCGCAAAGTGAAGCGCGCCGAGGGCGAGAGCTGTTGCATCGTGGACGACACAAAACTGGACGACCTGCCAGCATTCTGGCAAATCCTCGGCGAGACCCTGCGCAGCCGCCATCAGGTGTCCCCCGTGCATACGCTCGAAGAAATCCACAGCCTCATCCGCGACAACGCGCCCCACATCCGCCTCTTCACCATCCGCCAAGGCAATCAGCTGGTGGCGGGCACGCTCCTTTTCGAGATGGCTCCCGTTGTCCATGCGCAGTATATCAGCGCCAGTTCCGCAGGGCGCGAGGTGGGTGCGCTCGACCTTCTGTTCCACCACCTCATCGAGCGTTACCGCCAGCAGGGTTTCCGCTTCCTCGACTTCGGCATCTCCACGGAGGACGGCGGGCAGGTGCTCAACGAAGGCCTCACCTTTCAGAAGGAAGGGTTTGGCGGGCGCACCATTTGCTACGACGCTTATACCATTCCGATTCTCTGACAGTCGGCTTTCCTTTCGTTTCCAAGGAGCCTCGCAAAGTTTATGCACGCATCCACCTTATAAACTCACTTTATCCCACACATCAGATGATTCCCTACCTCCCCCTCCAAGCCCTCAATGCCGCCTACGAACCAATGCTCAGCGATGCAGTGCAGCGTGTGGTGCAGAGCGGCTGGTATCTCAACGGCAAGGAACTGGCGGCGTTCGAGCAGGAGTTTGCAGCCTATCTCGGCGTGGCGCACTGCGTAGGCGTGGGCAATGGGCTAGATGCTCTGACGCTTATCCTCTTGGCCTTGCGCGAAATGGAGGGCTGGGAAGAAGGCGACGAGGTGATTGTGCCGGCTATGACGTTTGTGGCAAGTGCCGAGGCGGTGGTGCGCGCGGGATTGAGCCCCGTCCTCTGCGATGTGGACGAAGCAGCACTGCTCAACGCCGCACAAATCGAGCCCTTGGTTAGCCCCCGCACCCGCGCCCTTCTGCCTGTACATTTGTACGGCAAGGCTTGCGATATGAATCAGCTCAAGGTCCTTGCCCATCGTCACGGACTGCGAATTGTGGAAGATGCGGCGCAGGCTCATGGTGCAACTTACGCCAACGGACGGCGCGTAGGCACAGGCGGCGATGCAGCAGCCTTCAGCTTCTATCCAGGCAAGAATCTGGGAGCCCTGGGCGATGGCGGAGCTGTCGTGACAGACGATGCGCAGTTGGCGGCGCTGGTTCGCGAATATGCCAACTATGGCGCGGCCAGAAAGTACGAGCACAGGGTGCACGGTTGCAACAGTCGTCTGGACGAACTGCAAGCTGCCGTTCTTCGCACGAAACTCCCGCATTTGGATGCTGCCAACGCCCGCCGACAAGCCCTTGCACAGATGTACGATGCGGGCATCCAGAATCCTGCCGTGCATATACCATATATATATAAGGAAGACTCGCCGAGCGTTTACCACATCTACCCCATCCTCTCGCCCCATCGCGATGCCCTCCAATCGTACCTCCGCAACGAAGGCGTGGAATGCCTCATCCACTATCCCCACGCCATCCACCAGCAACAGGCATTCTCGTCACTGGCCCAGCAACATTTCCCGCAGGCCGAACGCTTTGCAGCCCAGGTGCTCTCCCTGCCGCTGCATCCGCTCCTGACGGACGAAGAGGCCCACACCATCATTCGCCTTGTCAATGCCTTCCGCCCCGAAAATCATTAACCCTGAACATCTTCTCCCTATTACTATGACTCTCGATATTCTGATTTGCTCCATCGACAAGGGCATCGTGAGAATTGTTGACGTTCTCCTCCCGCCGCAGCCCCAGATTCGGTATCTGATTTCCTACCAATACACCGACGAACGCTACCTTGAGCTCATACCCGAGCAACTGGTGAACCGCTCCGACGTGTTGCTCTACAAATACAAAGGACAGGGCCTGGCCGCCAACCGCAATCTGGCCCTCGAGCGCGCCACATCGGAATACGTCATGTTTGCCGACGATGACACACGTATCAGTCCCGACATCACCTCCATCATCGAAGGTACCTTCTCGCAAGTGCCCGACCTCGACATTGCGTTCTACCAGGCCAGCACCTACACGGGCAAACCGCTCAAGAACTATCCCGACGAACCTTTCGCCATGCAGCAGCCGCCCACCACGTATTCCATTTCCACCATCGAAATGGTGTGCCGCCGCAACAGCATCCAAGGGAAGTTGCGATTTGACGAACGTTTCGGTCTGGGCACGAAGTTTCTCACCTGCGGCGAGGAGGAAATCTGGCTGCACGATGCCCTGCGCTTCGGACTGAAGATGCACTATTTCCCCGTGAAAGTGGTGGAGACCTCCACTATGCTCAAGAAGACGCTCATCTACGTAGATGCTGGCGTACAGCGCAGCCGCGGTGCCTTCACCTATTATATGTACGGACAGCGCGCTTGGTGGCACTGCCTGCTCTTTGCCCTCCGATCTACGCGCCAGGGCCGCTGCCACTTCTGGCCTATGATGCGCCATCTGGCCGAAGGCATCCGTTATATGCAACGCACCCAATAGTCACGCTTGCCCATGCCACAACCCACCATCGAAATCCTCATCTGCACCATCGATAATCGTATTGATGCGGCCCTGCGTGTGCCCATTGCCCCCTTGCCCAACGTCCGCTACCTGGTTTGTTGGCAGCAGACCAACCAGGTGGCCCTCAATCAGCAGGGGCGGGCTGTATCCCTTCGCGAGGACGTTCGCATCCACAGTTGGAATGGTTGTGGTCTCTCGGCCAACCGCAATGAAGCCCTCGCTCAAGCCTCGGGCGACTTCCTCCTCATTGCCGACGACGACGAAATCTTGCAAGCCGACCAACTAGAGGGGCTCGCCACGATTCTGACGGACCACCCGCAGTCCACAGACATTTTCTTGCTGCGGATGCAACGCCCCGATGGTTCCTTTCCCAAGCCCTACCCCTCCACGCCCTTCCGCTACCCCCACTGCCCGCACGGCTATTACCCATCTTCTTGGGAGATTCTGATACGCCGTTCATCGCTGCCGCGACTGCCGCGGTTTGATGTGCGCTTTGGCCTGGGCAGCGAACGTTTGGCCTGCGGCGAGGAAGAGGTCTTTATCCATCAAGCATTCAGCAGCGGCGCGCAGATAACGTTCATCCCCCACACCATTGTGAGCATCCCGAGCAGCACCACGGGCGACCTGTTCCTCCAGAGTGTCGCCGTACGCCGCAGCAAAGGAGCGGTGCTCACCCTTATCCACGGAACGCTGGGGGCCTTCCTGCGCTGCCTGTATTTCGCCCGTCTGGTGCATCGCCAGCATCCCGAATACACCTGGAGGAAATGCTACAACTACCTGCGGGATATGCTTGACGGCATCCGCTATATCCGCGCAACGCAATAACAATGCCCCACATCCTCCTCCCCCTCTTGGGACGAGCGAATGGGGCATTCTCTGTTGCAAATCTGCCTAGGAAATATTCTCTGCTAACAGACGCCCTCCCGAAATGCCCAGCCCTCTCTTCACCATAGTCATCCCCTATTTCAACCGTGCGCAGTTTCTGCCTGCCACGCTCAATTCCCTCCGCCAACTGACCTACCGTCCGCTGCAGGTTTTTCTTGTCGACAATCACTCCACGGACACCTCGCCCGCCCTCTGCCGCCAGTTTGCCGAACAGCACAGTGCGCCCGATTTTGACATACACCTGCTGGAGGAGAAGAAACCCGGAGCCGCGGCGGCGCGCAATGCAGGTTTGGCACAAGTCGAAACACCCTACGTCTATTTCTTCGACTCCGACGACCTCCTCAGCCCCACGTTCTTCGACGACGTAGCCGCCATCCTCAGCGCGCAACCAGACAGCGAAGAGGTAGATATAGTCACGCTCACCACGCGCATGACCTTCCCTAATGGCCAATCCGTCATCCGCCGTCCGCGGCCCTCCGCCTCCGCCGTCCAGCAGGTACTCACGGGTATGCTCTCCACCCAGAGCGTAGTCTGGCGCACCGCCTTTCTCCGCGAAATCGGTGGCTGGAACGAAAGCGTACTCGTATGGAACGACTGGGAACTAGGACTACGCGCCCTTCTGGCCACACCCAGAATGCTAATCCTCCCACAAGAAGGCTACCACGAAATCCTGCAACACGCCCAAAGCATCACGGGCGAAACCTTCTCTTCGCGCCTAACCCAAATCCTACACAGCATCAACCAAGCCGAACGAGCCGCCCAGAGTCATCCCACCGTGCTCAAAGCCCTAGACGGTCGCCGCCTCATTCTGGCCGGCCACATCCACCACGAAGGCAACTCCCAAGAAGCCGCCCAACTCCGCGCCCAAGTGCTCAGCCGCCGCACCTCCTGGCGCTGGCACCTCTTCGCCCTCTATTGCTTCCGCATCCGCAAAGCAGCCTGGCAAATCTACCCGCTACTCTTTCCGTAAACCAAATGAAGAGTAGCGGGTATTTTTTATCTTAAAGCCAAAGCATTACGAACCAGTCAGCCATCCATCCGTTTTTATCTCAGAAGTTCTCAGCGCCCACGGGGCGGTGGGCGAGCGCCCATGGGGCGGTGGGCGTGCGCCCATAGGGCGGTGGGCGCTGAAAAAGTAGGAGATAAAAACGGAAACAACGGCTTTGCAAACGGTTCTGCTGGCAGGAAAAATGTGAAGTTTAAGCGAATTTTTCATAAAACCCCTTTACAAAATTCAAAATAGTAGTATATTTGCAAGCGAACTACAAATGATTGTCCCCACTTCTTGGCAATTTTCCCTCTGAAAATCCATGAGCAGGACAAGCAAAAGCCCACGCCGAGCAACACCTTCCGCCAGCGATGTGAATACGCCAGCGAAGACAGTTGAGGTTGGGTGGGAAAACGTAGTTCAACGACATATTAAAGGCGTTTACTTGACGCTTTGTTCTTGACGAGTCGAATCTAGCAAATTCTCCAATCAAAGTCTTGAACATAGCTACGGTAGATGCCCTCGGGTATGATTTTATCCCCACTTCCCGCGCAAGCAAAGCCTGTGGAATCCTGTTGCCATTCCTACAATCGTAGGAGGACTTTATCCTCATTCCACACAACTGCTGCACGGGGGGATGATGTATCATATCGGCGTGGGCTCTGACGTTGTCTGTTCAACTTTGAAGGCAATGCTAGAGCCTCGACTCGTGGAACGGACAACCGACGTTTCCACGCTTTTTTTGTGTCCATACCCCAAAACTCCTTGATGAATAAAGCCGCAAGGCATTTTGTTTAATTTCTAAAAAAATCTCATCATGAAAAAGAATGAAAGGAACGACGAACTCCAATCTAGAAGAGAGTTCTTCAAAAAGGCCGCTAAAGGTGCGCTGCCGATTCTGGGTGCGATGGTTTTAGCCAACACCCCTTTGCTTACTAACGCATCAGAGATTGAAGGGTGCGATTGGGGGTGTTCTGGTTCGTGTTGGTCAAGTTGCCAGTCTACGTGTCGTGGCTATTGCAGTAGCGGTTGTACAGGAACATGCGCTGGAGGATGTAAAGGAACATGTGCAAATTCATGCAATGCTGGAAGTGGAAGAAGATGGTAATTCAAGATTGACAATGAAGAGTATCAAGGATTATAAGTCTTTTCAAGAAAAGAAGACTACAAAAGGTATTACTTTTATTGTCACCAAGGACTGTCAATTGGCTTGCAAATATTGTTACCTCGTTGGAAAAAACTCAAAAGAGCGACTATCCTTCGGGGTAGCAAAGCAAGCTATAGATTATATTTTGGCCAACAAAGAAGAATTTGACGAAGATTCTGTTATTTGGGATTTCATTGGAGGAGAACCCTTTCTTGAAATTGAGTTAATTGACAAAATCTGTGACTACATAAAAACTGAGCTCTATAAAAAGGATCATCACTGGTTCAATTCTTATCGCTTTTCGTTTTCTACTAATGGAATTAACTACCACACTAAGAAAGTTCAGGACTTTATAATGAAGAACCGAAATCATCTTAGTATCGGTATAACAATAGATGGTACTCAGAAAAAGCATGATCTAAATCGTATTTGGAAAACGGCAGATATGGAGCAAGGTAAAATGCCAAGTTCCGAAGAAGAAAGAGGTTCCTACTATGATGTTGTAAAAAATATACCTCTATGGTTACAACAATTTCCTGATGGAGCGACTAAAGTCACCATCAGCAGTGCCGACATTCCATACATAAAAGAAAGCGTGCTACATCTCTATTCTTTGGGAATACATGAGGTTAATATTAATTGTGTGTTTGAGGATGTATGGCGCGAGGGTGATGACATACTTTTTGAAGAACAGTTGTTACAACTAGCCGATGCTATAATTGATGGTGGATTCTATAAGGATTATGCCTGTTCCTTCTTCTCGGAACACATTGGCAAGTCTCAAGACAAGAAACTGGATAACCAAAATTGGTGTGGTGCAGGAAAAATGCTTTCGATAGATGCTGCTGGCCATTTCTATCCTTGCACACGCTTTGCACAGTATTCTTTGCGCGACAAGAAGGCATGGGTAATCGGCAATGTGAATGAAGGTATCAACAAGAACATGTTGCGCCCGTTCCTCACACTTGACCGTTGCTCTCAATCAAGGCCGGAATGTATAGATTGTGAAGTATCTAGTGGTTGCGCATGGTGCCAGGGTGAAAACTACGATGCTGC
>SFID01000009.1 GCA_004555425.1 Bacteroidales bacterium
TCTTCAAGGGGTTTATCTTGGTTTTTGTCTTTCTAACCTGAACTTGGGCCTAAAATTTAGTTGGGAGTTGTTTGCAAAGAAAACGACCTGAGTAGTTACTTTCCTAGACCTTCCCCGCTTGGTAACTACTCAGGTGGTGTTGTTGCCCGAAATAATGGATAGGCTGGGTGCTAATTATGGGTGGAATGATGCCGTCTGTGCGCCCCTAGCCAGCAAACAACGACCTGAGTAGTTACTCCGCCAAGGCTGCTATCCATCTTCACTCGCTGCACCAGGAGTCCAGATACCCTCGGCATCGTTTCCACTAGGCGCATTCCCACTGTTTCAAACGTATGATACAACTATTTCAAGCGTATGAAACAACTGTTTCAGGCGTATGAAACAACTGTTTCAAGCGTATGAAACAGTCGCTATTTGGCAAATTGCAACGTGAACGCGGCTAACTACCTCCCTGGCCTGCAAAAAAACGACCTGCGTAATCACCCAAAATGGTGACTGCGCAGGTCGGTCTATCATTTCCAAGAGGACGGCCTAGAACCGATAGGACAGTGAGACGATGCCCGAGATGTTGCGGTCGGCGGCGGCGTTGTAGGGGAGCACGCCTAGGTCGGTCTCGAGGCCTACGATGAGGCTGCTGGCAAACTGGTAGCCCAGCATCACTTGGAGGCCTGCATCGAAACGCTTCACGCCGGGCTCCTTGAACGCCTTGCCCTCATAGTACATCTTCTCGCTGCCGGGGCGCGAGGTGTCGCCCTTGGTGACCGACTTGCCGCTGATGCCATAGGCCACGTAGGGACCGGCGGCGAGGACTACGTAGCGGCCCTCGCCCACGCGCTGGTAGTAGTTGAAGACGAGGGGCACCTCGATGTAGTTGGCCGTGGTCGTGCGGCTCATCACGCCCATGCGCTGGTTGCCCTGTTCGTCGTATTCGGGTTGGCCGTCGGGGGTGAGGAAGGGCACGGTCTGGTCGGGGTATTTCCAGCCCTTGCCGTAGAGGCAGAGGGCGGGGTTGAAGGTCCAGCGCTGGTTGAACTCGTATTCGAAGCCCACGCCTGCCTTGAAGGCGCCGACAATGCGGCTGTCCTTGTAGTGGCGCGCAAAACCGCCACCCGCCTTGATTTGGAAATGCTGGGCGGTTGTGGGTGCGACACAGAGCAGGGCGAGCGCGAGGAGGAGGAGGGAGGGGAAGATGCGTGGCGTTTTCATGATGGTGGGAGTGAGGTTGGGTCTATACATTCGTTTCTAGGGGGAAGCCTCCGTGCTATTTGTCGAAGAACTGGTGCCAGTCGTTGTCGCGCCCAGGTTTTTCGAACTGGTCGGCATCGGCATAGCGGCCACCCTTGCGGCCGCCCTTGCGCTGGGAGTAGTCCTCGTGCCTTTGTCCGCCGAAGCGCTCGGCACGGCGTGCGGCGCGGTTGGGGCGCTGACGGTCGGCGGATTCGCCCTGGCGGTCGGCCGAATCGACGACTACGCGGCGGTCGCCCACCTTGGCCTTGGCCATCTTGCGCATGACGTATTCGGCATCGGCCTCGGGCACCTCGAAGAAGGAGCAGTTGGCCGTGAGGTCAATGCGGCCGATGTCTACGTTGCCCTTGACGTAGCGGTTGACGAGGTTGATAATCTCGCGGGCATAGAAATTGTCGCGCTTGCCAAAGTTGATGAAGAGGCGCGCATAGCCGGGCTCGGGCTGGTGGCTGCCGTTGCGGTGCTGGCGAGCGGTAGATTTACGGGTGGAATCGCCCTTGTCGGCGCGCTCGCGGCCCGCCTTGGGCTGCTGAATCTCGGGCGCGGAGGCATAGTATTGGAGAAAGCGGCCAAACTCGCGGCTGACCACGCGCTTGATGACGTCCTCCTTGGAGAGCCATTCCAGTTTGCGGTACACCTCGGGGAGGAAGGGGGCAATCTGGTTGTCGTCGACCTCCGTGCGCTCCAATTCGTCGATGACGCGATAGAGTTGCTTCGTACAGATTTCCTTGGGCTCGGGGAGGACGCCCGCTTCAAACTGCTTGCCAATGGTCTTTTCGATGACGCGCACTTTGTGCTTCTCCTTCAAATGGATGATGCTGATGCTCGTACCGCGCTTGCCGGCACGGCCTGTGCGACCCGAGCGGTGGGTGTAGTTCTCGACATCGTCGGGGAGGCCGTAGTTGATGACGTGGGTGAGGTCCTCGACGTCGAGTCCGCGGGCTGCCACATCGGTGGCCACGAGCAACTGGGTGCGGTGCTGTCGGAACTTCTGCATGGTCAGGTCGCGCTGTGCCTGCGAGAGGTCGCCGTGGAGGGCTTCGGCGTTGTAGCCATCGCGGATGAGGAGGTCGGCCACCTCCTGCGTCTCCATGCGGGTGCGGCAGAAGATGATGGCGTAGATGCGGGGATAGTAGTCCACGATGCGCTTGAGGGCGAGGTATTTGTCGCGGGCATGGACGAGGTAGTAGGTGTGGTTGACGTTCTCGGCGCCTTCGTTGCGCGAGCCGACAACGATTTCCTTGTGGTCGTGGAGGTAGGTGAGGGCGATGCGCTCGATTTCCTTGCCCATGGTGGCTGAGAAGAGGAGGGTGTTGCGCTCGGCGGGAACGCCCGCCAGGATTGCGTCAATGCTCTCCGAGAAACCCATGTTGAGCATCTCGTCGGCCTCGTCGAGGACCACGTTCTCGACGTGCTCGAGGCGGGCCACACCGCGGTTCATCAGGTCGATGAGGCGGCCCGGCGTGGCCACAATCACCTGCACGCCGCGGCGCAGGGAGCGTATCTGGCTCTCGATGCTCGAACCGCCATAGACGGCCAGCACATGGAGGCCATCAATGTAGCGGGCATACTCCTTGAGGTCGTCGGCTATCTGGAGGCAGAGTTCGCGGGTGGGACTGAGGATGATGGCCTGCGTGGCGCGGCTCTCGGGATTGACCTTCTGGAGGATGGGCAGGCCAAAGGCGGCAGTCTTGCCCGTACCCGTCTGGGCCAGGGCAATGACATCGTTGCCCACACCGAGGAGGTAGGGAATCACTTCTTCTTGTACGGGCATCGGATTGACATAGCCCATTTCGCTAATGGCGCGGCGAATCTCTTCGCAGACGCCTAGTTCTTCAAATGTCTTCAAAGGAGTTGGGAGTTTTATTCAATTAGGAATTAGGAATTAGGAATTAGGAATTAGGAATTAGGAATTAGAAATGAGAATGGAGAAATGAGAATGGAGAAATGAGGAATGAGAAATGAGTTTTCCTATAATTCTCCTCTAGAATCCTCTAGCATCCTCTAGCATCCTCTAAAATCCTCAAGCAGCCGGCAGCCGCAGGACTCCGCTGAACCAGATTGCCGCAAAGGTACGATAAATTAGGGAGATACGATTTTGGAATAGGCAGATTTGGCTAAGGGATAAAGTTCATTTCTCAAATCAAAGAAAAAATACTACCTTTGCCAGATTAACCTAAAGGTATGACCCTAATGGAGATACTCCTGCATTACGTGTGGAAACACAAACTCTTCCCCCTCGGCCCACTGACAACAGTCGACGGACAAGAGGTGGACGTCATCGACCCCGGACTGCACAATCGGCACCAGGGACCCGACTTCTTTAACGCAAAAGTGAAAATCGGCGGTACACTCTGGGTGGGCAACGTGGAAATACACGACGCTGCCTCCGACTGGTATCGCCACCACCACGATGCGGACGAAGCCTACGACAACGTGGTGCTCCACGTGGTGGAACGCTCGGATATGGCGGTGCAGACTCAGCAAGGTCGCACCCTGCCACAACTGGTGCTGGAAGTGCCCGAAACGGTGCGCCAGAACTATGCCGAACTGCTGGCCGAGGAAGCCTACCCTCCCTGCTATCGCGTGATTCCCGATGTGCCAACGCTGACAGCCCATAGTTGGCTGAACGCACTGACCATCGAACGGCTGGAAGCCAAGACGAACCGCATACTGTCCTACCTGCAACAGACGGAAGGCGACTGGGAACGCACGTTCTTCGTAACCCTGGCGCGCAACTTCGGCTTCGGCACTAACGCCGACGCCTTCGAACAATGGGCCCTCCAACTGCCGCCGCGCACCATCGCCAAGCACCGCGACAACGCCCTGCAGGTGGAAGCCGCCTTCTTCGGACAGGCAGGACTGCTGGACGATGACCTCGTGCCCGAAGAGCGACGCGACGAATACTACCGCCGCCTGCAAGAAGAATACGCCTTTCTGGCGCACAAGTTCTCGCTCACTCCGATGAACCCACGCCTATGGAAATTCCTGCGGATGCGCCCACAAAACTTCCCCCACGTGCGCCTGGCACAACTCTCCACACTCTACCACACGGGGCATACGGACCTCTCGCACCTGCTCGAAGGACAGACACGCGAGGACTTCCACCGGCTGTTTCGCACAGCCACCTCGCCTTATTGGGAAACACACTACCAATTCGGCATGGCCTCGGCAGCCCACAGCAAAGCCCTGCAGACGACCTCGCTCGACCTCATCATCATCAATACGGTGGCGCCTATGCTCTTCGCCTATGGCCAACAGCACATGGACGACGCACGCTGTCAACGGGCCTTCGACCTGCTGGAATCGGTGCCCCCAGAGCGCAATTTCATCACACGCTCGTGGGCAAAAGCAGGCCTCACCGCCGACAACGCCGCGGACAGCCAGGCTCTCATACAACTGAAACGCGAATACTGCGACCCGAAAGATTGCCTGAGATGCCGCTTCGGAGGCGAATACCTCAGAAGGAAGTATCAACAATAGCACATCGGACATATCTCTCCACCTATGCAATACCAATTTGACCTTGAAATGAAGGTGCGCGACTACGAATGCGACCTCCAAGGCATTGTCAACAACGCCAACTATCAACACTACATCGAACACACACGCCACGAATTCCTCCTCTCGCGAGGCGTGAGTTTTGCCGAACTCCACAACCGCGGCATCGATGCCGTGGTGGCACGACTCAACATGGCCTTCAAAACGCCCCTGCACAGCGGCGACCGCTTCCTATCGCGACTGGCCATGCGCAAGGAGGGCATCAAGTACATCTTCCAACAGGACATCTTCCGCCTCAATGACCAAAAGCCGGTCATTCGCGCCACGGTCGAAGCCGTATGCCTGGTGCAGGGACGCCTAGGTACGTGTCCCGAACTGGACGAACTGCTGCTCGAACACACCACGGGCGAAGCGGAAAACGGGAAACTAACACCTGATACGGACTAGCCATGTCGGAATCGGAATATATCTACCTGCTCTCCCACATGCCAGGCATCACCTACCAGATGTCGCGACAACTGCTGCAACAATACGGCAGCGCCACTGCGGTCTTTGACAACCGCAACGAGTTGCCCGAATCGGCACGCCTGGCCCTGGAGGGACACCTCGCCACTGCACGCGACAGGATGGAGAAGGAGTTCGCCTTTTGCAATGAAAAGGGCATTCGCATCCTGACATGGGACAAACCCGACTATCCCAAACGCCTGCTCCATACACCCGAACCGCCCCTAGCGCTTTTCTACAAGGGACGTGCACAACTTAACGCCAAACGTGCAATTTCTGTCGTAGGCACGCGAAAAATTTCTGAATACGGAAAATCAGTGTGTCAAAATATTTGTCGGGAAATTAAAGCCTTGTTGCCTGACTGCTTGGTGGTTAGCGGGCTTGCGTATGGGGTAGATATCCACGCACACAGGGCCTGTTTGGAAAATTCCCTGCCGACGGTGGGCGTTTTGGCCCATGGCTTGGACCGTATCTACCCCACCCTGCACCTGCAAACGGCACGCTGCATGACGGAACAAGCCGGCGGACTGCTGACAGAATACGTCACGGGGACGAATCCCGACAAGGGAAATTTCGTGCGCCGCAATCGCATCGTGGCCGGTATCACGGACGCAACGATTGTCGTGGAGAGCGCGGAACGAGGTGGCTCACTCATCACCGCACGTCTGGCACAAATGTACGGGCGAAAGGTGTTGGCTGTTCCGGGCCGTATCTACGACCCGCACTCGGCAGGATGCAACCACCTGATCCGCACCGGCGAGGCGCAAATGCTGACATCGGTGCAGGATTTGCTGAGCGCGATGGACTGGCAAAGCACTTCCGCTAAAAAGGAAGAGCCATCGCTCTTCCCGGAAATGGACCCCAACCGCACACCGCTGGAACGCGGCATCCTCTCTGCCTTGCAGGAACGCGACGAATGGGACAAAAATGAATTGGCACGCCATCTCAACGAAAAAGTGGCGGACATATCCACCGCCGCCTTCGGACTGGAAATGGACGGACTGCTCGTACAGATGGGCGGCAACCGCATACGGCGACCATAGCCTCTTGGCCGCCTTTTTATTGGGCAGACGCGCCGACCGCTAATAGTTATCGGTAGTTTTGTAACCTGGCTTGCGGTGTTTGCGCGGCTTTCGCGTTGTTGGCTTCCGCTTTTCGGGCGAGCGCACAGCGGACTGCGCGGTCGAATAAAGAACATAAAACATACGGGGCAAGGAACACGAAAACATACAACCTAAATAGAATCCTACCCTCGATGGATAGATTTTATTGAACGCACCTATAAATAAGGAAAAAAAGAAGATGCAAACGACTTTCCACTACGACGTCATCGTGATTGGCGCAGGCCACGCGGGCTGTGAAGCAGCGCAAACTGCGGCACGGATGGGCGCGAAAACCTGCGTGATTACGATGGACATGAACAAGATAGCGCAGATGAGTTGCAACCCTGCCATCGGCGGCATTGCCAAAGGACAGATTGTCCGCGAGGTAGACGCGCTGGGCGGAGGCACAGGCGAAGTGACAGATGCCTGCGCCATACAATTCCGTATGCTCAACCGCTCGAAAGGTCCCGCCATGTGGAGCCCGCGCGCCCAATGCGACCGCCCGCGCTTTATTCAGCAGTGGCGCCGCAGGCTGGAGACGCAGGAAAATCTGGCCATCTGGCAAGACGAAGCCACGGAAATCCTCGTTGAAAACGGCAGAATTGTTGGTGTTGATACGCTTTGGGGCGCACGCTTCTACGGCGGAGGAGTGGTGATAACGGCGGGCACATTTCTGGGCGGCCTGATGCACGTGGGGCAAAAGCAAGTACGCGGCGGACGATGCGCAGAACCCGCAGCGGAGTTTCTTACCGAATCTATCACAAAATATGGCATTCGCGCGGCTCGTATGAAAACGGGAACGCCTGTACGTATAGATGCGCGCTCGGTACATTTTGACGAAATGGAGGAGCAGCCTGGCGAGACAGATTACCATCGCTTTTCGTATATATCGCCATTACGTCCCCTCCCCCAACTGCCTTGCTGGACGTGCGAAACCAACGCGAAAGTGCACGAGGTATTGCGCCGCGGCCTTCCCGAATCTCCCCTTTACAACGGACAAATACAGAGTATCGGCCCGCGCTATTGCCCAAGCATAGAAACAAAGATTGTCACTTTCCCCGACCGAGAAAAACACCCACTCTTCCTCGAGCCCGAAGGATTGGATAATAACGAACTTTATCTGAACGGATTCTCGTCGTCGCTTCCGATGGACATTCAACTGGAAGCCTTGCGCCAGATTCCATGCTTCCGCGACATCAAGGTTTTCCGCCCTGGCTATGCGATAGAATACGACTTCTTTGACCCGACACAATTGAAACATTCGTTGGAATCAAAGATAATCGAAGGCCTTTTCTTTGCAGGACAGGTGAATGGCACAACAGGATATGAGGAAGCGGCAGGCCAAGGAATGATTGCAGGAATCAACGCTGCACTGAAATGCAGCGGCGGAGAAGCCTTTAAGTTGGGTCGCGACGAAGCATATATCGGTGTACTTATTGACGATTTGGTAACAAAGGGCGTGGACGAACCCTATCGTATGTTTACTTCGCGCGCAGAATACCGTATATTATTGCGCCAGGACAATGCAGACGTGCGTCTTACTCCTTATGCCGAAAAACTGGGAACGGCAACAGCGGCACGCGCCAGCCGATTCCACGAAAAGAAAAAGCACATAGACGAAATTATACGGTTCTGCCACGATTTTCCCATCAAAGCCCCACGCATCAATCCGTTCTTGGAAAGCATCGGTAGCACACCCCTGAGCGGTGGATGCCGTCTGTCGGACCTCATCAACCGCCCACAGATTTCGCTACTGAATTTAGCCGAACAGGTAAAACCACTTGCAATGCTTTTTGACGGCATATCCGTGGACCGCGAAGAGATTATTGAGGCTGCGGAAATTGAAATGAAATACAGCGGATATATATCTCGCGAACGGGCTATGGCGGAAAAGATGCAGCGTCTGGAAGCCATCCGCATTCGCGGCCGATTCAACTACGCGGAACTGACACAGATTTCCACGGAAGGCCGACAAAAACTCGCAGCCATTGATCCCGAAACATTGGCACAGGCCAGCCGCATCCCAGGTGTTTCACCGAGCGACATTAGTGTATTATTGGTACTCCTAGGCCGCTAATATCCGTACGTAAATAAAACATCGCCACCAACGAACCCTAGACCCAAGTTTCGGTTACTCGGACAAACTCACGTACATAACGATAACTCACACAAACACAAGAGAAAATCAATCCACATTCAAGCAACGGAAAAACGAAATCCGCCACAAAACAATGAAAATGCCCTGAAAGCGCAAGAAACACGGCATTTCGTTTTAGTTTCACGTGAAACAATCACCCACTAAGCATACTAAAAATAAACTACTTATGAATACAAATCTTTTACTTCAAAACCTGAGAAACATTCCGGACTTTCCGAAGCCCGGGATTCAGTTTAAGGACGTCAGCACCTTGTTTAAAAATCCCGAATGTAACCGAGAGATGCTCGAGGAATTGGTGCGCGTTTACCGCGATAAGGGAATCACGAAAGTGGTCGGCATTGAGTCGCGCGGTTTCGTGATGGGCGCAATGCTGGCGGCGGCTTTGGGGGCTGGTTTCGTACTTTGCCGTAAACCAGGAAAACTTCCCGGAACAACGCTCAAGGCTAGTTACGCAAAAGAGTACGGCCTGGACTCTATCGAAATACACACAGACGCGATTACTGCGGATGACGTGGTACTGATTCACGACGACCTGCTCGCTACTGGCGGTTCGATGAAAGCAGCCTACGACCTCGTGAAAATGTTCCGCCCAAAGGATATTTTTATTGACTTCATTATCGAACTCCGTATGGAGGGTCTGCAAGGCCGCGAGGCTTTGGGAGAAGACAAGAAGATACATACGTTGCTCACCTTGCACGAATAAAACCACGGCATAGCAGCCAAACACACAAAAACGGGAAACAATGACAGACCAACCGCACCAGAAAACCGCGGAATATCTCCAAGGCATTGTTGCCAACCTGCCCGATTCACCGGGGTGCTACCAGTACCTCGATGAATCGGGCGTTATTATATACGTGGGAAAGGCAAAGAACTTGAAGCGCCGCGTATCCTCGTATTTCAACAAAGAACAGACCAGCCGCAAAACCCAATTACTCGTGCGCAACATACGGGATATTCGTTACGTGGTGGTACGTACGGAAGAGGATGCCCTTCTGCTGGAAAACAATCTCATCAAGAAATACAAGCCGCGCTATAATGTGCTGCTCAAAGACGACAAGACGTATCCCTCCATCGCCATTACGAACGAATATCTGCCGCGCATTTTCCCCACTCGACAGCGACATCTGCGCGGGGCGACGTACTACGGACCATACAGCCACGTACCCACGATGTACGCCCTGCTGGACCTTTGCAAGCAACTCTATCATCCGCGCCCCTGTCGTACTCCGATGACACAAGAGGGCGTGATGGGCGGAAAATATGAGGTTTGCCTGGATTACCATATCCATAATTGTCCCGGGCCCTGCGTAGGACGACAAACGCGGGAGGAATATCTGGAGAACATCGAAGCCTGTCGCGAAATTCTGAAAGGCAATACGCACGCACTGGCAGAGCAAATCAAAGAGAAAATGATGAAACTCGCGGAAGAACTGCGGTTTGAGGAAGCACAGGAACTGAAAGAAAAGTTGGAACTAATCGAGCGGTTCAAAGCCAAGAGCCAAGTGGTGACGGCAACGCTTCACAATATCGACGTGTTTAATATCGAGAGCGAAGAGCGGGTGGCCTATATCAACTATCTGCATATCACAAATGGCTGCGTGAACCAGGCTTTCACCTTCGAATTTAAGAAGCGGCTGGACGAATCGGACGCGGAACTGCTGGCCCTGGGTATTGTCGAAATGCGGTCGCGCTTTGACAGCCATTCGCCCGAGATTATTGTGCCGATGGAGGTGGAACTACCCGAAGGATATGCCCGGCAAAGCATCCCGCAACGGGGCGACAAAAAAGCCCTCCTTGAACTGTCGCGACTGAACGTGAAGCAGTACAAATTTGACCGCTTGAAACAGGCGGAGAAACTGAATCCCGAACAAAAGGCGGTGCGCCTGATGAAAGAAATACAGCGCGACCTTGGACTGGAACGCCTGCCGCTACGCATCGAACTCTTTGACAATTCCAATATATCGGGAGAGGATGCCGTGGCGGCCTGCGTGGTGTTCGAGAAACTGAAACCGCAGAAACGGGATTACCGCAAATACAACATCCGCACGGTGGTGGGGCCCGACGATTACGCTTCTATGCAAGAGGTGGTGCGACGGCGCTACACACGACTGGTGGAGGAGGAATTGCCCCTGCCCGACCTGATTATTGCGGACGGCGGCGCGGGGCAAATGAACGTGATTCGCGAAGTGGTGGAGGACGAACTGGGCCTACACATTCCCATTGCAGGCCTGGCGAAAGACGGCCGCCACCGCACTCGCGAAATGCTGTGTGGCGCTCCGCCGCGCAGCGTGGGTGTGAAGCCCGACAGCGAACTCTTTCGCCTGCTCACGCGAATGCAAGACGAAGTGCACCGCTTCGCCATCGCCTTCCACCGACAGAAGCGCAGCAAACGGCAGACAGCCTCCGCACTGGACAGCGTGGCGGGTGTGGGCGAGAAGACAAAGGCGGCCTTGCTGCGGCATTTCGGTAGTTTGAAGCGGATTTTGGAGGCCTCGGAGGAGGACATTGTGGCCTTGCTTGGGGCCGCTCGGGGGCGGAAGGTCTATGCTGGGCTGCATATTGGGGCCGATGAGGCAGAGCGGAATACTTGGGGCGATTGACTTTGCGCCTGAGGCGCAAAGCCGGTGTTGGGCCCTTGTGGCCCTTTGCGGTGGATGCGGAGGGCGGCAACGCAAACGCGGAGGGCGGCAACGCAGACGCGGAGGGCGGCAACGCAGACGCGGAGGACGGCAACGCAGACGCGGAGGACGGTTGGCGGGGCTTGGCGGCCCATTTTTGGGGTACTGTCCTTGCTTTCTACTGGAAATTTGTACCTTTGCGTTTGATTGGGCTGGTTTATGTTTGATCTTTATATATTTCGGCCCTTTGTATTTAGGTAGATAGAATCAACCTTTATAGCAATAAAGAATTATGCGAGTAGTTATTCAACGCGTACGGGAGGCCTCCGTGACGATAGACGGGCGGCTGAAATCTGCCATCGGGCACGGAATGCTCATCCTCCTCGGCATCGAAGAGGCGGATGGGCAGGCTGACATTGATTGGCTGGTCAAGAAGATTGTGGGACTGCGCATCTACGATGACGAGGCGGGGGTGATGAATCGCAACATCCTCGACGCGGGCGGCCAGGCGCTGGTGGTGTCGCAATTTACCCTTATGGCGAGCACAAAGAAGGGCAACCGCCCCTCCTATATACGCGCCGCACGCCCAGAAACGGCTATACCGCTCTACGAGGCGTTTTGCGGCGCTCTCGGCGAGGCAATGGGACAACCCTGCCTCACGGGGGAATTTGGCGCGGATATGGCCGTAAAATTGCTTAACGACGGCCCTGTAACCATTTGCATAGACACCAAAAACAAGGAATAAGAAGAAAATGATGACAATACGAGAAGCACAAGAGACCGTGGACCATTGGATTCGCACCTACGGCGTGCGCTATTTCAACGAACTGACCAATATGGCCTGCCTCACGGAAGAAGTGGGCGAACTGGCCCGCGTGATGGCCCGCAAATACGGTGAGCAATCGTTCAAGGAGGGCGAGAACACAGACCCTGCCGACGAGATGGCGGACGTGCTATGGGTACTCCTCTGCCTGGCTAACCAGACGGGCGTGGACCTCACTGCCGCCTTCGAACGCAACCTTGCCAAGAAAACGCAGCGCGACAAGACGCGCCACATCCGCAACTTGAAGTTGCGATGACGGTCGCTGCGCGACCTTAGTATGGTCGCTTCGCGACCTTAGTTTCAACGGCTGCTTTGCAGCCTAGTTTCAACGGAAGCCTGCGGCTTCCTGGTTTCATTCGGGGACTTCGTCCCCTAGTTTCAACGCAGCCTTTGGCTGTTGGCTCGTTAGTCTGAGCACTTCGAAAAGGTAATATATTGATTCAACAAATATTCTAAAACAAAAAAACTATGAGCGAACATTGTCACTGCCATTGCCACGATGAGGAATCGCACACGCCTCGCAACCGCTACGAAGAGGCGTTTGGAAAGTACAACTGCCACCTTCACGATGAGGAAGTTCACGCAGCCGTCACGCGCTTGCTGGAAAGCAAGAAGGCGCAATACAACACGCCCGAGGTGCTGCGCGAACTGCTCAGTACGGTGGAACTGACCACGCTCACCGTGACGGACTCGCAGGAAAGCGTGATGCGATTCACGGAGAAGGTGAACGCCTTCGCCGAAGCCCATCCCGACCTGCCCCATCTGGCCACCATCTGCGTTTATCCCAACTTTGCCAAGACGGTGAGCGAAACGCTGTCGGTGGAGGGCGTAGAAGTGGCCTGTGTGAGCGGCGGATTCCCTTCGAGCCAGACATTCCAGGAAATTAAAGTGGCCGAAACGGCACTGGCCCTGCACGAAGGTGCCACCGAAATCGATATGGTGCTGAGCGTAGGTGCTTTCCTTGAAGGCGACTACGAAACCTGCGCGGACGAAATTGCTGAGATGAAAGCCGTATGTGGCGAGTACGACCTCAAAGTTATCCTCGAAACGGGTGCACTCCAAACGGCCGAAAACATCAAGCGGGCCTCGATTCTCTCCATCTACGCAGGCGCAGATTTCATCAAGACTTCTACGGGAAAAATCAGCGTATCGGCCACGCCCGAAGCCGCCTACGTGATGTGTCAAACCATCAAGGAATACTTCCAGGAAACGGGCGTAAGGATTGGTTTCAAGGCTGCTGGCGGCGTTTCCACCGTCGACGATGCACTGACCTACTACACCATCGTGCGCGAACTGCTGGGCAAGGAATGGCTGGACGAGAATCTGTTCCGCATCGGCACAAGCCGCCTGGCTAACCTGCTGGTACAAGCCATCACGGGCACGGACGAGAAACCCTTCTAAGGCCGTTCGCCCTCCCCTCTCCCATCCCCACAAAAACGAAGGGGCTGCACTGGTTTGGTGCAGCCCCTTTTTTGGGTATTGGGTATAGATTGGGAACAATGGAAAAGCGCCCCATTTTGCAACGGCCGTGAGCGCGAGGATAACAACCTGTATATCAAGACGTACTAGCCACGTTCGCGTTGCAATTTGCCGAATGGCGACTGTTTCATACGCTTGAAACAGTTGTTTCATACGCCTGAAACAGTTGTTTCATACGCCTGAAACAGTTGTTTCGTGCGTTTGAAACAGTGGGAATACGCCTCGTGGAAACAATGCCGAGGGAATCTGGACTCTTTGTGCAGCCCGTGAAGATGGATAGTGGCCTTAGCGGAGACTAATAGGTGCGGTCAACGACATAGTTGAGGTAGTTGGTCAGGGCCTTGCGCACGGCAGGATTCTGGAAGCGTTCGAGGCAGGCTTCGGCCTTCTGGCGATACTCCTGCATACGCTTCGTGGCGTATTCGATACCGCCATTTTCCTTTGTGAAAGCAACCATACGGAGGATATCGTCGGGGGAGGCTTCGCGCGCTTTGATACGTGCAGCGAGGGCGTGAACGGCGGGGTCGTCGGTTTGGCGAAGGGCGTAGAGCGCAGGGAGGGTCAGTTTGCCTTCGGCCATATCATTGGCCGTGGGTTTGCCGATAGCAGAATCCGAGAAATAGTCGAAGATATCGTCGCGTATCTGGAAGCAGATACCGATGTACGCGCCAAAGCGGCGTGCGTTCTCCACGAAGGAAGCATCGGCGCCGGCCGTGAGGGCTGCCAGTTCGCCACAAGCGGCGAAGAGGGCGGCCGTCTTGCGGTCAATCACGTGGAAATAGTCGTCTTCGTTGGCCTGCTCATTGCGCACGTTGGCCAACTGAAACACCTCGCCTTCGGAGAGTGTGGCACCAAGTGTGGCTATGATTTCCACGCAAGGGAGACTGCCCGTGCGGGCGGCCTGTTGGAGGGAAAGGCTGAGGATGTAGTCGCCCACGAGGACGGCTATCTGGTTGCCATACACGGAGTTGGCACTGGCCTGTCCGCGGCGCTCATCGCTCTCATCGACCACGTCGTCGTGAACGAGCGAGGCCGTGTGGAGGAGTTCGAGGGTGACGGCTGCGCGGTAGGTGCTCTCGGCAACAGGTCCACATTCTCGCGCTATGAGCAGGACGAGAAGGGGGCGCATCATCTTGCCCTTTCGCGAACGCACATACGCCAATGCCCGACCCAGGTAGTCATCCTCGTGGGTCAGTGTTTCTTCAAAAAGTTCGCGATAGCGGTCCAATTCAACGGCCACCGGTTGGCGTATCTGGTCGAGAAAATTCATAGCAATATCTATTACAGCCAGCAAAATTACAAAATATTCCCACAGATAGGCAGAAAATTAGTAAATTTGGCTCGCTAACCCGTCAATCGTATGGAAAAAATATACCTTTTAGACGCCTACGCGCTCATCTATCGGGCCTATTATGCCCTGATTCGTTCGCCACGTATCAACTCGAAGGGCGAGAATACGTCGGCCATATTCGGATTTGTCAACACCCTCGAAGACCTCTTGCGCAAGGAGGCTCCGGAATATATCGCCGTGGCCTTCGACCCCGCCGGGCCAACGTTTCGCCACGATGCCTATCCCGAGTACAAAGCCCAGCGCGAGGCCACGCCCGAGGACATCAAGCGGAGTGTGCCCATCATCAAGGAGATCATCCGCGCCTACCGCATCCCCATCATCGAAGTGCCTGGATATGAGGCAGACGATGTCATCGGCACACTGGCGCGACGGAGCGAGGAGGCGGGCCTGGAGGTGTGTATGCTCACGCCCGACAAGGACTACGCCCAACTCGTATCGACACACATCACTATGTGCCGACCGGGCCACGCAGGCGGCGGATTGGAACGACTGGGGCCAAAGGAAGTGTGCGAAAAGTATGGCATTGAATCGCCCACTCAGGTCATCGACCTGCTGGCCCTTATGGGCGATACGGCGGACAACATACCGGGCTGTCCCGGCGTGGGCGAGAAGACGGCGGTGAAACTCATCGGCCAGTTTGGCTCGGTCGAAGGTCTCATCGATGGCGTGGACGAGTTGAAGGGTGCGCTCAAAAAGAAGGTGGAGGACAACGTGGAGAAAATCCGCTTCTCGAAATTCCTCACCACCATCAAGACGGACGTCCCCCTACCCTTCGACCTCGCGACGATGCGTCGGCAGGAAATGGACCGCGAAGCCTTGCGCTCTATTTTCGAGGCGTTGGAGTTTCGCCAACTGGCTTCGCGCATTTTTGGCGAGGCCACCTCGGGCAGCGGATCGGCCTCGCGTGAAAACGGCACAACGAGTGCGCACAAAAAATCGAAGCAACAGGCCGCACAGGATGCCCCAAATATGCCCTCATTATTCCCCGAATTTGCGGCCGAGGGCCAAGAAAATATTTTTGAGAGCCGTTTTGAGCGGTTAAAAAGCGTACCTCATAATTATCATCTGGCTGATAATTTGGAAAGTATGCGCGCGTTGTGTGAAAAGATTTTGACACACGAAAAAGTGGCTTACGACTCCGAGACGACTTCGACCGACATTATGACGGCCGAAATGGTCGGAATGAGTTTCGCTGTGGAAGGAGGCGAGGCCTGGTACGTACCTGTGGTTTCACGTGAAACCGATGGGGTGCGCGAAATCCTGGAAATCTTCCGCCCTTTCTTCGAAAACGAAAAAATCTTGAAGGTCGGGCAAAACCTGAAATTCGATCTCAACATCCTGGCGCGCTATGGTATGGAACTGCGACCGCCCATGTTCGACACGATGCTGGCGCACTACATCATCCAACCCGAGTTGCGCCACAACCTGGACTACCTCGCCGAAATATATCTGAACTACCAAACCATACATATTGATGAACTCATCGGCCCGAAGGGACGCGGACAAAAATCAATGGCCGACCTCGCGCCTGCCGACATTGTAGATTACGCTTGCGAGGATGCCGACGTGGCGATACGCCTGATGCCGCTGCTGGAAAAGGAACTGCGCGATAATGCTGCCCTCAACCTGTTCCAGCAGATTGAGATGCCACTCATGCCCGTGCTGGCCCGCATGGAGCGCAACGGTATGCGTCTTGATACTGCCGCACTGGCGCAGAGCAGCGAGGAATTGCGCGCACAGGCAGTGGCCGTCGAGGAGCACATCTACGAACTGGCAGGCCACCCCTTCACGATTGCTTCACCGAAACAGGTGGGCGACGTGCTCTTTGGCGAACTCAAACTGAGCGACAAGGTGCGCAAAACGAAGAGCGGGCAATATTCCACGTCGGAAGAGGTATTGGAGAGCGTGAAACACAAGCACCCGATTGTGGAAGAGATATTGAAATACAGGCGGTTGAAGAAGTTGCTGAGCACATATATTGATGCGTTGCCGCAACTGCTTTCGCCCGCCGACGGCCGCCTGCATTCGTCGTTCAACCAGAGCGTAACGGCCACGGGGCGCCTCTCTTCGAGCAACCCCAACCTCCAAAATATTCCCGTGCGCGGGGAGGACGGACGCGAGATTCGCCGTGCGTTTGTTCCCGAAGAGGGAGGCGTGTTTTTCTCGGCCGACTATTCGCAAATCGAACTGCGCATCATGGCGCATCTGAGCGGCGACGAATCCCTCATCCGCGACTTCAAAGACGGGCGAGACATCCACGCGGCCACGGCGGCGCGCATCTTCAAAAAACCCCTTGAAGAAATCACCCGCGACGAGCGACGGAAGGCCAAAACGGCCAACTTCGGCATCATCTACGGCATATCCGCCTTCGGTCTGGCGGAGCGTATGGGTGTGAGTCGCACGGAGGCCAAGGATTTGATAGAGAACTACTTTGCCACCTACCCCGGCGTGAAGGCGTACATCGAACAGAGCGTCAACCTGGCGCGCGAACTGGGCTACATCGAAACCCTCTTCGGACGCCGCCGCTACCTCCCCGACATCCATTCGCGCAACGCGGTGGTCAGAGGTTACGCCGAGCGCAACGCCGTGAACGCTCCCATCCAAGGCACGGCGGCCGACATCATCAAGGTGGCCATGATTCGCATTGACAAACGCCTGCAACAGGAGGGCTTCCACGCCAAAATGACGCTGCAAGTGCACGATGAACTCAACTTCACCTGCCCTGCCGACGAACTGCCCCGCCTCCGTGCGATGGTCATGGAGGAGATGGAGGGCGCGTGTCCGATGGCGGTGCCCCTGTTGGCGGACTGCGGTGCAGGAGCGAACTGGCTGGAGGCACACTGATAGACCTGCGGCCCAGCGGCATTGACCCAGTGGGGCCGGGATATGACAGAGGGGGCTCTGCGCTTGGCGCAGAGCCCCCTCTGTATGGGGACGGCGGCGGGGTCTCGGACCCTCGCTCTTATGGGCGGGCCAGGGCTGCTCCGAGGGCCTTGGCAGCACCGAGGGCATCGGCATCGGGCGACTGCTTCCAGCCAACGGGGGCCTCTACCAACTGCATCTTCATCTGTTCGTTGTATTGCTCCATAAGGCGCGGGGCGGCGCTGGCCCAGGTATGGCCGCCGAAGATGCCTAGGCGGTGGTTGCTGACCTGGCGACTGGCGAGGCGCTTGAGGAGGTCGTCCACAGCGGGAAAGATTCCGCCATTGTAGGTCGGCGCACCAATGGCGAGGGCACTGTAGCGGAAGATGTCGGCCAATACCTCAGACATAGGGCTAACAGCCAGGTTGTGGACGATAACCTTGCGCATTCCTGCCTGCACCGCTCCGCGGGCTACGGCCTCGGCCATACGGGCTGTGTTGCCATACATCGAACCATAGCAAACAACGAGTCCCTCTTCGGTCTGGCCTTCGCTCAGACGGCGGTAAGTATCGATGGCGCGGTCCACGTGCTCGGCCCAGACAGGGCCATGGGTGGAGCATATCATGCGGATGTCGAGCCCGCTGAGTTTTTTGAGGGCGGCGCGCACGGGCGGACAATACTTGCCGAGGATGGTGGCATAGTATCGCTCCATCTCGCGGAAGTAGGGTTCGATGTCCATATCGCGGTCGAGCACTGCCCCATTGAGCGCGCCGAAACAGCCGAAGGCATCGCCGCTGAAAAGGATGCCGCGGCCGAGGAGGTAGGTGACCATCGTCTCGGGCCAATGCAGCATCGGGGCCATGAAGAACTGGAGGGTTTCGCTGCCGAGGCTCAATAGTTGGCCGTCGTTGACGGTGATATCGCGCGGCGACTGCGGGCCGAAGAAGCCTTGCACCATCTCGTGCGTCTTCTTGTTGCCAACGAGTTTTATCTTGGGGTAATACTGGCGGATGAGGGCGATGCTGCCGCTGTGGTCGGGCTCCATGTGGTTGACCACGAGGTAGTCGATGGGGCGGTCACCTAGAACGGTGCGGATATTGTCCAGAAACTCGCCGAAATAGGCCACATCAACGGTATCGATGAGGGCCACCTGTTCGTCTACTACTAAATAGGCGTTGTAACTAACGCCCAAGGGGAGGGCCCAGAGGCTTTCGAAGCGGTGCTTCACGCGGTCGTTGACACCCACGTAATATACTTTATCTGTAATCTGCATAGTACAATTTTTTGCAAAAGTAAGAATTATTGAGGAGATAGAGCGGAGAGAGCTTGGTGGATTAGTCGGGGCGGGGTAATTTTGTGGTGTGTAGGCGATGGAGGTGTGCGGGCGATGGGGGCGCGGCGGAGCACGGGAGATGAGGCGACCTGCTTTGCGCCTTAGGCGCAAAGCCCATTCCTTCGGCCTCTCCCCCTCCCCTCCCTTCGTCGCCCTCTCCTTTCTCCGTCCTCTCCTTTTCTCCGCCCTCTCCCTTTTCCCTTTTCCCTTCTCCCCTCCCCTTCCCTCCTCTGGGGGCGGTGTTCTCACTTTTGGTTTTCATTCTTATTCATTCATTATTATGAACTATGCACATATTGTTGGCCGGATGATTATCATCTTCGGCGTGGTGATGGTGGGATATTTTGCTGCTAAGCGTGGGCTTTGGGCGGCGGAACTCAACAAGTATATGTCCGTCTTTGTGCTCAATGTGACGGCACCGCTGCTCATCCTTTCCTCGGTGATGGGCGACGGATTGACGTTCGAGCCAGCGGAGATTGGGCAACTGTTGCTTGTGTCGGTGCTCAACTATTTGGTGCTGCTCGGCGCGGCCTATTTCTTCACCTTCGTATGGCGGCTGGACACGTTCCGAAGGGGTCTGTTGCGTTTTATGATTTCGTTTGGCAATGTGACGTTTATCGGTTTCCCCGTTCTGCTGAGCATCTTTGACGAGCGTGCCATCTTCTACGGCGCCGTGCTGACGATACCCTTCAATCTGCTCATCTTCACCGTTGGCGTGGAGTTCATTGCGGGCACGGGCAATATCAAGGCGGCCTTTCGTCCGCGTATGCTCCTGTCGCCCTGTGTAGTGGCGGCCGTGTTGGCGGCGGTATTGGCCTTGTTTAAGGTGGAGACGCCCGCGGAGGTGGGCGAGTTCTGCCACCTGCTGGGCGACATGACGATACCGTGCGCGCTGCTGATTATCGGTTCAAGCCTGAGCCGCATTCCCGTGCGCGACATGATGGGCAATCGCTTCGTCTATACGATGTCGGCTATCCGCCTGCTGTTGCTCCCGCTGCTGGTGCTGGGCCTGTTTCGACTGATGGGCTTCGACCCCTACGTGACGAATGTGGCGGCAGTGCTGAGCGGCATGCCTGTGGCGGCCAACGGCATCATGTTTTGCATTCGCTATGGCAAGGACGACCGCCTGATGGCGCAGGGCATCTTCCTGAGCACCCTGTTCTCCATCTTCTCCATTCCTTTGCTCTCGCTGATGCTTTGAGGCTGCAGAATCCTTCCATCTAACAGCGATTCAAAAAAGAAGCCGAAACCACGCGAGTATCCTTTGGGAATACTACAGTACTCCCAAAGGATACTCGCGTGGTGACACTATACCTTCAAGATAGATGTGCAATTATTTCGTCCCCTCCCTCGTCTTCGGAGCGTGGCGGAGAAGGTGACGTTCTTCTCCTGTACGCTAGAGTCTATGAAGGCAGTCTGATCCTTGTCGCTCTTGCGTCCACGACCGTTCTTTCTGTTTTTCCTATCCTCCTCTTCCTTCTTCCTGTCCTCCAAGGCAAGATTGATACGGATGCTCTCCTTGAGGATAAGTTCCACACCCTTCTCTCCGATACGGTGACGAAAATGGACAAGCTCTGACGAGGCGCAAGGTGCGGATATGCTGAAAGCCTCAAGGCCGCAAAAGTACTGAATGTGACGGGAGGAGGGGGTTCTGCGCGGGGCTTCCTTTAAGTACCTTTTCGTCGAGCCAAAGGGCCAAAGAGAGCCCGCCCGCTTGGACTTGGCGAGAAATCGCACTGAGAAAAGGGCAAGAAGCACGATATGACCACTGATAACCCCCATACGAATTATCCTGCCGGGTAGCTTCAACTTTGCCTATAGCAATGATAGGAGAATCCATGAACTAACATTTATACATCATTGAGAAACGTTCTACTTTTGCACTGGATTCAAGAAATATATCATACATTAAGAATTAAACGATTATGAACTATCCAATGATTACGTGGTGCATTATTGCTTCTGTGCTGTTATGCGCATTTATCTATTACACTGCCAGACACCGTAGTTACAGTTTCGGCCACAAAGCAAAGCATCTGCTTAGGTTCGGTAGGGAATCAGATATGTTCTACGTTCCTGGCGACGATAATATCCCGGGTATCGCTGACAAAGAAGATGAAAGCGAAGACCAATAATATGAGCATGCCTGGTGATAGCACCGTTTTGCGACAAACGGCTGCGTTTCTTGCCGAATATGCTTCACTGCTGTTGGGATGCGGAGGCACATGTATCCGTATAGAGAAGAACACCAAGCGTATGGCAGAGGCCTTTGGCGTGAACCTCGACATCTTCATCATGCCGGACCACGTCACGGTTTCGGTGTGGAATACGGCCCAGGCGCATGCCGAAATAGCGCAACGCAGAACCGCCCACTGTGGCATAAGCTTTGACTTGAACACCCGCCTGAGCCAACTAAGCTGGAAAATAGCAGACAACCGCTTGGGGCTGCCTGCTGCGGTGGAGCACTTCGAAGCCATCAAGACCACAAAGCCCACGGAAAAGTGGAAGGTGTTGATTCTGACGAGTTTTGCCAATGCAGCATTTTGCCGTCTGTTTGGCGGCGACTGGTTTGCCATGCTGATAGTATTCGTTTCCACACTGACGGGGTATAGGCTCAAGCAAATCATGCTCGAAGATGGGCGCGACGTGCGCCTGACCTTTCTGTGTGCCTCATTCTTCTCAGCTTCCATCAGTGCTGGCGGGCATATCTTCCATATTGGTTCAACTCCAGAATTAGCACTTGGCACGAGTGTTTTGTACTTGATTCCCGGAGTACCCTATATAAATGCGGTCAGTGATATGATATACCGGCATTATCTGTGTGCGTTCAGCCGTTTTTTTGATGCGGCTGTGCTGACCGCGTGTCTGTCAGCGGGACTTTGTGCCGGAATGCTCATGCTTGGCTTAAAATGGTTTTAGGTCGACCAAAACCCACCTTGAAAGAATGATGTGGAACGATATTTTTATCAATATTTTTGAGGACGGCTTCTTTGCAGCGATAGCAGCCATCGGTTTCTCCAGCATAAGCAATACCCCCAGGCGTGCTTATTCAACCTGCGCTCTGATTGCTGCTGTAGGACACGCCATACGTTATGTGTTGACACGGCCTGAATTGGGAGGCTTACACATTATCCCTGCCAGCATGGTGGCTGCATTTGCCATCGGCATGTTAGCGGTGTTGTTTGCCTCACGTATCAAGTGCCCCGCCGAAGTGTGCTTTTTCCCAGCACTGCTGCCTATGATCCCCGGCATGTATGCCTACCGTACAATCGAGGCACTGCTGTCATGTCTGTATCACACCCAGGAGGAGGTCTTCAGTCATTACTTTTATCTGTTTGCCTTTAATGGTCTCACCTGTACATTTATTATTTTAGGCATGGTCATAGGGGCTACGACTCCAGTCTTTCTCCTGAAAAAACTGTCGTTTACTGCAACGCGATAGCCTTATTTTGTAATTTTACCTTTATATGGAACTAAGACAATTAAGATATTTCGCAAAAGCTGCCGAAACGCTGAGCTTTTCACACGCTGCAAACTGCCTGAATATAGCCCAAAGTTCTCTTTCGCAGCAGATTAAGCAGCTGGAAGACGAACTTGGTACCAAGCTCTTTATCCGCGACAGCCGCTCCTTCCAGTTGACCGAGGCTGGAGAAGTGATGCTGCCCTTTGCTCTTCGAACCATACACGATGCAGAAGCGTGTGCCGACCGGATTCGTGATTTACGGAACATGCTGACCGGCACGCTCAACATTGGAGTCACCCACTCCTTCAGCCCTATTCTTACGGAGTCCCTGATAGCTTTTATAAAGTTGTATCCGAAGATAAAAGTCAACATCGTGTACAAGCAGATGAATGAGCTGATGGAATTGCTCTCCAATCACGAACTCGACTTCGTGCTCGCCTTCAAGCCCCTTCAGCACTTGCCCCATGTGGAGTCGCATATTCTGTTTCAGAACACCCTGTCGGCGATAGTCAGGACGAACCACCCCCTTGCCTCGAAAGACAAAGTGGCCATATCCGAACTTGCAAACTATGATTTGGCACTCCCTTCAAAGGGGTTGCAGGCCCGTAATGCCTTTGACAACATTGTGTCAGATTACGAACAATTCAAGATACGTATCGAACTGAATAATGTCAACACGCTCTTGAAACTCGTACGCCAGACGAACCTCGTCACCGTGTTGGCAGAAGATACCATATACGGCGTGGGCGATGTGAAGGCCGTGCCTATCAATGTTCCCGACAACCAGATGTCGGGCTGTGTCCATATCCTGAAAGAGACCTACCGCAAACAGTCGATGCAGGAGTTTGTGCGTCTCCTTACGGAATCAATCGCAGTCAAACGCTTTCAGAACAACTGGATATAGAAATAGCAGGATAATAGGGCTCTACCGATATAGTCCGTGTTTGAGAGTGTGGTGATACTCGCGTGGGAACTAATTCCTAATTGAATAGGCTTTCTTATTAAATAAAAATCCCTACCTTTGTAGCGCACGTACCCCTGCACCATATCCTGCGGGGTGCGGGCGCTATTCTTTTTACTCTAATACTAATACAACAAATACCTTCATACATTATGCGTAAATCAACCCTCACCCTGTTGCTGGGATGCGCCTTGGCATCGCCGGCAATGGCCGATGTGACCCCGCTGGACGGCTTCTTCTATGGCAGTATGCCTGCTCCGACCGGATGGGAGTGGCAGAGCCCCGACTCGCTCGGCTACAACAAAGAGCAACCCCACGCTTGGTTCTTCTCCTTTGGCGACGTGGAGAGCGCACGCAAGGTGCTGCCCGAACACAGTGCCTACTGGCAATCGCTCAACGGACAATGGGACTTCCACTGGGCTCCCAATCCCGAAGAGCGCCCCAAGGACTTCTTCCGCACAGACTTCAACACGAATGGCTGGGACAAGATACAGGTGCCCTCCTGCTGGAACGTGGTCGGCGTGCAAAAGGACGGCACCTACAAGTACGGCTTGCCCATCTACTCGAACCAGCGCGTCATCATGCAGCACAATGTGCGCGTGGACGACTGGAAAGGCGGCGTTATGCGCGAACCACGCAAGGATTGGCTCACCTACAACCACCGCAACGAAGTGGGCTCCTACCGCCGCACCTTCACCGTGCCCGCCGAATGGAAAGGCCGACAGGTGATGATTAACTTCGACGGCGTGGACTCCTTCTTCTACCTCTACATCAACGGCAAGTATGTGGGATTCTCGAAAAACTCGCGCAACCTCGCCCAGTTCGACATCACGCCCTATCTCGTCAATGGCGAAAACGTGGTGGCCGTGGAGGTATATCGCAACAGCGATGCCTCGTTCCTGGAGAGCCAGGATATGTTCCGCCTGCCGGGCATCATTCGCAGCGTATCGCTGACCGCCAAGCCCCTCATGCAGGTGCGCGACCTCGTGGCCACACCCGACTACGACGCCTCCTTCACCAATGCTACGCTCCGCATCAACGCCGAGGTTGTCAACCTCACCAAGAAGGCTGTCAAGGGCTATACCCTCTCCTATTCGCTCTTCGAAAACGAACTCTATAGCGACAACAATAAAGCCGTGGAAGGCGTAGGTGCCAGCCTCACCATCGACCAACTGCAACCCGGCGTGCAGCAGTGCTTCAGCCTCCAACTCAACGCTGGCAACAAGGTGAAGCCCTGGAGCGCCGAAAAGCCCTACCGCTACACCCTCGTTGGACAGTTGAAGGACAAGAAGGGCAAGGTGGTGGAAACATTCTCGACCATCGTCGGATTCCGCGAGATAGAAATCAAGCAGACTGCTGCCAAGGACGATGAGTTCGGTTTGGCCGGCCGCTACTACTACCTCAACGGAAAGCCCATCAAGATGAAGGGTGTCAACCGCCACGAGAACAGCCCCGAACTGGGCCATGCCATCACCCGCGAGCAAATGAAAAACGAGGTGATGCTCATGAAGCGCGGCAACATCAACCACGTGCGCAACTCGCACTATCCCTGCGACCCCTACTGGTACTACCTCTGCGATAAATACGGCATCTACCTCGAAGACGAAGCCAACATCGAAAGCCACGAATACTATTACGGCGAAGCCAGCCTCTCCCACGTGGAGAAATTCCGCAATGCCCACGTGGCCCGCAATATGGAAATGGTACACGCCCACGTGAACCATCCCTCCGTATGCCTCTGGTCGCTCGGCAACGAAGCCGGCCCGGGCAAGAACTTCGTAGCCGCCTACGAGGCCATCAAGGCCTTCGACACCTCGCGCCCCGTGCAGTACGAGCGCAACAACGACATCGTCGACATCGGCTCCAACCAGTACCCCTCCATCGCTTGGGTGCAAGGCGCTGTCAAGGGTACGTACAACATGAAGTACCCCTACCACATCTCCGAGTACGCCCACTCGATGGGTAACGCCGTGGGCAACCTCGTGGACTACTGGGAAGCCATGGAGAGCACCAACCACTTCATCGGCGGCGCCATCTGGGACTGGGTGGACCAAGCCATCATCAACTACGACAGCAAGACGGGACAAGCCTACTGGGGCTACGGCGGCGACTTCGGCGACAAGCCCAACGACGGTATGTTCTGTATGAACGGCGTTATGCGCCCCGACCTCAGCCCCAAAGCACAGTACTACGAAGTGAAGAAGGTGTATCAGAACGTGGGCGTAAAACTCCTCGATGCCAAGACGGGCAAGGTGGAAATCATGAACAAGAACTACTTTGCCGACCTTACGGACTACTCCATCGTATGGTCGCTCTGGAAGGACGGCGTTTGCATTCAGCAGAACCAGCCCGTACAAGGCCCGCGCATGATTCACCAGGCCCGCGCAAAGCACACCTATACCCTCCCCTACGACTTCAGCAAACTCGACCCGCAGGGCGAATACTTTGCCAAGGTGCAGTTCATTCAGAACGAGCAGACACCTTGGGCCGAAAAGGGCTACGTACAGATGGAAGAACAACTCCTCGTCAAGGAAGCCACAGGCCTGCCCACAGTGGCCGAAGGACAGCAGGGCGCATTGCAACAGAAGAAAGACGGCAAGTATCAAGTGGTCAGCGGCAAGGACTTCACAGCCAAGTTTGACACCGAGACGGGTAGCCTCAGCAGTTTGGAATACGCTGGTCTCACCATCATCCCCGAAGGTCACGGACCGCGCCTCGACGCCTTCCGCGCACCGACCGACAACGACAACTGGTGCTACGGCTCTTGGCTCAAGAACGGCCTCCACAACCTCCAGCACCGCGTCATAGCCTCCAGCCAGGCCACCAACGCCAAGACAGGCGTCATCCAGTTGGCCTTCACCGTGGAAAGCCAGGCTCCCTACGGCGCCAGCGACCGATATAGCAACACGGACCGCAACAAGGACGCGATGTACAACCCGCAGGACAACACCAACCACCCCTTCGGACCCGACGACTTCAAGTTTACGACCAACCAGGTATGGACCATCTATCCCGATGGAAGCATTGAACTCCAAAGCGCCATCACTAGCAACAAGCCCTCGGCCGACCTGGGCCGCCTCGGCTACACGATGGAACTGCCCAAGGCTTTCGAAAACCTCTACTACTACGGCCGCGGACCTGTCAACAATTACAACGACCGCAAGACGGGCTCCTTCGTCGAACTCTATCAGCAAACCGTGGGCAAGGACGAAATCATGCTGCCCAAACCCCAGGCTATGGGCAACCGCGAAGAGGTGCGCTGGTGCGCACTCACCACGCCCGCAGGCCGCGGTGCCGCCTTCATCGCCGACGGCCTGATGTCGGCCAGCGCACTGCCCTGGAGCCAGATGGAACTCACCCGCGCTGCTCACCCCTATCAGTTGCCCACGAGCCAGTATGTCCACCTCGACCTCGATGCTAAGGTGACGGGTCTCGGCGGCAACAGTTGCGGACAGGGCGGACCGCTCACACCCGACCGCTGCAAGGCCGAGCCGACCAACTTCGGCTTCATCATCCGCCCCATCAACATCGGCCGCGCCATGCCCTCCGTGCTCAACAACAAGACGCGCGTTCTCCCCGCCAGCGACAAGCCCATCAGTTTCAACCGCGACAAGGTGGGCGCCCTCACCCTCACGCCCGGCGCAGCAGGACAGACCATCCAGTACACCGTCAGCGGCAATAAGAAGGTGCAGACCTACAAAGGCACTATCGACCTGCGCAGCGGCGGCACCGTCACGGCTTGGTACAAGCACAACCCCGCCCTCAAGTTCAGCATTACCTACAACAAGATTGAGAGCGTGCCCCTCGAGGTTATCTATGCCTCCAGCGTAGAGAGCGGTGAAGGCGATGCCAGCCACCTTGTCGACGGCGACCTCGGCTCCATCTGGCACACCATGTACAGCGTGACCCTGGCCAAATATCCCCACTGGGTTGACTTCGACGCAGGCACCGTCAAGAACATGAAGGGCTTCATCTACACAGCCCGCCAGGACGGTCCCAACGGCCGCGTGAAGGACTACGAAATCTTCGTTAGCCAAGACGGCAAGACCTGGGGCACAGCCATTCACAAAGGCTCGCTCAAGAACACAGCCGAGGCCCAGAAGATTATGTTCAGCACGCCCGTCAAGGCTCGCTACATCCGATTCCAGGCCCTCAACGAGCAGAACGGCAACGACTACGCCAGCGGTGCGGAATTTGGTCTCATCGCCGAGTAAAACTAAAGCAGGAAGAAATTCTCACAAAAAACCAAAAAGAGAATCCTCCACAAAAAACCTCCCCAAGGAGAATCCTCCCCAAGACGGGGGTGTGCACACAAGCACACCCCCGTCTGTTTTGTGTGAAGGCGCCAGAATCTCTAGAAAATCTAGAAATTCTAGAAATTCTAGAAAATCCAGAATCTCCAGAAAACCCAGTCCCAGCCACCCCAATCCCCCAAAAAAACACAAAAAATCCCCCAGCCAAGCCCCCAATCAAAAAACTTTGCATACCTTTACGCTGGATTTCTAGCGGGCAACCAAATATTTACGAAAAACATAGCCCCCACCCTACCCCGAATTATCCATTCCTAAACCTAAATACACATGAAAAGTCTGTACAAAACTTTACTCGTAGTGGCGGGATTGCTGCCTACGAGCGCCATGGCACAACTAGAAGTTGTGACACAGACGCTGGACAATCCCGACAACGAACCTGCGCCCGTACACCCCGTACCGCACGCACGTCAACTGAAATGGCAAGAGACCGAATTTTATGCCTTCTTCCATTATGGCATGAACACCTACACGGGTCGTGAATGGGGCAATGGCGATGAAGCTGAATCGCAATTCGCTCCTACCGCCGCTCCTAACCCCAGACAGTGGCTCGAAGCCGCCAAGGCGGCTGGCATGAAGGGAGGTATCGCTGTTGTCAAGCACCACGATGGCTTCTGCCTTTGGCCTACCGCTACCACCGAGCACAACATTCTCAAGGCTGGCAATGATTTCGGCAAGCAAACCAACATCCCGCGCGACTTTGCCCAGGCTGCTAAGGATCTTGACATGAAATATGGTTTCTATATCTCGCCCTGGGACCGCAACTCCTATCATTATGGTACGGACAAGTATGTGAAGGATGTCTTCCTCCGTCAGTGCGCTGAATTGGCCGAATATGGTAGCGACCAGTTCGAGATGTGGTTCGATGGAGCCAACGGTGGTTCGGGCTACTACGGCGGCCGCAATACGACTGTCAATGTGGACCGCTCGACTTACTACGACGTGCCCAACCTTCGCGACACCGTGCACAAAGTTTGCCCCGACTGCGTCCTCTGGGGCGTAGGTGGTGAAGCACGCTGGATTGGTAACGAAGCCGGATGGGCTGGCGAAACCAACTGGAGCACCGAAAACCGCGACTATGCTGGCGAAGGCAACGGTATGTATGGCACAGAAGGCGGCTGGTTCTGGTTGCCCGGCGAATCGGATGCCAAAGCGACCAACCAAGGCTGGTTCTGGCACAACGGTGAAAGCCCGCTGACCCCCGAGCGTCTCTTCCAGATGTATCTCGAAACGGTTGGCCGCAACGCCACCCTCATCCTCAACATCCCGCCCGACAAGTCTGGCTCCCTGCCTACGGCTTCTGTCAACGCACTCAAGAATATGGGCAACCTGCTGACCTCTCGCTTGGGCACAGACCTCGCACAGGATGCTCACATCGAGGTGAACGAAGTACGCGCTGCTGGTGAAAGACGCAACTACCAGGCTGAAAACATGACCGATGGCGACAAGAACACTTATTGGGCCACCAACGACGGCGTGACCTCGGCCACCATCACCCTCACATGGGACGAACCGAAAACCCTCCGCTACGTAGAACTCATGGAATACATCGCCAAGGGACAGCGCGTGAAGAGTTGGAAGATTGAAACCTCCGCAGACGGCACCAACTTCACGCAGCGCGCCACCTCTATACAGACCACAACCGTGGGCTACAAGCGCATTGTGCCGCTCAACGGCTCTACAAGCAACAGTTACGGCACGGGCTTCCAGGCCAAGGCACTCCGCATCACCATTGAGGACAGCCGCGCCTGCCCGCTCATTAGCAAATTAGCCGTTTACTAACTCAGATTCGTTACCCCAAAACAAAAAGTTATGAAAATCAAGAATATAATCGCGCTGGCCGCCCTGACTCTTCCCCTCTCTGCTGCGGCACAGACGATCACCTTTGATACAGAGGACTATGCCTCTCTCGGTGTGTACGACACCTGGGAGGAATCACCTTTCCGCACAGGCAAACTGTCGGGCAACGTGGCCGTCATCAACAACCACCTCAATCAGGTGGACGAACAACTCGGCACGGCTCCCAACCCCTCCAGCAAAATTCTCGCCGTTCAGCGTTCGCGCTTCGGCAGTAATACTTTCGGTGCGCTGGTCAAACTCAACGAAACCTTTGAACTGACGCCCACCACCAAATATCTCCACCTCATGGTTAACCGTCCCTACGCGGGCCGCGTGATGGTGGTCGGACTGGGAAAACGCCGCGACCGCGCTGGCCAAAGTCCCATGACGGAGCAGTTCTGGGCCATGACCATGAGCAAAATTCCCGCCAACAGATGGCAGGACATCGTGCTCCCCATCAAGGGTAACGGAGGCATCGACATCAACAGCCTCGTCATCATCCCCGACTGCGAATCGCCGCACGCCTACACCGCTGACGAGATGTGCTACATCGACAATATCGAAATCAACGATAACTCGCAGGTGCGCTTCTCCTACGAATTCTATCCCACCTACTTCGACAAGAACGCCAACCACACCCGCAACGACCGCTGGACCACTTCCGTGGCCATCAATGCAGCCAGCGCGGGCACCCAATCCGTCACGCCGCCCACCAACCCCAAGCGTGCGTACAGCGACATGACGAGCAAGGTATTCCTGCTCAAGCCAGGCGAAAACGTGACGACTACGTTCACTTATCAGGGCGGGTGGATGCACGGCTACGTCTATCTCGACAAGAACAACAACGGCAAGTTTGACGTCACCATCAACGACAACGGCACACTGCCCACCGAGAGCGACCTCATGGCATACGCCTACTACAAGGGCAAGAACAGCCTGGGCAACACGGTTTCCGAAAGCGCCAGTTTTCTCAACCCGCCCGCCTTCACCATCCCCGCTGATATGCCAGAAGGTTTCTATCGCATGCGCTTCAAGGTGGACTGGGATCACCAAGATGCAGGCGGTAATCCTGGCCCCACCAACTCCCTGATTTCCAACGGTGGTAATATCATCGACGTGATGGTCAATATCCACGGTGACAACTGCACCGTTGAACAGGCCAACCGCAATGGTGATGTCGTAGCAGCCGATGGTTCCGCCCTCTCGGGCTACAAGACGCCCTTCGGACAGCCCTTCACCATCAAGATGAAGCCCGAACAGGGATTTGAATACGCTGGTATCATCGTGAAGCACGGCTACAACCTCTCGGGCGACTCTATCGTTAACGACAACGTGCAGTGGCGCAAACAGCGCTTCCCGCGCCGCCTCTTCGACGAGACCAACCACACCTTCACCATCCCTGCCGAGTGCATGGACGGCATTGTAGAAATCGAAGGTCTCTTTATTGAAAATGGCACCTACGTGCCCGAGAAAGAGCCCGAACGCTACGAAACCACGCTCATCAAGAACGGTGAATTTGTAGATACCACAGCCTGGTACACCATGCAGATTGGCCAGTCGGGCTACGTCCTCACGAACCCCGGCACGGCCACCTACATGAGCCTCTCCCTGACGGAGTTCGACATTGAAAACGACGCCCACCTCTGGTGCTTCATCGGCAACGAGAATGTAGGCTACCAGATTTACAACAAGCAGGCTGGTCCCACCAAGGTGCTTGCTGCGCCCAAGCAGATGCTCGGCACGACGGGCGGTTCGTCCTACGTTGTGCTCAAAGATGCCGATGCTGTGCCCAGCGACTATTGTGCCACTTGGCGCTTCCTCGATTCCAGCGATCTAGGCTCCTCAGGTCCCGCCTATGCCTATATGTACGAGGACGGTAACCAGGCTGCTGCCGTCAACAACCGCGACGGCAGACTCGCCTTCTGGTCCACAGGCAAGGACAAAGGCTCCACGCTGCGCATCTTCTTTGCCAAAAAGGGTCAGCCCACGGGCATCCAGGGCGTTGTCAGTAAGTCAGAAGAAAAGATCTACGACCTCAGCGGTCGCCGCGTTACTAACCCCGAAAAGGGAGTGTACGTAGTAGGGCCCCAAAAAAGGTACATCAAATAAAAACAAGGGCTGCGCGACGAATACAAAGGGACTGCGCGACGAATGCAAAGAACTGCCCGCTCATAGGCAAGCAGTGATTCCGCCACAAATTCCGAAAGATGCAGCCCGAAGGATCCACAGCGGGGCTACGCCAAACCAGCGTAGCCCCGCTTTTCGTGCCCGCAGAGCCCCTCTCCCCTACCCCACGGCACAATTCCTAGCCCAAACAGAAACACGGGCCTATTTCAACAAAAATTAGTAACTTTGCGCCAACAAACAAATCCATCCGTAATGAAGAAACTCTACATAGAAACCTACGGTTGCCAGATGAACGTGGCCGACAGCGAAGTGGTGGCCGCCGTCATGCGTATGGCAGACTACGAACCATGCGACAGCCTCGACAAGGCCGATGCCGTCTTCCTCAACACCTGCTCCGTGCGCGACAACGCCGAGCAGAAAATCATCCACCGCCTCGAAGCCCTTCACGCCCTCCGCAAGAAGGGTCGCCGCCTCATCATTGGTGTGCTCGGCTGTATGGCCGAGCGCGTCAAGGAGGGCCTCCTCCACGACCACCACTGCGACCTAGTGGCTGGTCCCGACGCTTATCTCACCCTCCCCGACCTCGTGGCGCAGGCCGAACTCGGTCACAAGGCCATCAACACCGAACTATCGCTCACGGAAACCTATCGCGACATCGTGCCCGAGCGCGTCTGTGGCAGCCACCTGAGCGGTTTCGTCAGCATCATGCGCGGTTGCAACAATTTCTGCCACTATTGCATCGTTCCCTACACCCGCGGCCGTGAGCGCAGCCGCGACCTCCAAAGCATCCTGGCCGAGGTGCGCGACCTCCAAAGCCGTGGCTACAAGGAGGTGACCCTGCTCGGACAAAACGTGAACAGTTACCGATTCGAGGCCGCCGACGGCACGCTCACGGACTTCCCCACCCTACTCCGCACCGTAGCCCGCACGGCACCAGGTATGCGTGTGCGCTTCACCACCTCGCACCCCAAGGATATGAGCGACGAGACCCTGCGCGTGATTGCCGAGGAGCCCAACGTTTGCCGCCACATCCACCTGCCCGTACAGAGCGGCAGCAACCGCGTGCTCAAGGCCATGAATCGCAAATATACGCGCGAATGGTACCTCGACCGCGTAGCCGCCATCCGTCGCATCATCCCTGATTGCGGACTGAGCACCGACATCTTTGCTGGCTATTGCGGAGAAACGGAAGAAGACCACCAACTCTCCCTGAGCCTCATGCGCGAATGTGCCTACGACTCGGCCTTCATGTTCAAGTACAGCGAGCGCCCTGGCACCTACGCCAGCAAAAACCTGCCCGACGACGTGCCCGAGGAAACGAAGATTCGTCGCCTCAACGAACTCATCGCCCTCCAAAACGAACTGAGCCTGACGGCCAACCAGCGCTGCATCGGACAGGAATACGACATCCTCATCGAAGGTGTCAGCAAGCGCAGCCGCGAACAACTCTTCGGCCGCACGGAGCAAAACAAAGTGGTCATCTTCGACCGCGCAGACCACCGCGTTGGCGAGACTATCCGCGTTCGCATCACTGAGGCCACTTCGGCCACGCTGAAGGGTGAGGTCGTAGGTGGTGAAAACCCGACCGAATGAGGCCTTCGTTTTCCCGCCCTCGTAATATAACACATCCTCAACCCACATGTGTGCAAAACTCGTCTTTTAACATTTCATGGATTGTTGCGAAATGTTAAAGCGATTTGCTTTTCGCGCGAAAATGTATTATCTTTGTACTAGCGAAGAGGAAAGAGCCCGAAACACGGGGTTCTTTCCTCTTTTTTTGCCCCATTATAAAGGAAGAAATACATCGGAAGTTGGAAATTCTATATGCTTTTGCGGATTTTCTACTGGCTTAAGCGGAAATTTTCTTGGCTTTATCGGTGCGCGAATTGCCGATGTAGAGAATTTTTCGCGGCCGAAAATATAAAAGATATTAAAAGTTTTCGCGCGAAAAAATTGGTTTTAACATTTGGGGTAACTACTCAGGTCGTTTTTTGCTGGCTAGGGATTCTTTTTGGTGCGCCCCGCAGGGGCAACCTGCGCATAGCCCAGGGCAGAGCGAAGCGGCACCCTGGGTATTGTCGTCCGTCCCCAGCTTTCGCCCTGGAAGGGCAAAAGCGTAAGAACCTGCGTTTACTATTCGTCCATACATTGCACCTATTATATATGCTTTTGCCCTTGCAGGGCGAAAGCACTGCCCACTGTATTCATCACCCAGGGCGCCGCTT
>SFID01000010.1 GCA_004555425.1 Bacteroidales bacterium
GGTTTGGGCGTTAAGAGCTTGCTCTTATAAGACCAAAGCGAAAGCCTAACACCAGGGGCTTTGCCCCCATCCTCTTCAAGGGGTTTTTCTTGTTTTTGTCATCCATCACTTTCCCTATCAATGAGTGCGAACTCCCTACTCACACGCCCTCGAGCAACGTGCTGTACGTTTCTCACCTCGGTGTACAAACCCTTCACATCCTTGACCTGAGTAGTTACGATTCGTGTTAAAAATTCAGGGGTGTACCGCGCAAGGGCTAGCACACCCCGTGCTGTATTCCTAATAATACTTGAAAGGCGCAGTGGGAACGTTAATTTCGGTTTACTCCTCTTGCTCTCTGACAGAAAATCCCTACCTTTGCCATGCGTCTTGACAACGCGAATGAAGTATAACCCTAAAATATTTATGATTATGAAGAAATTGATGCTTATTGCAGCTGCCGCCATTTTCTGCCTTTCCATGAACGCTCAGACTCCTCAGAAGAAGTGCGATGGTAAGTGTGGCGACAAGAAAGAGTGCAAGAAAGAGTGCAAGAAGGACTGCAAGAAGGACGGCAAGACCTGCACCATGGATGGCAAATGTGCCAAAGGCAAGAAGTGCTGCAAGAAGGCTGAAAAGCAGTGCTGCAAGAAGGCCGAAAAGCAGTGCTGCAAGAAGGCCGAAAAGAAATAATTCGCCTTCTCCACAACAAACAATAGGGCTGTGCCAGCAATGGCGCAGCCCCTTTTTTGTAACTACTCAAGCCGTTAGTACATTGCGTTTTCAATGGGTACCTATAAAAGTAAAACCGCCTTTACGCTGAGCCACACGCCCACAAGCAACGTGCGGTACTTTCACGTTACCCGAAATGAAAAAAATGCAGGTTTGAAAATAAATATCTTTTAACTTTTCATTGCTCTACATCGTCAATTCGCGCACCAACTTGGCCCGAAAAAAATCCGCAAAAGCAGGTAGAAATTTTTCTTCGGCATATAAAATTTCCTAGATGCTTTGTAAAACAATGGTTTTTTTCGCGATTTTCGCCAAAAAAAGAGGAGAAAACCCCTGTATTTAGGGCCTTCTCCTCTTCGCTAGTACAAAGATAATACATTTTCCTTCGAAATCCAAATCCCTTTAACATATCGCAACAGTTTTCGAAATGTTAAAAGACGAGTTTTGCACACATGAGGCTCGGCCATGTGTTATATTACGAGGGCGCGGTCGCTGCGCGCCCTGGTTTCAACGGTCGCTGCGCTCCCTTAGTTTCAACGGCTGCTTTGCAGCCTAGTTTCAACGGAAGCCTGCGGCTTCCTAGTTTCAGTCGGGGACTGCGTCCCCTAGTTTCAACGCAGCCTTACGGCAGGACGAATGTTTTCGGCTGCAGAATCTGCGGAAATATTTCCTAGAAATGACAAAATCACTAAATTTGCAAAAAATCTGCCAGCCAAAGGCCTGGCCCAACACCACCCATACCATGAAAATAGGAGACAAAGTGAGATTTCTCAACGAGGTAGGCGGCGGCATCGTAGCTGGTTTTGCCGACAATCAGACCGCCCTCGTTCGCGACGAAGACGGTTTCGAGATTCCTGTCCTCATTCGCGAGTGCGTGGTCGTCGATACGGACAACTACAACATTGCCCGTCAGCAGTCCCAGCCCCCCATCCCCAATTTAGCACCCGTGGGGCCGCGCCCTGCCGACAACCGATTCCGCACACAGCAGCCCGACACCTACACCCATTCCTTCGACGACGACGAGGACGACAAGCCCATCACCTTCCGCCCCCGTCCACTCGAGCGCCGTGGGGCCGATGTGCTCAACATCTACCTCGGATTCGTGCCCATGGACACCCGCAACCTCCAATCCACCGCCTTCGAGGCATACCTCATCAACGACAGCAACTACTACATCCACTATGCCCTCCTCACCCACGAGGGAGCCACCTGCAGCCTGCGCCACGAGGGCACCGTGGAGCCCAACACCAAAGCCTTCCTCGAAGAGTTCACGCGCGATGTCCTCCCCGAATGGGAGAAAATCACCTTCCAGACCTTTGCCTACAAGGCCGACAAACCCTTTCGCCCCAAGGAGGCCCTCAGCGTGACCCTGCGCCCCGACTGCACCAAGTTCTACAAGCTCCACACCTTTGCCGACACCGACTTTTTCGAGCAGCCCGCCTATCTCCTCGCCCTCGTGCGCGATGACCAGCCCGCCCGCACCGTTTTCGCCTCGGCCGAGGAAATCAAGGAGGCCCTCCTGCCCAAGGCCCGCGCCTCCAAATCGCCCGCCCGCAAGGCCACTGCCGACAAACGCAAAACCAGCGATATCGTTGAGGTGGACCTCCACGTCAACGAAATCCTCGAGACCACCGCAGGCATGTCCGCGCGCGACATCCTTGACTACCAGCTCAAGGTCTTCCGCGAAACGATGGAGGCCCACCGCAACGAACGCGGCTGCCGCATCGTATTCATCCATGGCAAGGGCGAAGGCGTGCTCCGCAATGCCCTCATTGCCGAACTGCGCCGCAACTACAAGCACTGCACCTTCCAGGACGCTTCCTTCCGCGAATACGGTTTCGGCGCTACAATGGTCAAGGTGGGCAAGTAGGAAAAGCCATCTCCGTGAGCGCAAAAACTTGTAAAAACATTCGTGTTCTATAGAATAATTAGTATTTTTGCAGCCAAGAGGCCATGCAAAAACTGCCCGCGAGCCCCCAAGGGGAAGTCGCCAACGGGCCTCCGAGAGTAAAAATCCCAATGCCGAACGATTAAAAATTAGCACTAATAATGAAGAAGAACATCATTCGCACAGCAGCACTCGCTGCCCTGCTGCTTGTTGGCAGCCTCAGTGCCAGCGCCCAGCAGAAAAGCTACAATGTGCCCGAACTCAACCCCGAGTACCAGGCAATGGCTCAGTTGGTCGTAGATAACCAGTTGGCCGACCCCGATGCAGCCAACAAGAACTTCACCAAACTCCTCAAGAAGATCAAGGACGACAAGGAAGCCCTCCTCGCTGTTGGTCATTTCTTCCTCGAGAACAACAATTATCCCGCTGCCAAGCAGTGCGCCAACTATATTGAAAAGGTAGACCCCGTGTATATCGATGGCCTCATGTTCCGCGGCGAGGTGTTTATGTATGCCAAGCAGTACGGACAGGCAGGACAGTGCTTCGACCAGGTGCTCGCCATCGACGAGAACAACGTCATCGCCATGAAGCGTAACGCATTCGTTTACAAGAATGTGAACCCCTACGTAGCCATTGAGCAGCTCACCAAGATTAAGCAAATCCAGCCCGACTACTACGAAGCCGACAAGGAACTTGGCGACATCAACTACAATATGAACAAATACCCCGAAGCCGTCAAGTTCTACGACGTTTACTACGCCAACACCCCCAAGACGGCCGAGGCCCTCGACATCCGCTCTTGCGAAAACTACCTCATGTCGCTCTTCTCCGTGCAGAAGATGGACCAGATTGGCAAGATCGTGAGCGAAATCGAACCCCTCGCACCCAAAGACCTCATGATTCGTCGTATGAAGTTCTTCGCTAGTTTTGAGAGTGCACGCAACTCCATCAACTACGAAGCCGATATGGCAAAGGTGGCCGATAATATGGCCTACCTCACCAACAACGAATACGCCGACAGCATCTTCCTCTTCCTCGACTATCAGTATGCGGCCGAGTACAAGAAGGAAATGAACGACATCCCCGCTGCCATCGAATTCTACAAGAAGGCCGTCAGCCGTGACGAAAAGAAAACGGGTGCCCTCGCCGAACTGGCCAAACTCTACCGCCGCAATAAGCAGTACAACGAAGCCATCGCCACCTTCACGGAATACATGACCAAGCAGGGTGACGACAAGATTAAGGTGGCCGACTACCTCCAGCTCGCACAAATGTACATCCCCGCCGCTCGTCAGGAAGGTCTGACCCCCGAGCAGAAGCAGGACTACCTTAACAAGGGTGACGAAGCATTGGCCAAGGCCCTCGAAAAGGACCCCACCGCATACCAGGCTTGGTTGCTCCGCGCACAGATGAGCATCACCGACCCCCGCACAGCCGAGGAAAAGCCACGCGAATACTACGAGAAGGCCCTCGAAGTGATGACCGCCAACGAAAAGGGCAGCGACTCCAACTACACACAGGTATATAGCTACCTCGCCTTTTACCACGTACAGAAGGACAACTACACCGAGGCACGCAAATACACCAACCTCCTTCTCCAGCGCGACCCCGAGCACGCAACGGGTCTGCAGATTGACAAGTACCTCAAGTCGCAGGGAAAATAATATATCTGAGAGAGAATCAAAAAAAGAGGCTAAGCCAACAATGGCATAGCCTCTTTTTTTGTGCGAGGAGGGAGCAACGTGAACGCACCGCACCTTGCTCGCTCTAAGTTTGCAAGGTGTGAGCGTGGAGCCTGTGCTCAGCAGAAAAACAATGCACCGCACGTTGCTTGCAACGCGTGGCTCAGAGGAAGTAGGTAAGCACCAAAGAGCCTGACATAGGTAATCCACTGATCCTCAGATTGCGAGCAGCATGCGGTACATTGCCTGGCTGTGAAAGCCCAACAAAGAGGATGCTCACTCCAGAACCAACTCCTCATGCCGCGGCACAGCTGGCAGATATTCCACGCGCTGCGCCGCATAGTCCATGTGCATACAGTAATGGCGCACCCCATTGCTCACAACCAGATACGGCGCACGCAGCACACTGTTGTAGGCAGCAATCTGCTGGAACACCTGTTGCGTGATGGCCACCTCGGGGGCCTTGTATTCGATAATCATCAGCGGGAAACCGCCCGCCTTCGCATAGACCACCGTATCGCAGCGGCGCGCCACACCCCCCACACTCACCTTCACCTCGTTGGCCATCAAACCGGCGGGATAGCCCAAATGCTCCACGAGATAATGCGTGAAATGTTGGCGCACCCATTCCTCGGGAGTCAGCGTGACGAAGCGGCGGCGCAGGAAGTCGTGAATCTGCGTGCGGCCCCCTTCCCGTTTCACTTTTATGTCGAAGTTTGGCAGATTGATTGGAATCATTTTCTTATATTTGCAGTCACTACACAAACCGCAACCTTATGGCGGGGGCGGTCTTTCCGTGCCGATTCTAGGCCAACAAAATTACGAAACTTATGAAAGAAAAGCAAGAAATCGTTGACAATTGGCTGCCGCGCTATACCAAAATGCCTCTCAGCAGCTTTGGCGAGTACATCCTCCTGACCAATTTCAATAACTACGTGGACATCTTCGCACAGCTGACGGGCGTGGAGACCGTAGGCTTTGGTGCCAATATGCGCGCAGTGACGGCGGGCGACATTACTATGATCAACTTCGGCATGGGCAGCCCCAACGCCGCCCTCATCATGGACCTGCTCAGTTCCATCAGTCCCAAAGCATGCCTCTTTCTGGGCAAGTGCGGCGGCATCTCCGACAAGACACATCTGGGCGACTACATCCTGCCCCTGGCCGGCATCCGCGGCGAAGGAACCAGCAACGACTATTTCCCGCCCGAAGTGCCTGCGCTGCCCGCCTTCATGCTCCAGCGCGCCGTCTCCACGGCCCTGCGCGACAACTCCAAAGACTACTGGACGGGCACGGTCTATACGACCAACCGCCGCGTGTGGGAGCACGACGAACGCTTCAAAGCATACCTGCGCGAGACACGCGCCATGGCAGTTGATATGGAGACGGCCACCCTCTTCTCCTGCGGCTTCTTCAACCATATACCCACGGGAGCCCTCCTGCTGGTGTCGGACAACCCGATGGTGCCCGAAGGCATCAAGACAGAGGAAAGCGACAACCGCGTGACCAGCTCCTTCGCAGAAACCCACGTGCGCATTGGCATTGAAGCAATGAAGCTCATCGAAGGCGACCGAAAGACCGTGCGCCACCTAAAGTACGACTGGTAATGCACCGCCCCTCCTTCTCCTCGCCTATATATAATATGGTGTACCATATATATAATAAGGTGTGCCTAATATAAATGGTATGCCAATATATTTATGGTATGCCAATATATTTATGGTATACCAATATATTTATGGTATACCAATATAAATATGGTATGTATATATAATATGGAGTGCCGTATAAATAAGAAGGTACAAGACTATCGAGCCAGCAGCCGAAGGCTGCGTTGAAACAGGAATCCCAAAGGGATTCCCTGAATCTAGGAAGCCGTAGGCTTCCGCTGAAACTAGGTCGCGCAGCGACCGCTGAAACTAGGAAGCAGAGCGACCATTAGACTATCGAGCCAGCAGCCGAAGGCTGCGTTGAAACAGGAAGCCCGAAGGGATTCCCTGAAACCAGGAAGCCGCAGGCTTCCGCTGAAACTAGGGGACGCAGTCCCCGATTGAATCTAAGGTCGCGCAGCGACCGCTGAAACTAAGGTCGCGCAGCGACCGCCTATCCCACCCATGGCCTATCCCTCCAAAGCTAAAACCGCAGGCCCCACGCACGAACAGATAATTCGCGATGTGCGCGCAGGCAAGATTGCTCCCATCTATTATCTCATGGGAACCGAAAGCTATTATATCGACCGACTGGCCGACTTCCTAGTCAGCTCGTTGCTCAAACCCGAGGAGCGCGACTTCAACCTCGTCACGCTCTTCGGAGCCGAAACCCAGATTGACGAAGTGATTTTAGCCGCCAAAGCCTTCCCCATGGGCGCACCCTACACGGTCGTGCTGGTTAGGGAGGCGCAGAACCTTGCGGGCATCGAACGCTTGGAGTTCTATTGCAAGCAGCCTCAGCCCACCACCGTCCTGATTATTTGCCACAAAAACGGAACGCTCGACCGCCGCCTCAAGGTGACGAGTGCTATCGAAAAGGTGGGCGTACTCTACGAGTCGAAGAAACTGGGCGATGGACAGCTCCCCACATTTGTTCGCAACTATGTGGCGCGCCAGCACAAAACCATCGACAACGCTGCCGCGGCTATGATGGGCGAATTTGTGGGGGCCGACCTCAACCGCCTAGCCAGCGAACTCGACAAACTCCTCCTCTCCCTGCCCGAAGGACAAACGCAAATTGACGAACAGCTTGTGCGGGCCCACGTAGGCATCACCAAGGAGTTTGGCATCTTCGAGCTGCAGGACGCGCTGGCCGAGAAAAATATCCAGCGAGCCAACCAGATTGCCGATTTCTTCGATAAAAATCCCAAGGCATACCCCGTCCAGAAATTCCTGCCCGTTCTCTTCAAGTTCTTCTCCAATCTGATGATGGCCTACTATGCGCCCGACAAATCCGACCGAGGCGTAGCCCAATGGGTGGGCGTTTCGGAGTGGCAAGCCCGCCGCTCACTCATTCCCGCCATGCAGCGCTACTCGGGCGTGAAGGTTATGAAGATTCTCGAAGCCATCAGGCGCACGGATGCCCGCTCCAAAGGCGTAGGCAACTCCGACATCTCCTCAGGCGAACTAATGCGAGAACTCCTCTTCTTTATCCTCCACTAAGCGCGCCTGTCCAAAAGCATTCCCCACAACTCCAAAAACTGCGACCAAAACGGCCGCAGTTTTTTATGCCCATAGACCACAAAACAAAAGGGTAGGGGGGACGGCATTCGAAGCAGCAAAATGAAGTAACGTGAAAGTGCCGCACCTTGCCCGCTGCGCGACCTAGTTTCAATCGGTCGCTGCGCTCCCTAGTTTCAATCGGTCGCTGCGCTCCCTAGTTCCAAGTTTCAGTCGGTCGCTTTGCGACCTAGTTTCAACGCAGCCTGCGGCTGCTGGCTCGATAGTCGAAGCTAGGATGGGGAGTAACGTGAAAGTACCGTACCTTGCTTAGCAAGGTGTGAGTAAGGAGTTCGTTCTCATTGAAAGCAAGGTATAAGTAAGGGCCCATACCAAGTGAAAAAGCAATGTACCGCACGTTGCTCGCTCGTGTGGCTCAGCGGAAAGGCACTGCGCTCAGCGAAAAAGCAATGTACCGCACGTTGCTCGCAATGTGTGGCTCAGCGGAAAGGCACTGCGCTCAGCGGAAAAGCACGTTACAAAGGAAATCGTTCCAATGTCCGAGATAGTCAGCGCGTCGCGCCCGCGAACCAATCGGACCGCGCCCGCGGTCCGCTGACTACATACCGCAGCGAAATGGGAATATGCCGAGGTGGATAACCAAACGGCACTCCCTGACAACCGAATGCCTTCGTCAATCCTATGAACAACGGTGAGCAAAATACGGGGGTAGGGGAGAGCGAACCTGAAAGTGATACAAAAGAATGGGAACGAAAAACACAAAAAGCGCAACGCACGAATTTGGCATATTTTACGGGTAGGAAATTTCGAGCCTCCGATTGGCTAATTTTCCTGTCAAGGAAAAATCGCTCGCCCATCGGCCGCCCATTCATCAGCCTCCCCCATTCATCATCCTGCCAAGCACCTCCATCGCGCAGCCTCCGAAGAACAATGCGCAGCCTCAGAAAAAAAACAAATCGCCTCCGAGGAGGAATGAACAACTGCCGATGATGCTCCAAATTCTGTCGCCAGAAAATTTCATCAGGCGTTCATCCTGCTTTCGGGCAACTCCAAAAAACTCGTCCGCTGGCTTCCGATGACAGCCAGCGAACGACCCCAATTTTTCGCTGCCGCTGAGAAAATGTAAATTGCCCATTTCCCCACTTCTAGAATGCCGATTTTCGTGACCCAAAATGCCTTTCCGCATCCTCCATCAGGCCCGAAGTACCCCCAAAATCCCCTTCCGACCCCTTCAAACGGATTTTTTAGCCCCAAAATCGCGTTCTGGGGAAATCCTATCTAAGTCGCAAAATATAAACAAGTTAGGCGAAAATAAACGCGCTGAGAGTTGCGGCGCGTTTTTCGGCCGTAGAAGGGCACGGATTTCAGTTAGTTTTTTGCCAAATCCCGAAAAATCCCCTTCCGCGAGCTGTCCGTTAAGTTTTTTATACGTTTCGGTTTGAAAATATACAAAATAAAATATTTACAAACCATCAATTTTGACGTTTTAATTCCTAAATCCGCGCAACAACTCCGCACTGATATATCTTTATAAAGTATATAAATAAAAATCAAAAGCATTTACGTTTACAAAGATAACCGAATATTTATGCACAACCTATCGAGTGTGTTAAAGTATTCATTATGACCCATAATCGCATATTGAGAGTAGGATTTTGGGTATTATAGACCTACTAATATGCAAATATACATACAATTTCCGCAGAGAGGCCATTTAGAATTGTATAAGCCTATAAAAACCAATAGAAAGGCCGAGAAACCGCGTATATTTACTATATCTGTGAATTTTATCCCGTATTTACGATTTTGAAATGTATAGCTACGGAAATCAAAATTGTAAATATAAAATCCTATATCCGATTTAGAAATCTAGAAATATAGAAATTGATATATAAATTCACAAAGTTTGCTTGCTTCAAAAATAATATGTAACTTTGTAAACGCTTTCTAGAAGTGTATTTCTGGGAGGGCTCAACTTTCACCTCTGAGAACGGAGGCGCCGCGGCTCCAATTTTGGGTAAATTTCGGCTAAGTGCGGACCCCCAGCCAGTTAGGCGCTTTTTCCAGAAGAGATTTCGGGCTCGCTTTTAGCCTCTAAAAAAATCTGCTGTACTATTTCAGACTCCAAAATTCGGCCGTTGGCGAGGTCGAAACTAGGATTTGAGGAGTTCTTAGTCGGACATCGGTGCGAAAAGATTTTGCATTTTCGATTCCGATTTCCGGATTTCGAGCGAGTTCCATTTATAAGCATAGGTTTCGTTCTCCGTATTCAATTTTTGCAAATCGCCGTTTGGAGATTGCGTCAGTTCGAATCTCAATTTCGGTTGGATTTTCTGGATGACGAACATTTGCAGGCCGGATTTGAATCTCGGATTTTGCTTCGCCGAAAAGCCAGAAAAGATTTTTCCGAAAAGCAGATTTGGAAGTCTCCTGCTAAAAACGCGAAAATTTTGCATTTCCTGAGATTGGCATATATTACGGGTAGCGGATTATCCTGGCGCGCTCTGTGACGTTCCATTTGAAGCGTTCTTTGCCGTTACGCTTGTTCAAATTCGGCAATCAGTTTCGCGCAATTTTCTGTCCTGATTTCGTCCGCCCGTTGAGGTAGGCTGTCATCTTCTCTCCCTTCTCCTTTTCCCTCTCACCCTTCTCCTTTTTTCTCTCACGTCAATAGTAAAAACAATATAAGGTTCATAAATATGAAAGACCGTATTCGTAAAGTTATGGAATGGGCAAATCTTTCGCAGCAAGATTTTGCCGCACGTTTGGAAGTCTCTCCTGCATCTCTATCAAGCATTTTCACGGGACGAACTAACCCTACCAGCAATCACGTGAACGCCATCCATCGCGTTTTCCCTGAAATCAATATCAATTGGTTGATGTTTGGAGAAGGCGATATGCTAATTGCTGGCGCGGGAGAGCAGGCAGGAGTTGCTGCTGGTGCAACCACTGTGCCTACTTCTGAGGAAGGAACTGCTGCGGCTGCTGCGAATGCGGCCGTGAACGGTTTTCTCTTTCCTGCTCCCGACTTAGATGGCATAGCCGAACGACCTGTGGCCACTGCTCAGAGCAATCCGCGCGCGGCGGGGCATTATCCATCGCGCCAACAGCCTGCTCGCGAGCGGGAGAGCGTCAAGTACATTGAGCGTCCCGTTCGTAAAATCAAGGAGATTCGCGTTTTCTTTGACGATGGCACTTACGAATCGTTCACTCCCGCCCCTGGGCGTTAGTGCGTTGGCGGTGGCAGTTTTCTTCATCGTCATTCAGTATCCCTATTTCGTATTCTCGTTTTTGTATGCAGCATTTTCGCGAATTGCTGACGCGGTGGATTCGTGTCAATCCGTTGTATCGGGTGGTCGTGCCGCTTGGCGTTGGACTGGTGGTGGGTGAATATTCGCCGCAGCCTTATTGCGGTTGTTCGCCTTGGTTTTGGTGGTTCATTCTTTTGGTTTTCCTTTGCGTTAGTGGGCTGTTGTTGCTGTCGGTTCGCCGTCCGCGGCAGTCGGCGCGCGTACCTTTTTCCTTCCTTTTGGCGATTCCCGCGATTAGCCTTGGTGTCCTCTTGATAGGGCATCAGCGTGCGGCGTGTCGGGTGGTCTGGCCCAAGGAGGCGCAAACGTTGGTGGCGCGCGTCGATGCTTCTCCGCGCGAACGCTCGGGCAGTTGGCAATTTCCTGCCGAGATATTGTCGGGGCCGTATGCGGGGCACAGTATTCAGGTGACGCTGGCGGCGAACGAGAAAGAGCAAGCGGCGAACGAGAAAGAGCAAGCGGTGAAGGAGGAAAAGCAAGCGGCGAAGGAGGAAAAGCAAGCGGTGGATGGGAAAGAGCAAGCGGTGGATGGGAAGGAGCAAGCGGTGGATGGGCAATCAGCTCCGCGGCCAGGAGACCATATATATATAAATGCGCGCGTAGGCGAGGTGCACACGGCGGGAAACCCCGGTGCCTTCGACTACGCGCGTTTTTTGCGGCGGCAGGGAATTAGTGGGCGTGCCTACGTGGCTGGCAATCGGTGGAAGGCGCGGGCGATGGCTGATGCCGAGGTCTCGTTGCGCTTGCGTATGGCCCGTTATCGGCAAAGCCTGAGCGCGCAATATTTCTCGCATCTCGGATCGGAGGAGGCGGCGATAGCGGCAGCGATGAGCCTTGGCGACAAGCGCAGTTTGGATGCTGCGCAGCGTCAGTCCTTCTCCGCAACAGGTGTGAGCCATGTGCTGGCATTGAGTGGGCTACATCTAGGCATTTTGTTCTCTTTGTACAGTTTGCTGTTCGTCAATCGGCTGCCCAGTCGGCGGGGGCGTGTGTTCGCAAGCCTTGTGGGGGTGGCGTTGTTATGGGGTTTTGCGTTGTTGGTTGGCTTTCCGTTGTCGTTGGTGCGCGCCACGGTGATGTTCACGCTTTGGCAGTTGTCCGTGGTGCTTTATAGCGAGCGCAGTTCGCTAAACAATCTAGCGCTGGCGGCGTTGCTGATATTGTTGTTCAGTCCCGCTTCGTTGTTTGATATTGGATTTCAGTTGTCCTTCACCTCCGTTTTCTTCATTCTGCTTTTGACGCCGCACATTCCGCGTCCTCGGTGGTTGCGCCGTTCGCGGTTGTTGGCCTTGCTCTATGGTTGGTTGACGGTCAGCATTGTGGCGCAGATAGGCACGGGTCCCCTGGTGGCTTATTATTTCCACACGATTCCTTTGGTCGGTCTGCTGGGCAATCTGCTGGCCATCCCTTTGGCGTATGTCATTTTGGGTTTAGCGTTGGTTTTCTTCCTGATTCCAGGATTCCAAGGTCTGACGGCCACGCTCCTAGGTTGGTGCATTCGCTGCCTGACGGGGGCTGTGGGATGGATGTCCGCGTGGCCTTACAGCCATATCAAGGCATACCCGCATTGGGCGGAGGTGATGGTTTGCTATGTGCTGTTGTTGGCACTGCTGGTCTATTTGATACATCGTCCGCCGCGCGTGCTCTACGTCATTGCTGGCTGTCTGGTGTTATGGGCCGGGATTGCTGGGTGGCAAGAATCCGAGCACCGCCGCCAGCCTCGTCTGATGGTGTATGATAGTTACGCTGCGCCGATGGTGCATCTGGTTCATGGGAAAGGCGCGGGCCGTTTGCTCACGACGGATTCAGCCAAGGTGGCTGTGCAGGTACGGTTTCTGGACGAAGGATATTGGCAGCCGTACGGCATTCAGCGGCCGCGGATGGAGGTCTTGGCGAAGACTGCTTCCTGCTTGGTGGTGGATGTTGCAGGGCAGCGTATGGCCTGGGTGCAGGGTCGCTTGCCCGCTGTCGTGCCTGCTTCTCCCGAATCGGTATCGGCTTTGCTCTTGTCGCGAGGTGCTGTTCAGCCTTTGCGCGAGGTGGGAGCGTTCTTTCGGGCCGAGGTCATTGTGCTGGACGGTTCGCTTTCGTTGGCTCGGCGGGAAGGGTATTTGGAAGAGGCCGCCTCGCTGGGCATTCGGGTGCACGATGTGCGGGCTTCTGGCGCCTTTTTCTTGGGTGACTAGGGGCCGCGGTCTTGCCTTGCTCGGCTCTTCAAATAAAAGCAGCGCGCCTTCAAGGCGCGCTGCTTTTATTTGAAGAAATCGGGGTCGTCGGGAGTTATTATTTTTGCGCTGTGCTTGGGATTGGCGCGCGGGATCTCTTGTTGGGGACTATTGGCGGCGGAAGAGGAAGAGGGGGAGGCGGTGCCGTTGATGTGCTTTCCAGTTTTGGTGGGTGGCATTGCTGGGATAGCAGCGCCGTAGTTGCGCCAGAGGTTCCAGATGTTGCTAACGTAGTTGTGGGTTTCTTTGCCTATCATATAGCCATGCTTGACCACGGGGTCGCGGTAGAAGGATTCCTCGCTGAGGTGGAGGATGTAGTAACTCACTTCGTCCCATCGATTGGGGTTGCCGCCGTATTTCTTCGTCAGGGCTATGGCATCCTGCACGTGTCCTGGCCCAGCGTTGTAGGAAGCCAGGACAAACTTAGTGCGTTCGTGGTGGTCGCTGATGTGGGCGAAGCGTTGCACGAGTTTGCGGATGTAGCGGGCAGCGGTGGCCACGTTCTCTTGCGGTTGGAAGATGCGGTCCTGTGCCAGTCCCATACTCTGGGCTGTGGCTGGCATCAACTGCATCAGGCCGCAGGCTCCCGCCCACGACTGTGCCGTAGGGTCAAAGCCCGATTCCTGGTAACACTGTGCCGCGATGAGTCGCCAGTCCCATCCCGTTGTCTTCGAGGCTTGCTTGAAGTAGTCATCGTAGGTCGAGATAATCCCCTGCTCGCGCGAGATGAAGGGCGAGCGCACTTTTCGGCGCACCTGTCCGAACTCGCTCTGGCGTTGCCGTTCGGCCAGGCTGATGTCCTCCGTGCCCTGTCGCAGAAACCAACTGTTGAGGGCCTCGGCCAGGTTCTTGCTCTCCGTGCGCACGGCCCAGGATTGGTGCAGACTGTCAATGCGCACGCCCGCAGCCGCCAGCCCTTCGGCCTCAATCAACGTCAGGGGCAGGGGCAGGGCCGCCACGTCCGCCTTGCCGCTGTGGAGGAGGCGAAGGAGTTCAACGGTGTCGCGCGCCAGTTCGATGCGTACGCGCAGTCCCTCGTTGCCCGCAAAGTTGGCCGCAAGGGCATATTGCAAGCCCATGGGCTGCTCGTGGTATTCGTAGTACGTCGCAGGACCGGCCAGTGTTGTGACAATCAGTTCGCCGGCGGCGAGGATGCTGTCCATGTCCGAAGTCCCCGCTGTGCTATCGCTCACCTCGGCAAAGGCAGCGTTGTCGGCCTTGCGTTCCTGCTTTTGGCAGGACCACAGAAGCGGGAAAAAAAGCAGGATGAAGCAGAAATTTCTCAATGTGTTTTCGTATTTTTGTCGTGGTGCAAGCGGGCAGACGACCGTTGCGCCCGCTGGATTTTTCGTCTGCAAAGTTACAAAATCAATCGTATATGAAGGTTAAACACATTGTGCAGTTTCAACTCAAAGAGGAACTCACCGAGGAGCAGCGCCTGCCCATCATGCAGGCTTTCAAGGCGGGCATCGAAGCCCTCCCCGCCACCATTTCCACTATCCGCGAGATTCGCGTAGGCTTCAACATTAACCCAGGGGAGGCTTGGCACATCTGCCTGGAGAGCACGTTCGACACCTTAGAAGATGTCATTGCCTATGGCGCACATCCAGCCCATCAAGCCGTGGCTGGCGCACTCAAACCGCACGTGCGGCAGCGCAGTTGCGTGGATTTCTGTGTGGAATAGTTAGGAAGGCTTCGCGATTTCGTTCTCAGGCGCAAGGCCATGTACCGCAAGCAATGTGCGGTGCATGGCCTTGTAATGTGTACAGCGGATGAAAAGTGGATTTTTAATTGCAAATTGTACTGGAAAGAAATGTACCGCACCTTGCTTGGTGTGAGTACGGAGTTTGCACTCATTGAAAAGGCCAATGGAGTAACGTGAAAGTACCGCACCTTGCTCGCTGCGCGACCTAGTTTCAATCGGTCGCTGCGCTCCCTAGTTTCAAGTTTCAGTCGGTCGCTTTGCGACCTAGTTTCAACGCAGCCTGCGGCTGCTGGCTCGATAGTCGAAGCTAGGATGGGGAGTAACGTGAAAGTACCGCACCTTGCAAAGATGTGAGTAAGGAGTTCGTACTTATTGGTTGTGTGCTTAGAAAGAGATCTGTGTTTATCCTATACTTTACACACCCTCACCTTTTCAATGAGAACAAACTCCGTACTCACACCTTGCAAAGCAAGGTGCGGTACTTTCACGTTACTCCCTTGGCCTTGGGAACGAAGTTCCCGTTGAAACCAGGTCGCGCAGCGACCGATGAAACTGTTGGGCGCTTGCGCCCAAAGCTCGCCTCGTAATATAACACATCGCGAAGGCTCGCTGCGGCAAATCGCTGCATTTTAACATTTGGCGTAACTACTCAGGTGGATTTTTAATTGCAAATTGCGCTGGAAAGCAATGTACCGCACGTTGCTCGTGTGGCTCAGCGGTTTTCAGATGTTTGTACTCTTTGAAGTAGTTATCAATGATCCAACATTTCCGCTGAGCCACACGTTGCAAGCAACGTGCGGTACATTGCTTTTCCGCTGATTTCTGACTCCTAACTCCTAACGTAACTACTCAGGTCGTTTGGAGCTCGAAAAAACGACCTGAGTAGTTACGATGAAAACGCCGCAAGGTTTCGTGCTGGCGTCCGCGATTCCCGTTTTCGTATAGGAGAATCCCAGCGACCCGCGCCCGCAGGTCACACGACCCGCGCCCGCAGGTCACGCGACCCGCGCTCGCAGGTCACGCGACCCGCGCCCGCGGGTCGCTGGGAATCTCCTAGATAAAAATGGAAAAGACTGAGGACGGAACGGAAATCTCCGATGTTGGGTCGGGAAGGCCTGGGGGAAAATGAGGGGCTGGCTGGGGAAAATGAGAGGCTGGCAGGGCAAGATGAGGCGTTGGGCTGAAAAAGAAGAGAGGCTGCACTCCCAAAAAACGGGGTGCAGCCTCTCTGGCTGAGTGGGTTATAGGGGCTGTTTACTGGTTGGGCGGTTGGTTGGGCTCCTATCTCGGGAGTGAGCACACAGGGGCTACTGGAAATAGACGCGCTTCACGCGTTCGCTGATGCCCGTGAGGATTTCGTAGGGGATGGTGCCGAGTCGGTCGCTCAGTTCGGTGACGGGCAGGTGGTCGCCGAAGATTTCCACGCTGTCGCCTTCGTGGCAGGGGATGTCCGTCACGTCAATCATGCAGACGTCCATACAGATGTTGCCGACGTAGGGGGCGCGCTGTCCGTTGACGAGGCAGTAGCCGCAGCGGTTGCCCAGGCGGCGGTCCAGTCCGTCGGCATAGCCAATGGGTATGGCGGCGATGCGCGAGGGGCGGTCGAGGGTGGTGCGGCGTGAGTAGCCCACCGTGTCGCCCGCGGGAATGTCGTGAATCTGGAGGATGGTGGTGCGGAGCGTGGCTACGTTGTGCAGCACGCGGTTGTCGATGGGGTCAATGCCGTAGAGGCCGAGGCCCAGGCGCACCATGTCCAACTGCCGCTCGGGGAAACGCTCGATGCCGGCCGAGTTGCAGATGTGGCGAAGAATCTTGTGGGGGAAGGCGGCGCAGAGCATGCGCGAGGCTTCGTCGAATAGTTGGAACTGGTGGGCCGAGAAGTCGTCGAAGGCTGGGCTGTCGCTGCCCACGAAGTGCGAGAAGACCGACCGCGGCTTGAGGGCAGTCTGGTGGAGCAGGCGGTCGATAAGCACGGGGATGTCCACCTTGGGGTCGAAACCGAGGCGGTGCATGCCCGTGTCCAGTTTCAGGTGAATCGGGAAGTCCGTCACGCCCTCGCGGTCGGCAGCCTTGATGAGCGTCTCCAGCAAAGCGAAGGAATAGACCTCGGGTTCCAGGTGATAGTGGAAGAGGGTGCTCATCGTTGAGCGCTCGGGATTCATGATGATGATACCCGCCGTGATGCCTGCCTGCCGCAGTTGCACACCCTCGTCGGCCACGGCCACGGCCAGATAGTCCACGCCGCGTTCCTGCAGCGTCTTGGCAATCTCCACGCTGCCCACGCCGTAGCCCGATGCCTTGACCATGCACACCATCTTCGTTTCGGGACGCAGGTGCGAGCGGTAGAAGGCCACGTTCTCCGTCATGGCTTCGAGATTCACCTCGAGTGTGGTCGTGTGGATGCGCTGCGAGAGGTGGGCCGATATTTGTTCGAAGCCAAAATCGCGGGCACCCTTAATCAGAATAAGGTCATTGTGCAGTGTATCGAGCACTCCGCTCTCCAGCAGGGCCTCGGTTGTGGGATAGCATTCCGTGGCGATGCCCGCGAAGGCCGTCTGGTGGGCCATAAGGGCCTTGCCGACGCCGATGAGGCGGTCCACGCCACGCGCTGTCACCATCTTGCTGACCTGCTGATAGAGTTCGGCTGGCGCGATGCCCGTCTGCTCAATGTCCGAGAGGATGAGCGTGGAATGTGTGTGCTGTCCGGACTGGCGGCGGTGCAGGAAGTCGAGAGCAATGTCCAGCGAATTGATGTCGGAGTTGTAGAAATCGTTGATAAGGGTCGTATGGCGCACGCCGTCCTTCACCTCCAGGCGCATGGCCATAGGCTCCAGTTGTTGTAGGCGTTGGCCCACTTCCGCAGGTGTCAGACCTAGGTGGAGGGCAGCCATGAGCAGGTGGCAGCAGTTTTGGATGGACGCCTCGTCGGCAAAGGGCAGTTGCACGGTGTGCTTCGACTCCTTATATATATAGGTGAGGTGCGTGCCCTCTTCAAGGGGCGTGATGTCGCTGACGTAGAGCGGTGCGTGGGTGTCCATCATAGACCAGTAGAGGCGCTCGCCGCGAAAATCCATTTGCTCCACACATTGGCGCACGAGGGCGTCGTCGCCGTTGAAGACAAGGGCCTGTGCATCGCGGAAGAGGCTGAGTTTCTCCCGACACTTCTCTTCCAAACTCTCAAAGTTCTCCTGGTGGGCCGAACCGATATTGGTCATGATGCCGAGGGTCGGTTGGATGATGGCGCGCAGGGATTCCATCTCACCAGGTTGGGAGATGCCCGCCTCAAATAGGCCCGCCTGGCTCTGCTCGTTGAGGAGCCACACGCTGAGGGGCACACCGATTTGCGAATTGTAGGAGCGGGGACTGCGTGTGATGCGCAGGGTGGGCGACAGCACCTGATAGAGCCATTCCTTTACCACGGTCTTGCCGTTGCTGCCCGTGATGCCGATGATGGGCAGGTCGTATTCTTCGCGGTGGCGCTCAGCCAGCCGTTGCAGGGCGCGCAGGGGTGAGAGTACACGCAGGAAGGCCGCTTGCGGGAAGCGCAGGGCGAAACTTTCGGGTACGTCCTCGACCACAAAACTCCGCACACCGCGGCGATAGAGGTCGTCGATATATTTGTGACCGTCGCCCTGGCGTGTGCGCAAGGCAAAGAAAAGGGTGGTCTCGGGGAAGGCCAGCGACCGGCTGTCGGTCAGCAGTCGGTCAATCTGCGTTTCGGCCAGTCCGAAACGCTGGGCACCGATAAGTGTCGCTACTTTTTCGAGAGAATAAAGCATGGCGATTTATTGATAGTAGTTGATGTTGTTTTTATATGCTATACCGTTGTTTTTAGATGCGATATTGTTGTTTCTTCAAGGGTTATTCTCGTTGCCCCACAACTGTGGTGTAACGGGAATGACGGCGAGACGAACAGCTTCCTTACTTTTGGAAATGGCGAAACTGGTTGGAAATTTGGAATTAGGAATTGGAATTGGAGTAACGTGAAAGTACCGCACCTTGCTTGCAAGGTGTGAGTAGGGAGTTTGTACTTGTTGCTAAGTTGTCTTGTAAGTAAGGAGTTCGTTCTCATTGCTAAGTGTCTTGTAAGGAGTTCGTTCTCATTGCAAGGCAATGTACCGCACGTTGCTCGCAACGTGTGGCCCAACGACATTCTGGAGTTCGTCCTCATTGAAGAATAACACCCAACAAAATACTCCTATTATATATAAGGTATAAACACTTATTATTCGCGGAGCCACACGTTGCAAGCAACGTGCGGTACATTGCCTTTCCTCTGAGAACGAACTCCTTACTCACACCTTGCAAGCAAGGTGTGGTACTTTCACGTTACTCCCCATCCTAGCTTCGACTATCGAGCCAGCAGCCGCAGGCTGCGTTGAAACTAGGTCGCGAAGCGACCCCCATATTTCTCCAAGAAAGCCTGTCGCCGCGCTTCGCGTTGTCGGAGGAAGGCTTGGGCTTCGGGGCTTTCGGGGTGGAGGATGTGATGGGCAAAGTCGCGGCGCAGGCGTTCGCGCTCCGTAGCATACTCCGTGAGGGTAGGGGAGAAGGCCCATTCGGTGAACCGCTCCCAGATATAGTCCACGGCCACGTGCGAGGGGTGGAGCATATCGGCCTCGTAGAAGCGGTAGTCGCGCAGTTCGTCCATCAGGATTTCGTAGGCAGGGAAGTAACTGACGCGCTCGCCAAACCGCTCCTGCAAGGCATCTATCAGCAAGAGTAGGCGCGCCTTGCTGAGTTGGTTCCCGTGCATGCCGTACTTGGCATAGCGATACGGACTCAGGGTGAAGATGAGTTGGCACTGCGGGTGGGTTCCTTGCCACCATTCCACCCACGCGCTCCACTCCTCGATCATTTGCTGGAGTGGATAAATCTCTTCGCGAAAGTGGGCGGCAGGCTCTTTGTGGCAGTTGGCCACAATCACGCTCTCGTCCGCTCGCAACCGATATATATGGTCCGTGCTCAGGGTCACGAAGAGGTGGGTCATCCGCTGGGCCACGGTGCGTGCCGCGGCGATGCGTTCCTCCACCTGTGCCCAACAAGCCTCGCGCGAGGTGGCGGAGACATCGGTAGAGAACAGGCGGTGGTGCCACAGTCCATCGCGCCCTTCAAAGCACAGGTCGGCCGTGGGTCCTTGCCCCTCGGTCGTCAACCATTGGGCAGTGTGCAGGAGGCTGTGCGGATTGTACAGCGTGCCACAGGGATTCAAGGCCACGTGGCCGTCGGGCAGACTTTGCACCATGCGCTCGCCGATATGCTGGGCAAAGCACGAGCCCAATAGCACTGCATGGCTGTCGGGTGTAAGGCGCTGGGGAGAGGTTGGCAAATTGACGGGCGTCTGAAACTGCATAGGGAGAATCTCTGAGCGGTTATTCCTGTGTGTTTTCGGCAGGGCTGTCTGTTTCCTGCGGGGCAGCGGCAGCCGCCAAACGCTTGGCGCGATTCGTCAGAACGATGGTCCACAATTCAAACAGGGCATAGGCCACCAGACCAACGCCTGTCAGCAGATTGCACTGGGGCAAATCCGTTCGCACGGGCTCGTAGAAGAGGATGACGAGGCCAATAATCAGTGGGACGACGGGGCCCAGGTAATTCCACGCGCTCAGTAGGGGACTCGTGCGGAGGATGGTCCACAACGAGTAAAACTGGAAGGCCGTGGCCACCAAGAGAATGCCCACGAGAATGTAGCGCAGCATTTCAATGAAGAGTTCGGGATGCACGATTTGTATCACACCGAGCAGGATGCTGCCCAGGGCCACTATCGGGAAGAGCGGCAGGGGACGCTCCTCGGGCACGCTGCGAAAACAACTAATCATGGCCACCAGACCAGGAACGATGAAGAGGATGCCGCAACCGCGGACAATCCACGTGGATGCTTCGCCCGCAAAGGCTATCAGCAGACCGCCGAAAACCAAGAGAACAAGGGCGCGGAGCAGGGTGCTTTCTAGAAATTTCTTCATGGTAGGAGGGAATTTTAATGGGGTAATATGGAGAAGGATGAAATCTATAGCCGCAGTCCATCCTTTGGTGCGAGCAAAAGGCGGGCGGCCAGCAGCGGCTCAGTGCCTAGTCGCGGAATCGCTTGGTCAGTTCGCTAAATTCGTCAATGCGGCGGTCGCGCAGGAAGGGCCACCAGCGGCGCACGTTCTCGCTGCGCTGCATATCTACCTCCACGACCTGTACCACTTCCTCGTCCTTGGACGCGCGGTAGAGCATTTCGCCCTGCGGCCCGCAAACGAAACTGCTGCCCCAGAACTGGATGCCGTTTGTCTGTCCCGAAGGATCGGGTTCGTGCCCAACGCGATTGACCGCCACCACAGGCAGTCCGTTGGCCACGGCATGGCCGCGCTGCACCGTGGTCCAAGCCTCGCGCTGTCGCTCCTGCTCTTCGGCAGTGTCGCTACTCTCGTAGCCGATGGCCGTGGGATAGATGAGCAGTTGCGCACCCGCCAAGGCCATCATTCTGGCGCCTTCGGGATACCACTGGTCCCAGCAAACCTGCACGCCGAGGCGGCCCACGCTCGTATCGATGGGCTGGAAACCGAGGTCGCCGGGCGTGAAGTAGAACTTCTCGTAGTAGGCAGGGTCGTCGGGGATGTGCATCTTGCGATATTTGCCTGCGATGCTGCCATCGTGCTCCAGGACTACGGCTGTATTGTGGTAGAGGCCCGTGGCGCGACGCTCAAACAAGGAGGCGACAATCACGATGCCGTGCTCCTTGGCCAAGGCGCCGAAGAAATCGGTCGAAGGACCAGGGATGGGTTCAGCCAGGTCGAAATTGTCGGTGTTTTCCACCTGACAGAAATAGGGCGTGTTGTGCAATTCATGTAGCACCACCAGTTGCGCGCCTGCCTTTGCAGCCGTGGCAATGTTGGCGGCTAGTTTCTGGAGATTGGCTTCGCGGTTGGGCGAGCAGGATTGTTGGATGATTCCGATTTTCATGCGATATAGTATTACGAAGTCTGGGCTTCCTGGATCAAGAGGCTTAGTGCGTTATATATTCAACTGCTTCTTCTGCTCCCCACTTCACCAATTCCAAGTTAGCAACTATCGAACTAGGGAGCAAAGCGACCGATGAAACCAGGGAGCGCAGCTCCCGTTGAAACTAGAAGCCGAAAGGCTTCGTTGAAACTAGAAAGTCCAAGAGTTTCGTTGAAACTTTGGTTGCGCAGCAACCGACTACAAGGGAGTACTGCTCCCAACGACCCCCTTCGGAAACTGCATAGTGGCGCAGTGGAGCGACCCGTGTTGGACTATGAGGGCTGTGCAGTCAATACCTACGATGTCGTGGGAGGGGAAGGCCTGTTGGATGATGGCCTTGGCGGCACGGTCCTTCTCGGGTTGGTTGTACGTGGGGTAGAGAACGGCGGAGTTCATGACGAGATAGTTCGCGTAGGTGGCCGGTAGTCGTTCGCCGTCCTCGTCATAAATCGCATCGGGTAGGGGGAGGGCCAGCAGGCGATAAGGTTTGCCTTCGCGGGTCAGGAAGGTTTGCAACTGCTCCTCCATTGCCCGCAGTTCTGCATAGTGCTCGTCCGCCGTATCATCGCAGCGCACGTACAGTATCGTGTCGTGCGGACAGAGGCGAGCCAATGTGTCGATATGGCTGTCCGTGTCGTCGCCCGCCAGTGCGCCGTGGTCCAGCCACAGCACGCGGTCAACACCGAAATCTTCCGCTAGGCGGAGTTCCACCTGCCCTTTGTCGTACTGCGGATTGCGGTTGGGATTGAGCAGACAGGTTGAAGTAGTCAGTAGGGTGCCGAGGCCATCGCTCTCGATGCTGCCCCCTTCCAGCTCAAAGTCAAGGCGGTCCACGTAGTTGCCCCGCAGGATGCCCGCATCGTGCAGTTGGCGATTGATGGCGTTGTCCAGCGCCGCCTCAAACTTGCCGCCCCAACCATTGAAGCGGTAGTCCAGCAGTTGGGTGCCCGCCGTGTCTAGCACGGTCAGGAAGGCGTGGTCGCGTGCCCAGGTGTCGTTCGTTGGGCAGGCAAAGTAGGTGATGTTCGCCGTGGCGCGTTGGGGCAGTTGCTCTTCGAGGAGTGCGCGCACCGTTTCGGGCTGCGGATGAACGATAAGCAGGCGTTCGCGCGAGGCAATGGCGTAGGCCAGTTGCACATAGCATTTCTCCACGCGCTCCAACATCGGTGCCCAGTCCGTCTCGGCGTGCGGCCACGTCAGTTGTACGCCACTCTGCGGAAACCATTCAGGCAGCAAAGTCTTGCGTGTGCGATGCAGGGGCGCTTCCATACGTTCGCCTTTGAGGAATAGTTCTAGGTCAAGCGAGTCCTGCGAAGTTTTGGGTGGGAGGGTGAAGAGGCCCATGTCTGAGGTATTTAGATGATGGTTTTTCTGGTTTATTCGATGACAGAGTGGATGAAACTGCCTAACTGAACGAAGTTTGCAGGCCCTGCTGCGAGATGTCCATGCGAACGAAGCGTGCGTTGGGCGACAGGCGTTCTTCTTCCAGCAGTTGCTGAATGCGACGCGCCGCCTCGGTATCCTTGGCCACCATGTAGAGGAAGCCGCCGCCGCCTGCACCGGGCAGTTTGTAGCCTGCGCAGAGGTCGTCCACCTTCTGGCAGAGGGCTTCGATGATGGGCGGGTTTGTGCCAGCGTCCAAGAGCTTGTTTTGCGTCCAGGTCGTACGGAGCAGTGCGCCGTAGCGGTCGAAGTCGCCCAGTTGCAAGGCATCGAACATCTCCATGGCGTGGCCCTTCATTTCGTCGAGGAGGGCAAGGTGGCGGCCCGAGTTGAGGAACATTCCACGAACGATTTCCGTCAAGATATGTTTGGCGGTGCGCGTCACGCCCGTATAGTAGAGCAGATGGCAGGGGCGCATATCGGGATTGGTGAAGAGCGTATCGGGCAGCCAGCGCGGTGTGGCCGACTGGTTGATGCCCGCCGAGGTTTGCAGGAGCTTGATACCGTGCAGCACGCCGCCATATTGGTCCTGCCATCCGCCGCCCGTGGTCAGCAGTTGTTCCAGCACGAGGGTGCGCGAGGCTATTTCGTTCTTGTCCCAGCCGAGGGCGCAGAAATCGCTCAGGCCGCCGAGCACCGTGGCTGCCAGAATGCTGCTCGTGCCCAGCCCCGAACCAGCGGGGATGGCCGAGAGCAGGGTGATTTCTATGCCGCAGCCGAAGGCTTCCAACTGTGCGCGAAGGGTGGGGTAGGACTCCGCTGAGAATCGCGGCAGGAAACCCGCCAGCGACAGGGCTGCCTTGGGAATGGAGAACGGCGAACCGACTTGGTGATAGGCTGCCAGTTGTTCGTAGGTCTCAATGCGCTCCATTGCGCCGAGGTCAATGCTGCGACAAATGACCACAGGCTCGGGCGAGGGCTTGACATAGACTTGCAGGGGAGGCTGTCCGTTCATTTCGATGGCCATATTGACCACGTTGCCGCCGTTGAGCAGGCTGTAGGGCGGGGTGTCAGTCCATCCGCCGGCCACATCGATGCGCACCGGCGAGCGAGCCCACACGATTTGGTCCATATAGGTGTTCATGCGCGGCAGGCATTTGTGCTGCTCGGCCGTTTCGGTCAGTGCTTCGCGCAGCAAGGAGAAGGCTTTGTCGGACTCAGCGGCCGAACGCTGGGCGGCCTGTTCGCTACTGTCATAGCGCAGCACTTCCGAGCGGAACATCGCATCGTGAATCTGCGTCATCAGCGGTGCTTCCTCCGTGAGCGGTGCGGGCAGGTCAAGGCCCGCCTTGGCAAAATGCTGGGCCATGTCCTTCAGGTCCGTCTGATAGAACACGCTGCGCTGCCAGTTGGCGGCCAATGCTTGAATGTTTTCTTTTTGGAAGGTTTCGCGCTGTTCCCACGAACGAGCCAGATTGGCCTGTGCCGAAATCTCGTCGGCCGAGAGGCGCGGCAGGCTTTCCCACAGGGCCGTTAGGTCCTCCGCTGGCGTGGGCGCGATGAACCAGTGCAGCAGTCGTTCCATCTCCTCGAGGTCCTCGGAGACGGGGAAGAGACGTGCGGCCTGCAGGTCGTCGGTGCGGCCGAGCAGGGCGGCATCAATGTGGCGCGCTTGGAGCCATTCGTTCACGGGCTGGCCCAAGAAAAGGGTGGAGGCATCCTCCACGTTTCCGCGGAAAGCATCGGCATAACCGTAGGGTCGCAGGGCAAATCCCGCACTGCCGATGGGCACGATGTCCAGGCAGATACCATCAGAGAGTGTGACGTGCCAGTCGTTGCGAGGCACGCCCGTGATAATATTGTGTGCCGAATAGTGCCAGCCCTCGCCGAGGTAGGAATTTTCAATCCAGATATGCGTATTGTCTTTGTCGGGACGATGGTGGACGAAGCAGTTTTGCGTGAATACCGCAGGCTGTCGTTTAATGCCTCGCTTGAGGATGTAGCGCTGGTCCTTTACTAGGTTTTGAATGGCCAAGGAGGAGGTGATGAGTTCGGGCGCCGTCCCGAAATGATAGAACTCGCCACCGGGTAGCGGCAGGATGGCCACCGACAGGTCGGCCAGGTCGGCATCGGGCGCTGTGGGGTGCAGACCGAGGGCGCAACCAAACTGCGAGTACAGGTCGTAGGCACGATGCTGCGGGCAATCGCCGTTGGCCGTGGGAATGAAAGGCGCTTTGGCTTCCAGATGGGCCACCGCCTTGTCCGAAAGCAGCCAGATGCCGATGTCCATCAGCAAGAAGTGCGTGCCCATGAGGCTTGCCTGCGTGTCGGTGTCGGGTTTCTGTAGCATGAAGTCCAATTTCGTAGGCTCGTTGCGGTTCATGAGGAACACGCCATGGTGCGAGGCCGTCACGCTGTCGGCCCACAGACCGAAGCAAACCACGTCGGCCTCGGGAATCTCGCCCAGCGCGCCGTTGCTGCGCAGGAACACGTCGCCACTGGCCACAAGGGTGTGGATGTTCTTGGGCGCGCGCTGCATGATTTTCTCGTAGAGCGGCAACTGGAGGTCCAGCAGATTTTGTCCGATGTGCTGACCGCGTGCCCAGCGAAACACGGGAATCGGTGTCAGCACCTTGCCGCAGGCGGCGTAGGCAGGCAGGCGGCGGCTCTGTCCGCCAGCGTGGAGGAGGATGCGCTTCTCCTGGGCCAGCCATTCGGCATAGGGAGCCTCGGGGGCTTCGGCTTGGTGGCAACTGTGGAGCAACCACGTGGTGCCACCGCCCGAACCGAGTTTGCGGTCGGCGGGGTCGGACGTAGCATAATAGGCAGCGGCCTCGTAGTTGGTGACTGCGTGGAAGGAGCGTGCCGCGTTGGCAGGCAGGGATAGTAAGGACTTCATATGGTGAAACTATTTTTCGATTGTTGGAAAGGGACTGGCGAGCAACTGATGCTGGCAATAGTCTTTTGGGCTAGGATTTTTCCTGAACCTACCTAAAAGCAATGAGGCGATTGTACAGGTAGTTGAGGAGTGTGTAGAAGCACATGCCGAGCAACTGCGCCAGGAGTTCGGGCAAGATGAGCAGCATTCCGCGAAACGCGCACCATTGCAACGCCCAGCAGATGCCTGTGCCCAAGAAGAAGAGGGCGGCTTCGCGCTCCCAACCTTTGCCAGGGCTGCGAAAGACCCAGAGTTTGTTGCACACAAAACTATTGATCATGCCAGCCAGATAACTCAGCAGATTGGCCAAGTCAATATCTACGGACACAGCGCGCAAGGCCCAAAACAGCACAAAGGTTATTGCCGTGTTGAGCACGCCGACCAGTCCGAAGCGGACGAAGCGTAGGATTTCGCTGCGCGGAGGAAGCCTCATTTTCTGCGGGAAAAGCAAAACGGGAAATGCTCCGCCCTTATTCGGCAGGCACTTCCAGTTTGTAAACATTCGTTTCGCGGCGCTGGTATCCCTCGCTCTGGTACAGATGGTTGGCTGCCACGCGCGAGGGGCGCGATGTGAGCAGGAGGCTTCCGCCACCCAGTTTTGCCACTTCGCTGCGTACGTGTTGCAACAGCGTATGACCGAGGCCCTTTCCGCGGTGTGCATTATCAATTACGACATCTTCGACCCACCATTTCTGGCCTGTGAGCAAAGAGTACGTACCCAGCGTAATCATACCCACGATTTCGCCCGTTGGGATATGGCGAAGGAGGTAGAGCAACGTACATTCCGAGTCCAGGATGCGTGAGAGGAGTTCCATATCCATGGGGTGCTCCTTCGTGGAAAGTTGAGCCAAGAGATTTCTTACAGCAGCCAGCGTTTCGTCGTTGGCCTCAAGCGCACGGTCTATGTGATATTCATTGTTGTTCATAAGAAAGAGACTTATTTAATTAGGAACTTAATTCAATTAGGAATTAGGAATTAGGAATTAGGAATTGGGAATGAGGAATTAGGAATGAGAAGTTGGGAGATAGTATTAGGAATTCATCCTCATTGAAAGGAAATTCCTAATTTCTAATTCCTACTTGTTCAAAGACTATTGAGCCAGCAGCCAAAGGCTGCGTTGAAACTAGGGGACGCAGTCCCCGACTGAAACTAGGAAGCCGCAGGCTTCCGCTGAAACTAGGGAGCAAAGCGACCGTTGAAACTAGGGAGCGCAGCGACCATACTAGGGAGCGCAGCGACCGTTGCGATAGCAGCGACCGCTGCTCACTGGTCCTTGTTCTCCACATAGCCCTGGTGCCGCTCGGGAAGGGCAGCCATGATGACGCGATAGGATTCGTCCATCGTTTGGCGGATATCTTCGCTGCCGTGTCCCTTGGGCGGGATGGGCTGGTGGATGATGAGGCGCATGGGATGGTAGTCCACGAAGTTGAAGCCCTTCATGCGAGGCAGCACGTCAAAAGAACCATCAATGGTGATGGGAACAACGGGCAGTTGAAGTTCATCGGCTAGTTGGAATGCGCCTTTGCGGAAGATGCCCATGTGTCCTGTGAAGGTGCGCGAGCCTTCAGGGAATACCGTCAGCGACGTGCCGCCCTGCAGGGTACGGCGCGCCTGGTCAATGGTCTGCTGAATCTTCTTCGGGCCCGACTTATCCACAAAGATATGGCCCGCCTTTTCGCACGCCAGACCAACCAAGAAAATCTTGCGCAGTGACTTCTTCATCATCCATTTGAAGTTGCGGCCCAGGAATCCGTAGATGAGGAAAATATCCATGGGACCTTGGTGGTTGGCTACGAAGACGTAACTCTGACCAGGCACCAAGTTCTCCCTTCCTTCGACATGGATGGGCAGGAGCAGGAGGCGGCACACCGTCCACGCCCAAATCTTGCCAGGGTAATAGCCCCAGAAATTGCCGAATCCTGTGAAGCATCCCAGGATGGTGATGATGGCGCAAAGCCCTGTGGCAACGAGGGCCAAGGGAAGGACAATGAGAAATTGGTAAATGCGATAGAGAATATTCATGAGGTGATAACAGATTATTCTTGGTTATTATTTTTTTCCGTGCGTAGGGTGATGAGTGTCAGTTCTGCCCAAGCACCGAGGCGGAAGGGAATCAAGACTTCGCCCGTGCCGAGATTGACATACAGGGCGCGCTGGCCGTCGTAGTAGGGTCCGCCCCATTCATCGTAAATCCAAGCAGCGGGCGAGAAACCGCCCATCTGAAACTGCATGCCGTGGGTGTGGCCCGACAGGGTGAGGTCAATGTTTGTCTGGGGCAGCACAGCACGCCGCCAATGTGTGGGGTCGTGCGAGAGGAGCACCTTGAACGTAGTGCTGTCCACGCCCTGCTGCGCCCGTTTCAGGTCGGCCCGTGCAGGGAAAGGCGGACGGCCATCGTTCTCCACACCGATGATGGCAATGCTGTCGTTGTTGCGGCGGACGATGTGGCTCTCGTTGAGCAGCAGGTGCCACCCCAGGTTGCGCTGCTCCTCTTGGAGGCGGCGGATGTCGGCCAGACTGTCGGCCGAGGTGGGCCAGCGGAAATATTGTGCGTAGTCGTGGTTGCCCATGACCGAGATGATACCGTCCGTGGCCCGAATGCCCGAGAGAATGTCGCGGAAGGCTTCCACCTCATCGGCATGATAGTTGACGAGGTCGCCCGTGAAGACCACTAGGTCGGGCTCGCAGGCGTTAATCTCGTGGACCACATTCTCCACCACGCCCTCGCGGCCGCGCAGGGTGCCGAGGTGGAGGTCGGAGATTTGCACGATGCGATAGCCATCAAAGGCTTTCGGCAACCGCGCGCTCGTATAGGTGAACTCCTTCACCTGTATCTGGCGATAGCCCAAGGTGAATCCGAAGAGCATGGCCAGCAGGAAAAAGCCACCCACACACCATCCCACGCGCGAAGTCCAAAGAGAAAGTTGGCGATGACGGCGGCGCAGGCGGGCAGCCAAGGCAAAGATGGGCGCGGCCAACGTTTCGGGAACAATCAGACAAAGGGCGGTGCCAATGAGCATGCCTTTCCAATAGTCAGCCTGTGCAGAATAACTCTCGCCCCACGCCATATATATAAGGGCAATGAGCAGGCTGATGTGCGGCAGAGCAAAGAGCAAGCGCGCACGCCCCGACCAGCGCCACCGCAGTTCGCAGCGGTCAATCGCCCAAGCAGGAAGCGTGAGCAGCAGGACTAGGAGGATTAGGATGCGAAGGAGCAAGGCTGGTTAGTTAGGAGTTAGGAGTTAGGAGTGGCTAGGGCAATCTCCTCTAGGATCCTCTAGAATTTCTAGAATTTCTAGAATGTCTAGAATCCTCTAGAATCTTCTAGGACCCTAAATTTTTCAAGAAGCGGCGGAGCCTCTCAACGGGCAGGCCGCGGCGCAGGGCATAGTCCTTGAGCTGGTCTTCGCCAATAGGGCCAACGGCAAAGTGGCGCGTGGCGGGATGGGCTAGGATAAGGCCCGATACCGAAGCCAGCGGTTGCATCATGCCGCTCTCCGTCAGGTGAATGCCGATGGCTGAGAAATCAATGAGTTCGTCCAGCAGGAAATTCAGGCTTAGGTCGGGCAGCGAGGGGTAGCCCACTGCGGGTCGGCGGCCGTGGTAGTTTTCGGCAAAGAGTTGGGCGGGCGTCAACTGTTCCTCGGGGGCGAATCCCCAGATGCGTCGGCGCACATCCTCGTGGAGGCGTTCGGCGGTGGCTTCGGCCAATCGTTCGCCCAACGTCTGTGCCAGGAGTTGGCGATAGGCATCGTCGGCCGCATATTCCATGATGCCTGCATCCACGGTGGCGGCAAAGATGCCAAGGGCCGAGGCACAGGTCAGGGCATAGTCGGCATCGTCGGGGCGACATGGCAACGGCAGGCGAAATGCTACCTGTTCCGAGAGGTGGCGCGGGGCGATAAAATCCGCCAGGCACAGGAGCGGTGCCGTTTCTCCGCCCGCCGTGCGCTCGGCCCTTTGTTGCCGCAACAGGGGCAGGCGGCAATCGCCGCGCTCACTCCTTATTATAATATTGTCTCCCTCGCTGTAGGCAGGGAAGATGCCTAGGCGGGCGTGTGTTTGATATTTTGTGGACAATTCCTCCAGGAGTTGCCGCGCATCAGCCAGCAGGCGCAACACCTCTTCGGCCTTCCCGTGTTCTGCCGCAGGCCATTGCGCGAGCCACGTGGCCCGACAGGCTGGGCAGTCGTGCGCATAGGCGGCCGATGCCATGCGTGCGGGCAGTCCCCAGGCGGTGAGGAAGTACGCCCAGTTGATGTAGGGCGCAAGGGTAGGGAGGGAATAGTCGTAAGTATTCAATGCAGAAAAAATAGACAGGGGGGAGGGTTAGCGTGCGTAGGTGACGGCTTGCCCCTTGTGGTCCTCGTCCGTGATGTGGCCTTGGTTGTAGAGCAGGTAGCCGTTGCAGAAAGTTTTCTCAACACGCCAGCGGAAGGTGCGGCCCTCAAGCGGACTCCAGTTGCACTTGCTCTCAATGCGGTTGGGCGTGAGCGTCCACGGGCTGTGGGGGCGCACCAGCACGAAGTCGGCCTTGTAACCAGGGCGCAGGAATCCGCGATTTTCGATGTCGAAGATGCGTGCGGGTTCGTGGCACATCGTTTCGACGAGGCGCGGCAGGCTGAGCACGCCCTCGTCCACCAGTCCAAGCATACCGACCAGCGAGAATTGCACCATGGGCATTCCCGAAACGGCGCGTGCTGCGCCGCCCTGCTTCTCGCGCAGGAGGTGGGGCGCATGGTCCGTGGCAACGGTGCTGATGCGGCCATCGGCCAAGGCGGCGCGGAGGGCATCGCGGTCTTCGCGGGTCTTGACCGAAGGGTTGCACTTGATGCGCGTGCCCAGTCGGTCGTAGTCGGCATCGGTGAAGAGCAGGTGTGGCAGGCATACCTCGGCCGTTACCTTGGGATAGGCTGCAAGGTCGAAGAGTTCAAGTTCGCGCGCCGTGGAAAGGTGGGCCACGTGCAGACGGGTGTCATACTCGTGCGCCAACCGCACGGCCAACTCCGTACTGCGGTAGCAGGCTTCGGCGGAGCGTATCTGCGCGTGGAAACGCACGGCGGGGTCGGGCCCATTGACGGTCTGGCATTTCTTCATGGCCAGGTTGATGAGCGTGGTGTCCTCGCAGTGCGTCACGATGGGCAGACGGCTGTTGTCAAAGAGGCGGGCGAGCACTTCTTCGTGGTCCACGAGCATATTGCCCGTGGAAGAACCCATGAAAACCTTGATGGCGGCTACGCGGCGGCGGTTGATGCGGCGCAGGAACTCGGCATTCTCGTTCGTCGCGCCGACCAGAAAACCATAGTTGACCACGCACCGCTCGGAAGCGATGGCCTCCTTGAGGGCAAGGGCCTCGTCGGTGGTCGTTTGCGGCACGACATTGGGCATGTCCAGCACCGTCGTGACACCGCCAGCAGCAGCAGCGCGGCTCTCCGACTTCATATCGGCCTTGTGTGTGAGGCCAGGGTCGCGGAAGTGCACGTGGGTATCAATCACGCCTGGCAAGAGATAGCAGCCTTGGGCATTGATAACCTCGTCGGGTGGACAGACTGATTCGGCATCCTGACCGCGTAGGACTTCCTCAATGTGATGGTTCACAATGAGCAGCGACCCGAGGAAGGCTTCGCCCTCGTTGACGATGGTCGCGTTTTGGATGAGTGTACGTTTGTGCATACGGAAGGGGGGGATAAGGAATCCAAGAAACAGGTTCAAGGTAGGTTCTATAAATTAGCTTGTGATGAATTTTCGGCTATCGTGCCGTAGGTTTTTGTTTTTTGTGAGGGAGCGTAGCGGGCTACGTGACCGAATGATTCCATTAAAACTAATTTATAGAACCTACCTCAAGGGGCTAGCCGTTCAGACCAGCCTCGTATGCTGCGGGTGAGTCAGGCTCAGGCCTTCTTGGGCTGAATCTTTCCAGTCAGGGCGGCCCAGCGCAGTTTGATAACGCCGAAGAGGGCCTCGCTGAAGATACCACCGCTCATCTTGCTCACGCCCAACTGGCGGTTGACAAAGATGACGGGCACTTCGGCAATGCGGAAGCCCAGTTTGTAGGCCGTAAACTTCATCTCGATTTGGAAGGCGTAGCCCTTGAAGCGGATCTTGTCGAGGTCTATCGTTTCGAGCACCTTGCGGCGGTAGCACTTGAAGCCCGCCGTGGTGTCGTGGATGGGACAGCCCGTGATGATGCGCACGTATTTCGAGGCGAAATAACTCATCAGTACGCGGCCCATGGGCCAGTTCACCACGTTGACGCCCGTCACATAGCGCGAACCAATCGCCACATCGGCCCCATCCTCCGCACAGGCGGCATAGAGGCGCGGCAGGTCCTTCGGGTCGTGGCTGAAGTCGGCATCCATCTCGAAGATGTAGTCATAGCCATGCTCCAGCGACCATTTGAAACCAGCGATATAGGCCGTGCCCAGTCCGAGTTTGCCCTTGCGCTCCACGAGGTGCAGGCGGCCAGCAAACTCCACCTCCATCAGTCCCTTGACAATGGCAGCGGTGCCGTCGGGCGAGCCGTCGTCGATAATCAAGATGTGGAAACCATGCTCCAAGCCCATGACGGCGCGGATGATATTCTCAATGTTCTCCCGCTCGTTGTACGTGGGGATGATTACGATGCTGTCAGATTTGTGCATAGAATAAATGAATTTTTACGTTGTGCCTAGGTAGATTCCATCCATTGGCTAATGGCGCAGGCGAACCTACCTCTACTAGCACACAAAGGTAGGAAGTTTTCGCGAAATGAACTTTCGTTTTCCATGGAAATCTCGTTTCTGCCCCCAGATACGCCCCTTTTCGGCCCGTATTCCTTGTTCGGATGGCTAAATTTCCCTTCCTTTGTCCCCGAAAACTAGTTCCAAAACACATAATCCTTATGAAGAAAATCATCATGGCCGCCCTGCTCCTCGTCTTAGGGCTGACGGCAACAGCGCAAAACTACGAACTGACGGGTAAACTCCCCAAGGGACAGAAGAAAGTCTATTTCTACGATTTGACTTCCCGAGCGATGGATTCGCTCCTTGTGGACAGCAAAGGCGCTTTCCTGAAGAAGGGCAATTCCACGGAGACCCTCCTTTGGTACGTGCTTGACGAAACGCAAGAGAAAGTGATTCCCGTGGTGCTGGACGGCAAGGTGACCGTTGATTTCGAGAATATGACCGCCAAGGGTACGGCCGAAAACGAACAGTTGACGAAATGGGAAGCCCAACTCTCTCCCCAGAAGAAGGTGATGTACGCAGCCATGACAGAGTTTGTGGAGAAGAGGAAGAGCGGAACGGCTTCCGACTCCGTGCTCCATCAGTTGTACGAAAAATATTCGGTGGAAAATGACAAATTCATTCAGTTGGTTGTGCAGGGGGCAAAGGACAATATGACGGCCCTCTTCCCCGCCGTCTATATGTGTGATGTGGCTTCCATGGTGGACCGCCAGGAACTTTTGGCCCTTGCCGAGCAGAAACCCGCATGGCTTGCCACGGCCGCAATGAGCCGTGTGCGCGAAGAGATGAAGGGATGGGCGCGTCAGGCCGTCGGCATCCCATTTACCGACCTCGAGATGAACGACACCACAGGCGCACCCCACAAACTCTCCGAATATGTGGGCAAGGGCAACTATGTGCTCGTGGACTTCTGGGCCTCGTGGTGCGGTCCCTGCCGTGCTGAAATGCCCGCGGTCAAGGCGCTCTATGATAAATACCACGCCACGAAGGGCTTCGACATCGTAGGCCTATCCTTTGACCAGAAGAAGGAGGCATGGGTGGCCTGCATCCAGAGGATGGACCTGCCCTGGCACCACCTCAGCGACCTCAAGGGCTGGCACTGCGTAGCCGCCCAGGTATATGGTGTCAATAGCATTCCCTTCACCCTCCTGATAGGCCCCGATGGCCGTATCGTTGCCGCTGGCCTGCATGCCGAAGGATTGGCCAAGAAACTGGCCGAGATTTACGGTGAGTAATCTGCCCGAGAGGTACGGCATATTCTCTGGCCATACGAACAATCCGCGAAAAGGGTAGGTCCAGTAAAATCCTAAATTCCAAAGGTCGGTTCTAGAATTGGTTTGCGATGGGTTTTCGGCACGATAGCCGCGAATCCATCGCAAACAATTTATAGAACCTACCTAAATTGTAACTACTCAGGTGGATTTATAATTGCAAATTGCGCTGGAAAGAAATGTACCGCACCTTGCTTGTGGGCGTGTGGCTCAGCAGTGGGAGGAGTAACGTGAAAGTACCGCACCTTGCTTTGCAAGGTGTGAGTACGGAGTTTGTTCTCATTGAAACT
>SFID01000011.1 GCA_004555425.1 Bacteroidales bacterium
AGCGAATGGATTCAATACATAGTGTTGCTCGGTGCTTCGTATATTGCGACCTTCCTGCTTTTTCATACAAGCATTGACATTCATCAGCGAAACAGACTTGTTGAGGTTGTCAATATACTGAAAAACAATGTTCTTGTTTTTCTCGTATTCCTTGCGCTGCTTTTGCTTTTCAAAAACGAGCTTATGGTAATTAGAAGGCTATATGCGATGTCATTTGCATTTTATTTTCTGTTCACCTCAATATCGAGGTATTACCTTAAAAGATGGCTTACAGGAAGCTTCTCCGAGCAGAAAAGCAAGATTGCGTCTTACACGGGAGTGCTTACGGTCAAGGACAGAGCCGAGAATTTTGTATCGGAGCTCAAAGAAGATTGGAGCGTAAAGGTTACAGGCGAAGTTAATGGCGACAACCTTCCCTATGAGATAACCATCAAGCAGAATAACGAAAATTATGCACTTAGTATCTTGGGAGATTACTTAGTGCCTTCCTATTTAAAAACCACTTTTGGGATAAATTCCAGTGCTAAATATTCATGGGGTATCTCCTTTAAAACAAATGGGAACGTTATCATCAAAAATATAGAACAAACAACGACTTCACGCTCTATCTATTTTGACAATTCTTCCAGTTACTTCAAAAATACCACATCAGGCAGCGCCGTCCAACTCTTCCAAAAACGAACAACACTCCAGTTAAAGGAAGCAGTACAGGGTTTGGGTACCTTCTACAACAAAGATTTTGCTTACGAGATGCCACAAGGTGTGAAAGGCTACTTCGTTACGCTTGATAACAATAAAAATCTCAGCCTTACCCTTGCCTACGATGCTGGTGAACCCGTACCCCAAGGAACTCCGCTTTTGCTCTATGGGAAGACAGGAACGTATAATCCTGTAGTTGTCAATAAAGCAATTACTTCCGCAGTCGGCACAAACTATATGAAGGGCGAGCGTGATGAGAATGGTAAAATCTGTGGAGGAACGGACTATGTCTATTACATATTGACCGTAGATGATTCTGGCAATAATATTGGTTTCTACTACGGTGCTGATGACGGAGGTGCTTTCGTCATGCAAGGCGAAACTACAGCCTACCTAGCACTACCCAACAACGTGGCCTCTCAAGTGCGCGGCCTGATCCTCGATCCCGAAGCAATCAGCCATATCTCTACTATTCAAACACCAAATGCCAACTCCTTCCTGTACGACATAAGCGGGCGTCGCGTTCAGCATCCCAAGCGCGGCCTTTATATCCAGAATGGACGTGTGATATTCCGTAAATAAGGTAGGCTCCTGTATAGGTGGGTCCTATAAAATTGCTAGCGATGGATTCGCGGCTATCGTGCAGTAGGTCTTGTGCAGTAGGTCTTTGCTTTTCGTGAGGGAGCGTAGCGGGCTAACCGACCGAATGAAAACAAAAAAATAGGTGCGAGAGGCGTGAAGACCTCCGAGCAGAATAGAAACCCGACCTTCCATTGAAACTAACCATACAGACCCTACCTAAAAAATAGAATGCACCATTATATCATTACCCATACATAGTTCTTAGTTCCCATTCGCAATCTCAATTTCGAACCTTTTCCAAGATACATGCTCAAACCCCAATAACGGACCAAGTCAATAAAGGCTTGGTCCTTTCTTTTTTCTAACGAAGTGCCTGCATATCAAAATCACAGAGGGTGTGTATCCAGTGCTCCCTGCTATTATTCTACTTTTTCATACGATGAAACCGTTGCATCATACGCTAAAGCAACTGTTTCATACGCCTGAAACAACTGTTTCATACGCCTGAAACAACTGTTTCATACGCTTGAAACAACTGTTTCATACGCTTGAAACAACTGTTTCATACGCTTGAAACAGTGAAGACGTGGGATTTTGCAACGGAAAAGCCCTGTAAATAAACAGGTTACTGGCACTTTTCCACGTCTCTCCGAGAACCTTGGTTTTTAATACCCTGCAACGCATTGGAAAATTGAGGAGAGATGTTTGTATCGGCTTGTATAATCATGCACAATAAAAGGAGACGAAGGCCGTTGATTGACCTTCGTCTCCTCCTTTTGATGCTGTTGGAAGCGCCGGCTTCAACAGATGCGTGTGATGTTGGGGGCTACTTCACGTATACCTTCGTTCCGCCGATGATATACAAGCCTTTGGTGGGTCGCTGAATGCGGCGGCCGCTGAGGTCGTAGATGGTTTGACGCTGCTGCGAGGCCTGCACACCGTTGATGCCGTCTGGGGTATTCTTGGTATAGACAACGGTGATGTTGAGGTTGGCCTTCACGGCTGCGAGGGCTTCGCCACCTTGGATTTCGGAGAAGGTGTAGCCTTCGTGGTTGCCAATGGTCAGCGTGAATGTTTCGCCAGCCTTCACCATATAGCGTTCGGCGGCTGTGAGGATGTTGCCCTCTTCGTCTTGTTCCGTCACCTGTACGGAGAAGTAGGGCTCGGCCACGTATTCGTAAACGAGGTAGGGGTGGCCAGGAGCGTTCCAGCCCACCAGGGCTCCGCTGGCCACGCCGTCCCAGCAGATGTTGTTAGTCGTACATTGAATCTTGAAGGTCTCACCATCGCTGTTGAGGACGAATTTGTAGGAGCCTGCCGTCTTGGATAGCACAGCGGGCGTGGCCTGCGTGGTCAGTGCGGGAACGTAGAGGTCCACCCATTCGTTCTTCACCTTGAAGGCTGTGCCGCTCGGCTCGAGCAACCAGGTGTGGAGTGGATTGGCATCCTCAATGGTCTTGGAGCAGAACACTTGGTTCGAAGCGTTGACGTTGCGATAACCCTGGCGTGCGCCACCATCGGCCGTGGAGGCATCGTAGATGACGTAACTGCGGCCAGCCTTGACTTCGGTGACGGGCTGTGTCAGACGCTTCACGCCGTTGTAGGCCTCGCTCTGATAGGTAGCGTTGATCTGCATATCCTCGGTGGGAGTGAGAACGGTGCCTTCGGTCTGGTCGGCTGTCTCAAGGGTGTAGTATTCTGGCAACGCGGGCAGGGCAAAGGTGTAGTTCTCGCCAACGGGCACGTTGTGGGCTACCTCTTCAAGGATGGCACCGCGCTGGTCGCGGCAAACCACCTTGACCTCATAGGCTGAACGCTTGTAGGTGACCGTGTAGGTATTCTCGGCTGTCTTGGCAATGGATTCGACCACGGTGTTCTTAAACGCGGGACAGAGTTCAGCGGAGATTTCCGTCAGTGCTACGTCCACGCCGCGCTGGAACGTGCCGAGCGTTGCACCCTGGTCGTCCACACAATTGAGGGTGACGAGGCGGACGCGCTGGGCCGTCCATGTGGCACCCTGAAGGCGCGGTGCATCGTAAGTGGCATCCTTGCTAATCGTGGCACCTGCATTCACTGTGCCGACGGGGAGGGGGAAGAGGCTGCGGTTGGTCACCTTGAGGCGGTATTCCTGTGCCTGATTGTCCCAAGCGAGGGACATGGTGGCGCCAGTTGCACCCATCGTGACGGGATAGCCTTGGCGATCCACGAAGGAGGTGCTGCCACTGATGTAGCGGCCCGTCACAGCATTCTGCAACTTGAAGGTCTGCGTGCCAGCAGTCTCGTTGACGTCAGACTCCTTGACCGTCCATACGTTGGCGGCAAAGGCATCAGTGGAGTGGGTGAGGCTGGTGCCCTTGTTGAGGTCGCAGAGTTGCGTGCGGTCGAAACCATCTACATTATTATAGAATACGTACTGCGCATTGGCCTCCAGGGGAACGAGTGCAACGGCTTCGCCGCCTGTGCCGCCCTGGCCGTAGTCCTCCATCGGTGCCCATTGCCACTGGCCGCCTGCACCATCGCTGGGCTGGCTATATACGTTGACCGAAAGGCCCTGGCCCGACATAGAGGAGTTCCAGTACTGGCCGCTCACTTGGTCGCTGGCGATGGAGTAGTAGTAGTTGCCGTCCTTCTCGCCGTAGGCTCCTGTGCCGAGTTGGAAGTTGTAGTGCTTCGTTGTGTTGTCGTAGTCCCAGCGGCCGCTGGTGTTTGTGGCGGTGGGGTTAGGCTTTACCGAACCTTCGGGGAGGGCCTTGCAGACGATGGCGTACTTGCCAGGATGGGCGGGGTCTTCCTCAAGGCTCCACCACTGGTAGTCGTAGTTGGCATCGCCTTCGTTGGCCTGTGTGTTCGTCCAGAGGCGTCCAACGGCAATATTGTTGGCGCTGTACGTTGTGAGCAGGGGCGAACCCTCGGCCACGAGTTCAATGCAGCGGTCCTTGCGCGTGGCATCCGTGCCGCCCGAGATGAGACGATAGTAGTACTTGTTGGTTTCGGTATTGCTGAGTGGCATGACCTTTGTGGTTTCGCCGCTGCCCGATTCTTCACCTAGCATGTGATACTTACAATAGAGATAACCGCCATAGTTGAGCAGGGTAGTGTCGGCCGTCATACGCTTCTGGAAATCGGTGAAGCTGCGGCGCGCTTGGGGTGTCCAGCCTGCTTCGGCAATGGCAATCAGACGGGGTAGGGCGAGCCACTCCATGTATTCGCGGTCGCTGACGTGCTCCGTCCAGAAGGTGCCTTGCACGCCATACTTAGTGGCCGAGGGAATGGCCTGATTGTAGGTGGCCTTCACGTCGTCCGTTCCGTAGCCAGCACCCGGCGGGTCGAGCGGGCCGTTGCCCTGTTTGCGGTTGATATAGTAGGGGCCCCAGGGTGTGTATATATTGTCAAGGCCCAGTTGTGCGGCCTTGGCTGCGGCAGCCTCGGGACCCGTCCAGCAATAGACGAGCGCACCCGTGGATTTCACGGTCTGTACGTCTGCGCTAGCGGCCGTGATGGCTTCGTTCCAGACGGCTAACTTGCGGCCCTTGCTCTGCACGAAGTCCGCCATCTCCTTGATAAAGTGGCTCTGCAACTGGCGGTAGTTCGTCAGTCCGAGTTCCTGATAGCGCGCTTGGCATTCGGCATTGCCCTCCCAAGCCGAGGTGGGGCATTCGTCGCCGCCGATATGGATGGTCTCGTAGGGGAAGATGTCCATCAGTTCGCTGAGGATGTCCTTGGCAAACTGCACCGCCTTGGGATTGGCCACGTTGAGAATGTCACTAGAGATACCGCCCGTGGTCCAGATGGTGTGCGTGCCGTTGGGGTAGCAACTGAACTCAGGATAGGAAGCCATAGCAGCAACGAAGTGGCCAGGCATATCAATCTCGGGGACAATCTCAATGTGACGCTCCTTGGCATAGGCCACCACGTCGCGCAGTTCTTCCTGCGTGTAGAAGTAGGGGCCGTAGGGCTTGTTGAGCCAGTACTGCGTGCAGGTGTGCATATCCGTAAACATAACATTGGGCGCAATGCTGCCGACCGTGGTCAGCTTGGGGTATTTCTTGATTTCCACGCGCCATCCCTGGTCGTCGCTGAGGTGCCAGTGGAAGCGGTTCATCTTGTAGTAGGACATAACGTCGAGCATGCGCTTCACCTCATCAACGGTGAAGAAGTGGCGGCTCACATCAAGCATAAAACCGCGATAGCCAAAGCGCGGCGCATCGTTGATGCTGACCAGCGGGAGGGCATACTTGGTGACAGCCGCGTCGGCCTTGCCAGCCATAACATTGGCGGGCAGCAACTTCTTGATGGTTTGGAAGGCATAGTAAAGGCCCGTGGCGGTGCTGGCTTCGATGCTGACGCCGTCGGCTGTGACATTCACCTTATAGCCTTCCTCGCCCAGACTGCTGACGGGCAGGTCAATGGTGAAGAGTGCGCCTTCGGTGCCAACGGTGGCCGTAGCACCCGTGGCAGCATTGTAACTGGTGATAAACTTCTCCACTTCCCGCGTCATTTCCTCGGGAAGATTTTGCGCGCTGACGACAAAACTATTGGGGAGCACGAGTTCGCCCGACGTCTGTGTCATCGTTTTGGCGCGCGGAGTCAGGTTGACGAAATCCTGTGCCGCGACGGGCGTCAACGCCACGCCAAACAGCATTAGCAGAGCAATGAATTTGTTTTTCATAAGTACATATTATATTATGGTGTTATTAGAAGCAATAAAAAAAGATGAGAATTGTCCTATCCGTGAGGAGGAAAGAAAAATAGGACGTGGCAAATATAGGACTTTTTTCCCGAATACCATTCCGCCCTACCTTTGTATTTGCGTTTTCCTAGGGGAATATTGATCAGTACCGCCCAATCTAGGCTGCTAATGCGACTTGTGCGGTTCCTTTAACATGGAGCAAATCACCTCAAAACCTCCTCCCCAATCGGTAGGAGATGCCTTTGCAATCCAGAGGGGACGAATGCGTAAGAGGGGCCGCATCCTGTTGGACGCAGCCCCTCTTGCATATAGGGATTGGGCAGGGTTAGGTGTGTATTACTTCACGATAACCTTGCGACCCTTGATGATATAGATACCGCGCTCTGCTTGGTTCACGCGACGGCCGCTGATGTCGTAGATGGTTGCGTTGCTGGAATCTGTGCTACCCGTTTCAAGGCTGTGAATGCCTGTCGGGAAGATGTCCGTCACTAAGAACGTGGGGGCTTCTGCACCGTCTTGCAGGGCCAGATAGGCCTGGTTGGCTTGCAGGATGCCTGAGTAGGGATAGAAACCTACGTCCTCGCCACGCTGGGCGAAGGTGTAGTATTTCACACCTGGGAGGGCATTCCAATTGGAAGCCTGACCAACGAGGTAGGTTGTTGCCTTGAGCGAAGAAGTGGTTGGTGCGAAATGATAGGTACCAGGTTCTGCGGAAATTACCACACCTGTTGCAGCAGGCAGAATGCCATCGGTGAGCTGAGTGAGTTGACAAACCTGTCCGTTGATGCCCGTTACAGTGTAGGCTTCTACGCCCTCGGGGATGATGGCCGCATAGGGCAGGTAGAGGCTGGCGTAACCGCTGGCGTCAACATTGAGTTCGTAGCCTGCATTGTCACTGCCTTCGATGACGGTCACGGGCAGACGCTCCAGCGAGAATTGCTTGATGGCGAGGCACTGCTTGCCCGACATGTTGATGACAAGGCCGAGCGAGATGGTGGATTCCTTGGAGAGCGTAAAGGTGACGCTGTTGCTCTTGATCGTGCTGGACTTCGGGCTCATAGCTTGACTGGCAATGGCCTGGCTGGCTATGTTGGCCGTGGTGGGCAAGCCTGCTCCATTGGCTACCACGAGGTAGGAGTTGCCACACTCGCCTTCGTAGGTTTCATCGTAGTAGGCGGTGAAGGTGTACGTACCGGCGGGCAGGGTGATGGTCTGGTAGGCTGCATGGTCTGCCAGGGAGGTGGCGAAACCATCCCATTCGGTCGTACAGGTGAAGCAACCATCCTTCTGCGTATCTACATGGACACCCGTGGTGATACCGCCGTTGACAGAGGTGCGGGCGAGTTTCCACATCTGGATAGCCATGAAGCGGGTAGGACCATTGCTGTTGACGCACTGTCCGGAGTTGTAGGAGAAGGCCTTTTTGTAGTTGGCAATCGAACTGAAGGTGATGTCCTCGGCGGGATCGCCCGTACCGAAATTGAGCGAGAAGACGCCGCGGGAGAGTCCCCACGCATCGCCATCAGGACCGAAGCCGTTGCGCTGGCCGTGGTAGCCGTGAGAGGTGCGATCCTGCACGCTGCCGCTGGTCTGGTTGAAATCGTAGTAGAGCACAAGACCCGCGTTCTCGGCTGCGGCTACATCGCTGATGGGCTGGTTGGCCGTTTCGCGGATTTGGTCAACGCTGCGCGATACGTTCCAGAAGCGGAACTCGTCAATGCTACCGTTGAAGGGCACGTTGGCACCACCGATGGTGAGCGTGGTAAGTGCTTGGTTGATTGATTTGTTTAGTGCCTTCTTGGTAATCTGCACGCCATCGCGATAGAAGTAAACGACAGGCTGTTCGAAGACTACGGCATAATGATGCCATTCGCCAGGAACTACAAAATTGTTGGCAGAGGTGGCTGATTTGCCCGACAGATAGAGTGACATAGCTCCGTTGCCATCGGTCTTCAGGAGCATGGTCGATTCGCTGTTGCCGATACCCGTGCAATAGGTGGAGGTGTGCGAGGTATTCATCCACCATTCAACGGTGAAGTTTTTCTGCGAGGCCTCCATGAAACTACCAGTTGCAGTGACCGAAGCACCGCCTGTGCCTAAGTTGAGGCCATTCTGGCTGTTGGCATTGCATACGGTGATGGCGCGCGACTGGGTCTTGGTGCCCGTACCAGCAGCATTGCGCGTGGTCAGTGTGAGGTCGTAAACACCAGGGATTTCGGGTGTGACAGTGGCGTGCTGGCCAATGATGAGATAGTCTTTGGCTGCGCTGTGCATAAGCCATTGCCATTCGGTAGGACCGTGTGTGGAGAGGTCCTTGAGGCTGATGGGTTCGCCCTTGCTGACAACGGCAGGAGCAATCTGGAAGTCGGCCACGGGAGCAACGTCAACGACACGGATGGTCTGCTGCGAGGTGCGCGACGAACCGCCAGGGGCACTAACCTTGAGCGTGACGGTATAGGTGCCGGGCTTGGTGTAGATGGCCGAAGCATTGGTGGTGGTGGCTTTCTCTACCTTGGCTCCTGGCATTGTCCACTCGTACTGGTAGCCGAGGGCGGGCGTTGTGGCAATGAAGGTGACGCGGTCGCCTGTGGGAACTTCGCTCAGCGTAGCCTTAAAGGAAGCATCGGCAGCAGGGGCTGACTGCACGTTGATGGTGCGTGTGGCAGTGACGCTCTCGCCGCTGGCGTTGTAGGCGGTCAGCGTGACTGTCTGGTTGCCTGTGGATGTGAAGGTGAGGGTGGGGTTGTTGACGGCAACATTGCTGAGACCTGCACCTGCCGCATTCCACATAGTCTTGACGGCCGATTCGCTGCAAGTCGATGTAAGTGTAACGGGAATACCTGCATAGACATTGCCCGAAGGAGCATCAATGCTGGCCGTCAGAGTGGCAGTGGGCGAAGTGAGCTTCGGCTGCGTGTTGCGAGAGAGAGCCACTTTGCTGGCGTCTGCAATCGGGGCATGGTGCGTGCCCACGTAGTCGCGCAGATAGGTAACGCCGTCTTTCTGGAAGGTCTGTCCGCGATAGTAGGCCAAGAGATTCTTGGGCAGACGGGTGCCTGCAAATTCAGAGTTCTTATAGCCGAGAACCTCCTGGGCCGTACGGGCCACGTTCCAAATGCGCAGTTCGTCGATATAGCCATTCCAGGCACTACCGCTTGAACTGCTGAATACGAGGTCGCCAAAACCACCCAAGCCACTGTAAGTGTCGGAGGTGACGCTGCCCTTCCTGATACCATTGATATAGGTGGTGAGGGTGTTGCCCTGTACGACGATGGCTACGTGCTTCCATGTGTTCACCTGAAGGTCACCGCTGTTGCCATCCACACGATGTCCGTTCGTGTTCCAGCCTGCCGTAAAGGCACCATTGGAGTTGGCGTGCATCATGAACGTACCCCAGTTGCCTGCGCTCTGGTTCCAGTCAGCAAGGCTGCTGGCCTTGAACCAGAATTCTATGGTAGCATTTTCGTAGCGCGTAGAGAAGATTTCGGGAATCGTGAGACCCGTGTTCTTGAGTTGCAGACTGGTGTTGAGGGCCACGCCTGTGGGAATCGGCGTATTCACACTGGCCTTGGAGGATTCCACATTGTCATTGCCATATTGGGCTGTGACGGCATAAGTTACCTGATCGCTTTCCGTTTGTGCTTTGTAGGTAAGAACGTTGCCGTCAACAGTTGCGATACGTTCGCCTTCGCGATAAATATGGTAGGCTGTCACCTCGTGGCCGCTGCTGATGGGTGCGCTCCAAGTGAGGGTGCCTTCGTTGTAGGCCACGTTCTGAGGTGCATAGAAGCCTTGGCCATATACGATGGTGGAAATGATGGTCTTGTTGCCCGCACTCGTGATGGTATAGCCGTTGGAGGGGAGGTTGAAGGGCGTCTCAAGGCCACTGAGTTCGTGTTCGTAGTCAATGATGGAGGCTTCGTAGATATGGCCGCTTCCCTTTCCCCAGCTGCGAGTCTCGACAATGAAGAAATATTTGAGCGGCATATTCTTGTCGAAGTTTGCGCTGAGGTCAGTCAGGTCGTAGCCAAACTCCATCGGCTCGGTGTGCAAGCGTCCGTCGGCCCATTTGCCGAGCATCGGTATCTCGGGCGCGGGGTTGGTGTTACCGCCATTGCCATCGCCAGCATACTTGAAGTGGTCGAAGGTGATGGTTCGCTCAGGCTGCGTGGCGTTGAGGTCACTGGAGATACCAGCGCTGAGGCAGATTTCGGAGCGGCGCGAGTAGTCCATTTTCAAGCGAATGGTGCGCAGCGGACGGTAGTTTTTGCGAACGCGATATACCTCGGGGAACCACCAGGAGTTATTGCCGAAGGTACCATCGCTATTGAACCATGCTCCGCCATAAGCGTAAGGGCAATAGATGAAACCATTGTTGCACCAGCCGCCCCAGGAGTTGGCAACAATCCAGGCACCTACCTCGTCGGCACTTTTTTCGCCTTTGATGCCGTTGCCATTGAGGTCGAATTCAATGCGGTCGTCGTAGCCCACAATCGTCAGGGCGTGGTCCACGCTCGTACCCCATTTGCCAACGTAATATTTGTTGGTAACGCCTGCAGCATCGTTGGCTGTGGTAGAGGGGATGCGCTTCCATTCGCCACCGCTGGCCACACCGATACCTACAATACCGCCGCCGTAGAAGTCGGGGTCGCCATTGTGGTTCCAGAGCCAGTTCTTCACAGCCTCGCGACCTTCCTCCGTAGCCACGCTGATAGGGAAGTTGGTCGGCTTGAGCATACGATTGTGCATGGCTTCGTACCATTTGTCGTAGCCTGTCATCCATCCGAAGTTGTTGTACGTCTCCTCCTGATAGCCAAACAGGCTGGAATAAGTTTTACCGCCATAGGTAGCTGCTGAGGGTACACCAACGTATTGGATAAACTCGTCTTTTCCCGAGTTACCATTCGTCAGCAGCCAAACGAAGTGGGTGGGGTAGTTGTTCTCATCTACCGAACCATCCAGGTTGCGATAGGCATTGAGTTCGTGGGTGAACATGTAGCGGATGCGCGATGCAGAACCGCAGGATCCGCCATCCTGATTGAATACTGGCGGGAAGAATTTCAGTTCAGCATTGTTCACGTGTGTGGGTCGTTGGGCACCAACGCGCGCTGCTTCGGGCGAACGTTTGACAACCATCAGCGAAGGGTCGGGATGGAGTTCCCAAGTGAAGTCTGGGTACTTCTTCCGATTGACTTCCTGTGCCGTCAGAAGCGTAGGCACGGCCAAAGCAAGCCCGCAGAGGGCCATTCGGCGTAGAATCTTCTTGGTCATAGTATTATTTGTTGAGGTGAATATATTATATATAGGAATTAGGAATTAGGAATTAGGAATTAGGAATTAGGAATTAGGAATTAGGAATTAGGAATTTTCGCTAATTTGACTATCGAGCTAGCAGCCGCAGGCTGCGTTGAAACTTTGAAACTAGGTTGCGGAGCGACCGTTGAAACTAGGAAGCGGAGCGACCGTTGAAACTAAGGAAGCGGAGCGACCGTCTTATACTGTTTGCGCTTTGAGAAATTGAAGCCCACATACAGGTTGAAGAAGTTGATATTATTGTTGTACCAGAAGCGGTCGCGGTGGTAATCATAGAAATGGCTCACCGCCGAGATACCAGCAAATATGCGGCTATTGTTCCACACCAAAGCACCGCGGGCAATGAAATCCACGTTCATTTTGGTCACGTTGTTCCAGAACGTGGTGTAGTTGACGCGCTCGCCCTTCATCTGTTTGACACCAATGCTCGGCATAAGACTGATGGAAAACGTGAGGCGTGGCACAATGACCCAGTTATAGGCGTAGCCCGCGCTGAGGCTGTAGTTGCGGTAGTTGATACTCGACACACGCATCTCCTCCAGCAGGCCTGGCGAATCCATTTCTTCGTTGGGCGACAGCAGAAAGGCGGGCAACTTATTGTGGTTGATATTCCACTCCTGTGCATCAAATCGGAAGCCGAATATCCACGAGCCACAACTCTTCAGTTGCACAGTGCTTTGGGCGAAGGCGGCGGGATAGGAGAATTTTCGATGATTGAGCACGTAGTAAACGTTGAAGCCCAACGTCTTGGTCGTAAGCCCCGAAAAGTGCTGAGGGCGAAATATTTTATCGTACTCGCCAAATCCGCGAATACGATTGAGGTAGAAGTTGTCCTTGTTGCGAATATACATCAGGTCGCAGCCCAGCATCGAACTATAAAGGCTGAGGCTCAGTTCAGTGGCACTGCCCACCTTCGTACGTTTACCAAGGTTAAAGGTATAGCCTAGGAATATCCAGCGCCAACCGAAATAAGGGCCGATACTCTGGTTTGCTCTAGGCGTAAACTGCAAGGATTGTGTATGCCCCATCTCATCCCTTGCCTTCAGGCGATACACCTGTAGGAAAATGGAATGCTGGGCCATGGCTGCATAATTGTAGAAGTTGGGCTCAACGTAGGTAGTGTCAAGGTCGGAGAAGGCGTGGAAGAATTGCTTGATGAGACTCCGCTTCAACTGCTTGCGCCCTTGTTCCCAAGAGTTCGCTGCTTCCGAGGTGTTGATGGTATCGGAGGTAACGAGCGTGTCCACCTCCTCCGCCAGGCATAAACCGCCACATCCACACAGTATGGCCATGAGGATGAATTTGTGGAGGAGGGTGGGGGAGAACATGCGAAAGGAGAAGATTATAGAAGAGAAATATCTGTTGCCAACTTAGAATTTGCCAAGGATGCGGTCAACCACCCAGTTGACTCCTGTGGCCGACACGCAGTCGCACGTACAAATGGCCTTGCCCTGAAGGTGCTCTACGATAAGTTGGATGAGCGGCCGCTGCACACAAGGAGGATTCTCAATCACAATCTCCTGTCGTCCTTCTTGCGTCTGGAGCACAATAGGCTGGTAGGTAAATACGCTGAAGGCCAAGTGTCCTTTGTCGCCAATGATTTCGATGCGGTCCTCGCGGGCAGAATCGTGCGACACGAAGCACCACGAGCCCGAGCCTGGTAGTCCATCGGCAAAGCGGAAACAAGCACTCACGGTATCTTCCGATTCGTAGAGGCCGCCGCGGTTGGCCGTAAAGCCTTCTGCCTGGGTGATGGGGCCAAACATTTCCTGTAGCAGGTCAATCTGGTGCGGCGCCAAGTCGTAGAAATAGCCACCGCCTGCGATGTCGGGCTGTACGCGCCAAGGGAGGTTCGAACTATTGTAGTCAAGGTCGCGCGGCGGCACGGCAAATCGAATCTGCACATTGATAACGTTGCCCACAGCTCCACTTGCCACCAGTTCCTTCACCTTCTGGAAATAGGGCAGGTAACGACGATAGTAGGCCACGAAACAGGGTACGCCCGTCTGCTCCGAAATGCGGTTGATGCGACAGCAGTCCTCGTAGTTCGAAGCCATCGGTTTCTCCACGTAAACGGGTTTGCCAGCCTTCATCGCCATGATAGCAAACGTGGCATGGGTGGAGGGCGGGGTTGCAATGTAGATGGCGTTCACCTCTGGGTCATCAACCAATAATTGTGGGTCGGTGTACCAGCGCGGTATATGATGGCGTTCGGCATAAGCCCTCGTCTTGTCAACTTTTCGACCCATGACGGCCACTACACACGACCCTTCTATCTGTGAAAAGGCAGGGCCGCTTTTCTTCTCGGTCACTTCGCCGCAACCGATAAAGCCCCATTTTATTGTTAAGTTATCTGCCATACCGCAAAGGTAATGAATTTTTACCTAACTTTGCAGGACCTCTTGAGAAAGTTTCTCATATAAAGATTACAAGATAGTAGCAAAAGCCTACCTTTCCCCCTTAGAAGAAATCACAAAGAAATCATCATAATCGTGAAATCAATCAGTTTCAGAAAAGCCCTATGGCAGGGTACGCATACCCTCAGCCTTCGTCCCCTCGTCTTCTTGCGTAGCCTTTGGCCTGCTCTGCTGACGAGCACCACGGTCAGTGTTCTTCTCCTCTCTTGGATACTCTATGTTTATATTCCTAAGGCCGCTGCAGTTCCCATTACCGAGAAAGTGGGCATCCTCGAGCAACTGCACGCAGGCTTCGCTGCCCTCGAATGGCGCGACTACCTCCTGCTGGCAAGTGCTGTCCTCCTGTGGCTCCTGAGCGAAATCCTACTGCGCACCTACGGATGGAAGGCCCACCAAGCCACCCGTGCTGCCGCTATGCCCGATAGCGAGGCGCGGCCCATCCGTCCTGCCACCCGCACCATCTATGTGCGCACCTCCCTGTTGGTATTGTCCACCTCCCTGATTGCCACCCTGCTCTTAGCCCTTGCTTTATGGCTTGGCCATCGCTGGCTATGGACTGCGCTGCTGGTGCTTCCTCTTTTGCCTTGTCTAGGCTTGGCCAGTGCATACCTTCGCACCACTTGGGCACTCCCCTTAGACGACGGGCTCCCCACATGCCTGTCGCTCCATCCGCGGTTGCTCGGCAAGCACATACTCATAGGTATTTTCAGCACCATCCTGCTCACATTCACGGGGCTCTTGATCTTGCTGCCCCTGATTCTGTACCTGCCCGCTTACTATTTCGACCAGTCCGCACTGCCCGAAGTAGGCCAAGCCAGTCTTACCACTGGTTTCCACATTCTCCTTCTTCTATCCTTCGCCATAGGCACGATGCTCCAGACACTACTCCGCACGATCTGCTGGCGCTGGACTTGGGAACTCAGTACAGCAAATACCATTTAATGTGCTGAACTATGAGATTTTAGAAAAAATCCAAGCAAAACGACAAGTCAAGTTGGCAAAATCCAATAAGAAAAACATAAATTCATTGATTTTTAAGCACAAAGGGATTTTGCAAATAGGAAAATCCGTAATTTTGCAAGCGAAAAAGATATGAGGCAAATATTTTTTTAACTCAATATACTCTACACTATGTTACAAGAAATCGCAGGCGCTAACGCTGGCAAGATTTGGGAAGCCCTCAACGAGAAGGGTCAGTTGTCTGGTAAGGAACTGAAGAAGGTTGCTAAGATTAAGACCGACAAGGAACTTTATCTCGCTTTGGGCTGGTTGCTCCGTGAGGACAAGATTCAGACCGAAGAAGCTGAGAAGGAAGTACTCATTTCTCTGAAGTAATCTCACAACAAGAAATAATGACCGCTAAGGATTTCCCCTAGCGGTCATTTTTTTTTGTAGGTCCTATAATGTACCACAAAGTTATTTCGGTCATGTAGCCACTTATTAAAAACTTTTTCCTACCTTTGCCGTCATCAACGATACCCTTGCCCCCGCAAGAACGAGTTGACCCCCCCGTCAATATAATCCAGAAACAATATTGAGATGAGAAAACAGCTGATGACAAGCTGGTTGTAAGAGGCCAACTTTTCTACAACAAGCGTGCTGCTGCCTGTTTCTCAAATCTAGGAAAAAACATGTGGGATTCATTCTTTTGGTCTATGGGCTGAAGAGCCATCTTGAGGTTCAGCACTGCCGCAAAGCAATCATACGATAATCGAAATCCCCACAGAACAATCAGACAACCGCGAATTCAAAATCAAATCGCCACCTATGCAATTCAATCAATGACCTGATCACTGTTTCAAACGCATGAAACAGTTGTTTCAAACGTATGAAACAGTTGTTTCAAGTGCATGAAACAGTTGTTTCAAGTGCATGAAACAGTTGGCAATTCGGATTTTGCAACAACAACTCCCTTTCTAGCAATGGATTAGAGTACAGAAACACTGCGGGTCTCTCCCAACATTCGCAGACTCATTACAAGAAACATATACAGATAACAAAGCGTTCAAAAATTCAGAACCCATAAATTATTAGAGTATGTCAAAAAACACCATCCAATTTCAATTGCGCGAGACGCCCCACGAAGTAGGTACACCTGCCGAAAACTACTATCCCGTATTGGCCGACCCTACACTCGTCAACAGCGAACAACTCTTCGCTGACATCTCACACGCCACCACGCTGACCCCAGCGGATGTAATTGCCTGCCTAAGTGCACTCCGCGATGCCATGACTTATTACTTAACGCAGGGCAAGCGCGTTGAGTTGCAGGGAATCGGCACCTTTGCTCCAACACTCAGGAGCAACATCCCCATCCACAGTATCGATGACAAACAGGTTGCTCGCCACCTTTCCGTAGGCGGCATTAACTATCGCCCCAAGAAAACCTTTATGGACGAGTTTACCGACATCCGATTCCATCGTCCCCGCAAATCAACTTTGCAAACTGGCAAGCTTACCGATGAACAAATCCGTCAATGTCTCAGCAACTACCTAGCCACCAACAGCCAACTGCTGACCACCCGCACCATCTGCGCAGCCACAGGCTATACCAAACCACGCGCTCATCGCGAATTACCGGGGCTGGTAGAGCGAGGAATACTTATCAAGCTGGGAACGCCCCGCTTCCCCTACTACGTCCTGGCTCCCGACCACAGGTAGGTTCAATACACGAGCAAAACAGAAAGGCTGTGTCATTAGTCAAACTAACGACACAGCCTCTTTATACGTTTGAATGTGCAAGCGACCAATAGGTTTACTTGGCATCTACGGGGCGGTAGCCCTTTTCGGGGCGTTGGTAGTCTTTACAGTTCTTCTCTGCGCGGAGCTCGAAGGGAAGTTTGCCAGCATTGGCCGACTTGATAACTACGCGAGTACCAACCACAGTGAAGCGGCTCTTGAGGGTTTTGATGTCTTCGTCGCGCAGGCGGATGCAGCCTTCGCTGTCGCGGCCAGGAACGGACAGGCGGTTGCCCGAGCTGCCGTGGATGCCGATACTCCTGTTGCTGCGGCAACCGGGATGGCAATCACTCTTCGAAAGGTCCAGGCGCATGAACCAAGCGCCATAGGCTGGGAAGGAGCCGCGCCCATCCTTGAAATCGTGTGCCCATGAGGAGGAATTGCGAATCTGAGAGATGGTGGCAGGACGTTGCAGGCTACACTCGGGCGTGCTCATATCGCCCGTGCGCGTCTTGGGACCAGGATTTTTGGCATAGCAAATGGGGAAATGGGCAGCCAGGAGCGTGTCTTTCCCCTCTACCTCGTACACGTAAAGACGAAATTCTTGTTTGGAAATAACGAAGAAACACTGTGCCGGGTTGGCTTCAGGACGATAGATTCTTGCCACATCGTAGATATCGGCCACATCATACACCTTATTGCCACGCTCGGCCTTCTGCTTCTTCATTGGGATAGGGTAGGTGACCGCCTCTTTCTTCGCAGGCTTGGTCTGGGCCATCAGCACGTTGCCTCCGAGTAGGGCAACCATCAGTATGAATACAATCTTTTTCATGTTTGAGTTTTAACGGAGTGAGGAATATTTAGCAGAAATCCAGCAGGCTTTTCCGTCAAAGCGAACTTTGTGGAAACCATTGCGAGTTTCGCCGAGGTAGGGCAATACGTCACCATAGTCCAAGCGTACGTGTTCACCATTGCGCCAGATGAGGTAGGGATAGTTGCGGCCGGGACCTGTTCGAACCAGCAGATTAGTGGCGTGAACGTACACCTGCGTGTAGGAGGAAGAGTACCCCGAATAGATAATACGAGCATAGTCGGTGCTGACGTACACCGTCTTGTTCTTGTACGTGCCGCAGTACCACTCGCCATCGCTGGTGGTATAGCGATAGGGTAAACAGAATCCTCGGTTCTTGCCCGTCAGAATCTTGCCGTTAGTACTAGGGCTCAAGCGCAAACGAACACCATCGCCCATAATTTGTATCATCTGCTGGGCTTGGGCCGTTGCATTCGTGCCCTTCAAGCCTGTCATGGGGAGGCTAAACAGCAGCATGAAAAACAGAGAAAATGAAATGATTTTCTTCATGAGAAATAATTTGTTTATTATGAATTTGTATGGATAGCTGGCCTCCCCCTATAATAAGGAAGCAGGGAGCGAGGTGAGCTTTGACACTTTTATTTAGAAGTACCTGCAGAAGCAAACGCCTTATTGCCAGGCTTGGGAGCCTTGTATTTGTCGCCCAGACGCTGTTGTGCCTTGACCTCAAACGGCCATTTCTTTTCGTTGATACCCTTGATGACAACCTGTGTGCCTAGTTGGATATAATGGTCGTGGAGAAAAGCAATGTCTGCATCAAGCAGGCGAACGCATCCATGGCTGTCGCGGCCTGGCACCGACATTTCGTTGCCCGTGCTGCCATGCAAACCGATGCTCCTGTTGGCTGCCAGTTTTGGATTGTCGGGGAAAGAATTTGAGAGGTCCAGACGCAAAAACCAATCGCCAAAGGCTGCAATCATGCCACGGCCGTCCTGAAAATCAAAGCACCACGTTTTGGCATCCACTATCTGCGAAATTGTGAAGGGATGCTGGAGGCTGCATTCGGGTGTGCGGTCATCACCTTCGCCCTCCTTAGGCTCGGGATTGATGGCATAGCAAACGGGGAAGGAGGCAGCCAAAAGTGTGTCCTGCCCCGCACGCTCATAGACATACAAACGGTACTCGCGCTTACTGATGACAAGGAAAGTATTCGGGCGGTTCACCTTATCCTTATATATATGGCGTTCGTCCGTCTGGTCAGCCACTAGGTATATATGCTTGAAGCCTGGGCGGTCAATCTTGAGTTCCTTGACGGCAACAGGCCTGCTTTCTGTGGCGGTAAGCGAATCGGTGTTTATGGGATTGCCTTCCTTGGCTGCATCCGAACCACAGGCGGTAAAGAAACAGACAACCAAGAATGCGGTGAACGACAGTAGGGGGAGGAATGTGCGTTTCATTCAGTATGTTTTTGGTAATTTCTATAAAGGAAGGTTCTATAAATTAGTTTCAATGGAAGGCAGGGTTTCTATGCTGCGTGGATGCCTTCATGCCTCTCGCACCTCTGGTTTTTATTTCTCATTTATTCATGTAGCCCGCTACGCTCCTTTATGGAAAACAAACACCTACGGCAACGATAGCAGCGAATTCATCGCAAACTAATCTATAGAACCTACCTTTTGTAAATGTTTACGTTTGCAAAAGTAGTAATATTTTTTAGCAGGTAAGAAAAGTCGCTGTTTTTTCTCCCATTAAATCACATTTACGTATGTAGGTGTGAAATAATTAGCCATTTTTCCGTATTTTTGCATTCGATATTTTTCTAAGACTATCGTAAAGTCCTAGTTCAAACGTCCTCTTTTTTACCTAATATGGTAGGTTCTCCTACCTTCCATTGAAACTAATTTATACAACCAACCTTAATAGAATGGCACTAAACTATGTTTGGCTCGCGCTTTTCCTAATCGGCATCCTGGTCGGCGTCGTCCGTTTGGTCTTTATGGGTGATGTGGAATCGTTGCCCGCAATGATGGACTCGACCTTCGAGATGTCCAAATATGCTTTCGACCTCACGCTCGGTCTTACGGGCACACTCACCTTGTGGATGGGCATCCTCAAAGTGGGCGAAGATAGTGGATTGGTGAACAGATTGGCCCAATTCCTCAGCCCCGTGCTGACCAAACTGTTTCCCGATATACCCAACGGACATCCCGCACTGGGCAGCATTTTTATGAACGTCTCGGCCAATATGCTCGGTCTTGACAATGCGGCCACCCCTTGCGGTCTGAAGGCCATGCAGGAGTTGCAGAGTCTCAACGATAAGAAGGACACGGCCAGCAATGCCATGATTATGTTCCTCGTTCTGAATACTTCGGGGCTCACGATTATTCCCGTCAGTATCATGGCGTACCGAAGCCAGGCCATGCTTCAGGAGTACGGCAGTGCCGCTGCTATGGCAGCCGCTGGTGTGACGCCGACGGACTGCTTCATTCCGCTCCTGCTCACCACGATGTGTAGCACCATGATGGGCCTCTTGCTTGTGAGCATCTACCAGAAGATAAACCTGTTTCGCCGCGCCTTCTTCGTGATGTTCGGTGTCATTGGTGCGATTGTGGCTGCCCTCTTCTGGACTATCCACGGAATGGAAACGAGCGAGGAAATTCAGGCATTCTGCAATCTGCTATCGGCCATCCTCATTCTCGGAGCCATCGCCATTTTCCTGATTTCGGGAATGCGCAAACGTATCAACGTTTATGCTTCGTTTATTGAAGGAGCGAAGGGCGGTTTTCAAACGGCCGTGAGCCTGATTCCCTACTGCGTGGCAATCCTCGCCGCCATTGGTGTTTTCAAAGCCAGCGGCTCCTTGCAAATGGTGCAGGATGGTGTGCGCACCTGTGTAGAATTCTGTGGCCTAAATAGCGATTGGGTAGACGCCCTGCCTGTGGCCATGCTCAAACCTCTGAATGGTGCGGGTGCTCGCGGCATGATGTTGGAATCGTGGACCTCGCACGGCACTTGCTCCTTCGTGGGCCATCTCACCAGCGTCCTGCAAGGAAGCACCGATACGACATTCTACATTCTGGCCATCTATTTCGGTAGCGTGGGTATCAAGAAGTATCGCTACAGCGTAAGTTGCGGCCTCTTGGCAGACCTTGCCGGTATTATTGGTGCCGTACTTATCAGTTATTTCTTCTGGGGATAGGATAGGGGAGTGGGAGACTTTTCGCCCCTTCTTTTCTCAAAGAAAATGCCATCTTGGGCACAATCAGACAGTAAAGCCTTTCCTTTAGACAAACCAATGTTATCCTATAAGAATCAAGCAAATATTGACCGTTCGACTGCCGATTTGGAATACCATCCGCTGCATCCATTTTTACCAGAGGGATGCAGCGTACTTTTTCTCGGCAGTTTTCCGCCGGCGCGCAAGCGTTGGGCCAAGGGCTTTGACTTTTTCTATCCCAATTATATCAACGACCATTGGCGCATTGAAGGAGCCATTTTCTTTGGCGACAAACTTCATTTTGTGGATGAAGCCAATAAAACGTTTCGTCTCCCTGAAATCATTGATTTTCTGAACGATAAAGGTATCGGATTTTTCGATACTGCAACCGCCGTGCGCAGGCTGAAAGACAATGCCTCCGACAAATTTCTGGAAATTGTAGAGCCCACTGACATACCTGCTCTGTTGCGCCAGATTCCCCAATGCCGTGTTATCGTGACAACGGGCGAGAAAGCCACGCGAACGATCTGCGAAACCTTATCGCTGTCTGAAGTTCCTGGCGTGGGTCAGTATGTAAAAATTCCGCAAAGTTCAGCAATCACAACAGATATCTATTTATACCGATTACCTTCATCCTCACGTGCTTATCCGCTTTCATTAGATAAAAAGGTAAATGCGTATCGCCAGATGTTTGAATTTGCTGGTATGATTAACTAGGCCAACAGTCCGACTCCCAGTTTATGTTTACCCTGTAGTCCGTTTCTGATTTCCCGTAATCCTTTTCTGATTTCCTGTAGTCTGTTTCTGATTTTCCTTTAGTCCATTTCAATTTTCGTTTAGTCCGTTTTTGATTTTCCTTCAGTCCGTTTCAATTTTCTTTTAGTCCAACAACTTTTACAAACTATTGATTAACGTTTACGGACAACCTGTAGCGACGTTCGTATAACGCCAAAATAAATCTCTATTTCCCATACATAGAATCACCATTATGTTTAATAAGAATACGGAAGAATAGGAAATATAGTCAACGGCCTCTCTTCTACTGGCCTATTGGAAAAAAATTGCTCGGGCTTGAATAGTCTGCGCAGAATAAACTTCGAACTTGCAATAGACAAAATAGATGGAGCAGACTTGGTGATTTTCGCGTGATTCGCTATCTTTGCAGGATTAAGGCTAAGCCTAAAATAGTATCAACGAAATATTGAATTTTCTAAAGGTAAGTTCTGAAAATCAGTTTGCGATGTATTCGCTGCTATCGAGCCGTAGGTTTTGATTTTCCATAAAGGATCGTTGCGGTCTACGTGAGTGAATGAAAAACAAAAAGATACGGTGCAACAGACGGACGTAATTCCGAAACATCCAAGCTAAATAGAACCCTGCCTTGCATTGAAACTAATTTATAGAACCTACCTAAAGCAACACAAAACATCACCATCGTATGGGCAGAATCCTTTCTATTGACTATGGTCGCAAACGCACAGGTATTGCTGTGACGGATCCTCTGCAAATCATTGCTCAAGGATTAACCACGGTTGCAACGGCAGAATTGTCTGCATTCCTAAAAGACTATGTGGCCCGTGAAAAGGTGGACCTGATTGTAGTCGGCCGACCGATGCAGCCCAACGGACAACCTTCAGAAAACCTAAAACGCGTGGAAACCTTTGTGGCCAGTCTTCAACGCCTGTTTCCAGAAATGCCTCTCACTTGGTGGGACGAACGATTTACTTCTGTCATGGCTCATCAGACCATGCGTGATGCAGGATTGGGCAAAATGAAGCGCAGAGACAAGGCTTTGGTGGACGAAATTAGTGCTACCATCATTCTGCAAAGCTATATGGAGTCACGGCAGAACGGAATGTTCTAACAGATTCCTTACTGGCACAAATATCACATACAGAGGAAAATATTAAAACTGAATAAATAAACAATCAATATAAAAACATCATGATTTTACCTATCTACACATACGGACAACCCGTATTGCGCAAAGTGGCACAGGACATTACGCCCGATTATCCCGAACTGCCGAAACTCATTGAGGATATGTTTGAAACTATGTATCGAAGCGAAGGCGTCGGACTGGCAGCTCCCCAGATTGGGAAAGATATCCGCGTGGTCGTTGTGACACTCGATGTACTAAAGGATGAATACCCCGAATACGCCGATTTCAATCATGCGTATATCAATCCCCATATCCTTGAATACGACGACAGCGAAACGAAGACAATGGACGAAGGTTGCTTGAGCCTGCCTGGTATTCACGAGCCCGTGAAACGTCCCACGCGCATCTTGGTGCGCTGGATGGAGCCCGACTTTACCGAGCGCGAAGAATGGGTGGACGGCTACCTGGCCCGCGTATTGCAACACGAGATTGACCACCTCGAAGGCAAGGTATTTACCGACCGCCTCACGCCCCTTCGCAAGCAGATGATTCGCAGTAAGATGACCGCCCTTGTCAAGGGAAAGTTCCGCTGCGGATACAAGACCAAATAAATCCGTCCCTTTCCCCTATTCTCCCCTACCCTATGCGCACATTCCTAGGCCGATATTTCTTTCTGCTTCTTGCCTTCACCACACTGGTGACAGGCGGAAGGGTGTGGGCGCAAGTCAATGCGGACAATGTCATTATCATGGGGCGCAACGCCTTGGCCGCCGACGACTATGTGAGAGCCATCCAACTATTCAGCACCGTGATTGACGGCAAACCACACCTCGCCACGCCATATTATTATAGGGCATATGCAAAATTCTCGCTCGAAGACTACAGCGGGGCCGAGGAAGATTGCAGCCGTTCGATAGCGCGCAGTCCATTTCAAACAGATGTCTATCTGTTGCGCGGCCTCTGTCGGATTCACAATGACAACCTCCGCGGTGCCATTGACGACTACAACCATGCTATCAAGGACCAACCGAAAAACCAAGCTGCGCTCTACAATCGCACACTCTGCTATATCCAACTCAAGGAGTGGGACGAGGCCGTGACGCAATTAGATTGCCTGCGCGAACTATGGCCCACGTGGGAGAAGCCATACGAGATACTCGCGCAGGTCTCCTTGGAGCGGGGTGACACCTTAGGGGCCATTGCTTGGGCAGATTCCCTGCTGTGTGTGGCACCGCAATCGCGCTCTGCGTGGCACTTGAAAGGGCGCTATGCCTTGAAACTTGAAGATTTTGAACTGGCTGATTCCTGTCTGTCGAAATACATTGCTCAGCAGCCTACGGACTACGAAGCTCTGTTGGCGAGAGCCAGTGCGCGCACAGCTATCTTCCGTCTTGGCGGTGCACTCGCCGATTACGATGCCGTCATTTCCCTAGTGCCCAATCACTTTGTGGCCCACTACAATCGCGGACTGCTTCGCGCGCAGTTGGGCGACAATAATCGCGCTATTGAAGACTTCAATTTTGTGTTGCAAGCAGAGCCCGACAATACCCTGGCGCGCTACAATCGCGCGCTACTCCTTGAGGAAACAGGCGATTACCGCAAGGCCATCAGTGACTATACCATACTGCTGGCCGAATATCCCAATTTCCTCTATGGTTATCAGACACGAGCCCGCCTGCGCCGCCTCATAGGTGACACGAAAGGGGCCAAAGATGATGAGACGAAGTTGGTACGCGCCAATCTGGACCTGTTTTATAAGCCTGGAGAAGCAAAACGGAAATACCATCGGGTGCGTCAACGCAACGATCATAGCCTTGACGTTTATGACAAGCCCATTGAAGAAAATCCCGACACTATCGGCCGCTATGTGAACGAACTCCTGGGTCGGGTGCAGAACCAAGCCGCGCACCGACACCTGTTGCCAGCCTTGCGTCTATGCAAACAAACCACCGTTACGCCCGACGAACGCCTCACGCTCCTCTTCTTGCCCGAACTGGAGCGGTTTAACAATCGCCACGCTCTGCCCACGCGTTTGGTGCTGACCACAGGATGGAAGAGCGCTGCCGCACAACAGGCCGCAGACTCCTTGCAGCAGTCGCGGCCTGCCGTCACCACGGAAAGCGCAGAATCCCAGATTGACCTTGAGCACGACCAGCAGGCCGCCTGTATCTGGGAAACCGTTGAGCAGATCCAGCGAAAAGCTTACGCAGAAGCCTTCAATCTGGCAGCCAATACCTTGTCCGTAGTGGCCGACAGCACGCTCGACGCTCAGGACTACGCTCTCCTGCTCACCCTCCAACTATCAGCGAGCAGTATGGACGAAGCACAGGGCGGTGGCAGCCAGCCCGAACATTTGCGCGCAGCATTGGCTGCAACGGACCAAGCCTTGCAGCGACACCCACAGGCCACGACTATCATGTACAACCGCGCCTGCATTCTCCACGCCCTAGAGCAGACGGACCAAGCCATCGATCAATTGCTGGCCATCCTCGAGCTAGAGCACAACCATGCCGAGGCGCATTATAATATAGGAGTGCTCTATCTCCTCCGAGGCGATGCCGCCTTGTCCATTCCCCATCTCAGCAGGGCCGGCGAGCTCGGCATCTCCTGGTCTTACTCTCTGTTGAAAGAGGCACGACAAGAAGCTGCGCGCAAGAATAACAAGCAGCCATAAACTGCTCTCCTCCTACACCATCAACCATGAGCAATATTCCCAAACTCAAGGACATTGTCCTCCGCGACACACCCTTTGCGCAGCTGATGAAGCGGCGCATTTACAATGTCCTACTCATTGCCACCAAATACGATGCCTTCATGCTTGAAGACGATGGCCGCGTTGACGAACTCATCTTCAATGAATATACATCGCTCAGCCTGCGATATCCGCCGCGGTTCACCCGCGTGACCACCGAGGAAGAAGCCCTCGTGGAGTTGGCCAGTCGCAATTTCGAGCTCGTCATCGTTATGCCCAATATGGCGGGCACCGATGTCTTTGCCGCCGCCCGCAATATCAAGCATCTCCATCCCACGATTGCCATTGTAGTCCTGACGCCCTTCTCCCGCGAAGTTAGCCGCCGCGTGGAGGGCGAGGACCTGACGGGCATAGACTACGTGTTCTCCTGGCTGGGCAATGCCGAGTTGCTGATGGCTATCATCAAGTTGATTGAGGACAAATGGAACGCGCCGCAGGACAGTGCTTCGGTCGGAGTGCAGATAATTCTCCTCGTTGAGGACAGCATCCGCTTCTACTCCTCGGCTTTGGCCCACCTCTATCGTTTTGTGCTCGAGCAGAGCAAGGAGTTCTCGAAGGAAGCCCTCAACGACCACCTCAAGACCATGCGTATGCGCGGCCGCCCCAAGGTGATGCTGGCCCGAACGTACGAGGAGGCCATCGAAATCTACGAAACCTACAGCGACAATATCCTCGGCGTCATCTCCGATATGAGTTTCAAGCGCGAAGGTTGCAAGGACCCTATGGCGGGCTATCGTTTGGCCAAGCGTTTTCGCGAGCACGACCCTCGACTGCCCATCATCCTTGAATCGAGCGAAGAGGCAGGTCGCGCCTGTGCTGCTGAACTCAATGCCGCATTTATCAGCAAGCACTCCAAGAGTTATCCGCAGGACCTGCGCAGAGAAATCATGTCGGGCTTTGGCTTTGGCGACTTCATCATTATCAATCCGCAGACAGGCCGTGAGATTATGCGCATCCGCAACCTCAAGGACCTTCAGACTCATCTGCGCGAAATCCCCGATGACTCCCTGCGCTACCATCTGTCGCACGACCATTTTTCGCGCTTCTTTTTCTCGCGAGCTATGTTTCCGCCTGCGATGATTCTCAAGAAGGTCGATGTGAGCGAATATGCCCACATGGACGAAGCCCGTGAGCTCATCAGCGACTGCATTATCGGCTATCGCAAGATGAAGAACACAGGCGTTGTTGCCATCTATCAGCGCGGACGTTTCGATGAATATGGCTCGTTTGCCCGTATTGGCAACGGCTCGCTCGGCGGCAAGGGACGTGGCCTGGCCTTCATGGGGACGATGGTCAGTCGCTATCCGCGCCTCGGCACAGACAATTTCACAGTGGGCATTCCCAAGACTGTGGTGCTCTGTACAGACATCTTTGATGAATTTATGGAGAGCAACCATCTCTATCCCATTGCGCTCAGCGACAGCCCCGACCCCGAAATCCTCCAGGCATTCCTCGATGCCACCCTGCCGCAGCACGTTATTGACGACTTGACGGCACTGCTCGAAGTGGTGCACGGCCCGATTGCGGTGCGCTCGTCCAGCCTCCTTGAGGATTCCCATTATCAGCCCTTCGCAGGAGTTTACGCCACCTATATGATCCCCAAACCCAACGACCGCTCGCAGATGATGGACCTCCTGCGTTCCGCCATCAAGTCGGTCTATGCTTCGGTGTTCTACCGCGACAGCAAGGCGTACCTCACGGCCACACAAAACCTTATTGACCAAGAGAAGATGGCCGTTGTTCTGCAGGAAGTCATTGGCTCGCCCCACACCGCAAGCGTCCCCGTGGCGGGCCACGGATTGCAGGAACTCACCACCTTCTACCCCACCCTCTCTGGTGTGGGTCGTTCGCTCAATTTCTATCCCATTGGAGAGGAGAAGCCCGAGGAGGGCATCGTAAATCTGGCCTTCGGACTGGGCAAATATCTCGTTGATGGCGGGCGCACGCTGCGCTTCTCGCCGGCGCATCCCCACCACATCCTCCAACTTAGTTCGCCCGAATATGCCCTGCGCGAGACACAGACCCGCTTTGTTGCGCTCGACCTGACCAATCTGCCCACAGACTTTCGCGTGGACGATGGTTTCAATCTCCTGACCCTGCCCGTGCGTAGTGCCAATGCGCATGGCACGTTGCGATACGTGGCCTCCACCTTCGAGATTGACACCGAGACGATCCTGCCAGGCTGGACAGGCAAGGGCCGTGCCATCATTTCCTTCGACCGCATCCTGCAAGCCGAGGTTTTCCCCTTGGCCGAAACCATCAGCGAACTGCTCCGCATCGGCAGTCGCGAGATGGGACGCCCCGTTGAAATAGAATTTGCCATGGACATCCGCCCTGCAAACGACGGCACACCGCCACAGGCAGGCTTCTACCTCTTGCAGATTCGCCCCATCGTGGATAGCAATGCGCGTGTCGAAGAGGACGTTGCCTCGATTCCCGAATCCGATTGCCTCGTGAAGAGCACGGAGATGCTCGGCAACGGCAAAGCCACCGACATCTGCGACATCATCTACATCCGCCCCGAAGCCTTTGAAGCCCTCCATACGCCAGCCATCGCAGCCGAGATGGATCAGTTCAACCGTCGCTTCCCCGCCGATTCCTCGGGCTACATCCTCATCGGTCCTGGCCGCTGGGGCAGCAGCGATCCCTCGCTGGGCATTCCCGTCAGTTGGTCGAATATCTGCATGGCCCGCGCCATTGTGGAAACCTCCCTCGACGGCTATCGCATTGACCCTTCGCAAGGCACGCATTTCTTCCAGAATCTCACCTCCTTCGGCGTAGGCTACTTTACCGTTGCGCCGCACCGAGGCCAGGGCTTTGTGGATTTCCAATGGTTGGACAGTCAGCCAGCCGTTTACGAAACGCGATATATCCGCCACCTCCGCCTGAATGCTCCGCTCACACTCCTGATGGATGGTCGCCACTCCTGCGGCGCGATATTAAGACCAGCCAGAAGCGTGCAGGAGCAGTAGACGCTCGCCAGCATCGCTAATCCCTATTCTTTTCAAACCTTCAAAACGTCAACACCGTGTACTACGTTCAAAAACGCATAGAAATTGCATTTGCCCACCACCTCACCCTTACCTACCCCAGTAAATGCACCCGTCTGCATGGCCACAACGCCATCATCACCGTATATTGCCGTTCGCGTCAACTCGACGAAAACGGCATGGTTGTAGATTTCTCTCTCATCAAAGAGCGCGTAGAGAAAGCCTTCGACCACCAATACCTCAACGACCTAGTCCCCTTCAATCCCACAGCCGAAAATATGGCCCACCACATCTGCACGCTCATCCCCAACTGCTACAAGGTGGTGTTTCAGGAGAGCGAGGGCAACATCGCCGTTTATGAAATAGAAGAAGAACCCTAAGTTGATTCAAGATAGCAGGGAAAAATCCATTCAAACCAGCGCACCCCCAATTTTCTAAATTTCCAAATAAACATTCAGGGCGTGAAAAATGTATTTTTAAGGCCTGAAATTTTGGGAAACATCTGGAGTTTTTGGGGAAACATATGAATGGCTTGGGAAACACTCTCCTGATTTTTGGGAAACATTTGGCCTTATTTTGGCCTCTTATTCTGCATTTGGAACAGGCAGAATATGCAAAAAAAATATTACTGTCCGCTAAACTTTTGGCTAAACTTTTGGTGAAGATACAATTTAGGGCTGACATTTCCCACGAGATATCAACCCTTTTTTGTTACCTTTGTTCTTGCATCAAAACCCAGATAACATGAGCAAAAGTACACATTTCTTCGGACAGCCGGTATATGGTCAGTTGATAAAAGCTCTCGACCATGATAAAATAGTTAAATTAAGCCGTAAAAACGGCGGTGAGCGGTATGTGAAGAGTTTTGACGGCTTCACCCATCTCCTTACAATGCTGTATGCAGTCATTATGCGCTTCGACTCCCTGCGCGAGATAGAGGCTGCAATGACGGCAGAGGTGCGCAAGCTTCAAACATAGGCATTGACAGGGTTCCAAAGCGCAGTACCCTGTCAGGTGGCATAAAGGTGCATTCCGTCATTCATGCAAACGAGGGAGTACATTGTGACGTGAAGTTCACCTCCGCCGCTACCAACGACTCCTTCATGCTCGCCCCCAGCCATTTCAAGCACGGGGAGATTGTTGCCCTTGACCGTGCATATATCAACTATGAGAAGTTTGAGGAACTGACCAAGAGAAATGTCGTCTATGTCACCAAGATGAAGAAAAACCTCAAGTATGAGGTGTTGGCAGACTGCATGGATATGAACGGGAAGGGGCTGATGGAATACCGTGAGCAGGTGGTGGTGTTCAGAAAGGGCGGTATCAGCCATATAGCGCGTATCATCACATACGTGGATATCAAGAAGGGAAAGTCGTCGAAGTTGGTATCGTTGCTTACGAACGACTTCGAGATGCCCATGGAGAAAATCGTAGCCATCTACCGCCGCAGGTGGCAGATAGAGTCTCTTTTCAAGCAGATAAAGCAGAATTTCCCCCTACGCTACTTCTACGGAGAGAGTGCCAACGCCATCAAGATACAAATATGGGTCACGCTCATTGCTAATCTATTGCTTTCCCTACTTCAAAGTTCCTTAGAAAGGCGGTGGAGTTTCTCTGGGCTGGCAACTATGGTGCGCATTGTGCTTATGGAATACCTCAACATGAAAAAATTCTTCAACAGGCCGGATGGCCGACATGAAACTCATGCTTGAAGCGGCGGCTGAATCACCACCGGGAGCAACAGAAAATTACTAAGGGGGCTTGTCATTAACATACTGTCATCCCTGCTATTGTGTCTCAATGAGTTGGAATGAGGGTTGCCATATTTAGCGGACAGTAATAATATCAAATATATTTGGTAATTTTGCACCCGAAGAAAGGAATTCACCAGAGTACGTTACGGACGTAGGGAGTAGGGAGTCTGTAATCTCCATAACTCGCTGGTTGATACCTTTCTTTTTTGTTTTGAAGAAACTCTTTGCAGTAATATTGCCCTTCTTGGTACTGCAAACCTCCGTAAGATTATACAGTCCATTGCCTGCATCCTTTAGAAAGAAGAACAGTTTCCTGCCGTCTTTCTTGTCAATGCCATACAATATGCCGTCTGGCTGATTGATTACATCAACCAGATTCATAATGTCTGCGTCAGTCAAAGGAATGTTGTTCCCATTGTCCTTCTCGTTCTCTCCATAGTGGTCACCGCGAATTTTGGTTTTGAGGCGCCTGAAGAGGTCGTTCGCGATGTTATCCGTAATCTCCCTAATTCTCAGGGTTACTGCGAATCAAATGGTATA
>SFID01000123.1 GCA_004555425.1 Bacteroidales bacterium
GGGTTGGGTTTCGGCTGGGGCGTTAAGAGCTTGCTCTTATAAGACCCACCCGAAGCCCAAACACCAGGGCGAAGCCCCCAGACTCTTCAAGGGGTTTATCTCGGTTTTTGTCTTTCATATCTGATACAAGCCTAGAGCAACGCGCGGTACATTGACTCGCATTCTGCAACCACCTGAGTAGTTACCTTTATTCTTCTGTCAAGCCTCGTGCGCGCACCGCCTCCCTCGCCGAATCCCTTTGGCGAAGATGCCAGGTGCTTCTTCCGTTCGCAGGAAAGGCCGGGCTGATTTACCAACCCAAGTTTTTTTCAAAAGAAATTCCCTCGCTGATAACGAACAACATACAGCCAGATACGTGTGCTGTATTTTGCTCCATTTGCAGCGTTTTGCAGCAGGCGGGTCTTGGGGCTTCGTACCTTTGCATTGTCAACGTTGATAAACGATTCACCACGCAAGCAGCGTCCACCGCTGATGCGGCGAATCAAACAGAACAAACCCAAATTATTCATCATTTAAAAACAGAAAAAACTATGTTGAAGTACAATGTTTTCGCTTGCAAGAGCCCCATCGACCAGTCCGTAAAGTTCTATGCTCGGTTGATTAGTCCGATTCCCGTCAATTGTCAGCAACTTGCCACCGTCATCTCCGAGAAGTGTACCGTCACGATCCACGATGTGAAGGCCGTGCTCTCTGCCCTTGAAGAGGAGATTGTGAACTACCTCCGTAATGGAGCCAGCGTGCGCCTTGGCGACCTCGGCACCTTCCGCGCCACCATCAAATCCGAAGGCGCACTGAACCGCACAGACTTTATGGCCAAGAATATTCGCCGCGTAAACGTACGCTTCTTGGCATCGCCCAATATGCGCCACAAACTCTCCGTGCTCAATCCCGATATGCAGTTCATGAAGGCAGGCGACGTTTACAGCCACCTCGGCCCCGTCGAAGAGGAACAGTAGCGTCCCGAAGGCCAATAGCCAACCGCTGAGTTGATTAGGATTGTTCAAGGGCCTGCGCCTGTGGGAAGCCTCCGCCCTCCCAGTGCGCTTGCAACCCACGGCAGCCCTCTGGGCAATCCTTCTCATTTTAGGTAGGTTCTATAAATTAGCTTGCGATGGATTTGCGGCTATCGTGCCGTAGGTTTTTGTTTTCCATGAAGGAGCGTAGCGGGCTACGTGACTGAATGAAAGAATAGGAACCCTGCCTTCCATTGGAACTAATTTATAGAACCTACCTTTATTAGAGATGAAAAAACAAAAGCGCAACCACACGGCTGCGCTTGTACCCCCGCCGAGAATCGAACTCGGATCTAAAGTTTAGGAAACTTCTATTCTATCCGTTGAACTACAGGGGCGACCTGCTGTATTAGCAACGGCAAAAGTACACAAACTTTTCGATTTACCACTTATCTGAAACCTCTAAAATTACAAACCAACCATGACAACCGCAAACGAAACCCTCGAAAACGGCAGTATGGCGCTAGCCGCCAGTGCCAGTCCTAACGGCAAGCACAACGTCTTTGCCATCATCATCCAAGTGCTCGTGGCAGCCCTCACCGCCCTAAGCGGCGTCTTTGCTGGCTGCGCCTACTTCGGATAACCATCCCTCGGGAGGGGGCGCGCCCATCGTGCACGCCCTCTCCCTCTTATTGTTTTCAAATAGAAAGAACCCATATAGAAATGAACAGACGAATCGTCATCTTGGGCACAGCCCATCGCAAGAACGTGGGCGGCAACTGTAGCCCTGACAAGAAGTTTTACGAATATCAGTTTAGCCGCGAGGTATGCTTCCGCGTCAAGAAAGAGTTGGAAGCAGCGGGCTTCACCGTCTTTATCGACCTGCCCGACGACCTCATTCAGGGCACGCAGACGGAAGAACTGCGCAAGCGCTGCCGCATCGTCAATGGCCTGTGCGACCATTATGGCAAGCACAACTGCCTCTATCTGAGCATACACGTTAATGCCGCAGGTTCGGGCAGGCAGTGGCGCACAGCAGGCGGCTGGAGCGTATATACCTGCAAGGGACAGACCGAAAGCGACCGTCTGGCCACCAGCCTGTACGAGGCCGCCCGCATCGCCTTGGCCGACTACGCGGCTCGTTTTGAGGAAAACAAGCAGAAGGGCCTCTACGACCGCAAGCAGCGACCCTTCCGCACAGACCATTCCGACGGCGACCCCGACCAAGAAGCCAATTTCTACGTCCTCGTCCACACAAAATGCGCAGCCGCCCTCACCGAAAACCTCTTCCAAGACAACCAGGCCGACGTGGCCTACCTGTTGAGCCAACAGGGCTTGGACAGCATCGTGCGGCTGCATGTGCAGGGGGTGCTGGGGTATTTTGGGTAGTTATGTTCAGAAAAATTTTCGTCCACTTCCATTACATTCAGGGCATTCCTGTTTTATTTTTCCTTCTCCATAGCATTCTGAGCATCGGATTTTTCCATCACCACCGCACCCACTACATACTATTTTACCATCCCCACCGCATTCTTCACAATCTCTATAACCTTCGCCATAGCAATGTAAACAATTGTCTTTTCCTGTCCCATCGCAAAAAACGCAAAAATTGCCATCTTCATCATATCCAAGACCAAGGCACATTATACACATGCCATTTCTTCCTGTACCATAACAATAACTACAGCAGTTACGTCCAGTACCACTACAATCATAGCATACAACTATACCACCTCCACTACAGTCGATGCACATCAAATATCCACAACCATTACATTCGCTACATTCTACGAAGACTTCTCCTTCACCATTACAATAATCACACTGCATGAATTTTGGTGAAGACTTGCAAGAGAATAAGAGTAGCAAAATAAAAACAATAGAATAGTATCTTATTTTCATCACTAATCAATATTAGCACAAGGTATTCTTTCCCTCCTGTAGCTCGAAGAATTCTTTTTGTTCACGAATCTCACGACTTAATTCTTCTTCTGTAGGCAGATACGTAAGATACTTGGCAGCATAAAGTTGCTTACTATCTTTCAAAATGGAATATCGTGCAAGGTCTTTGCTGGTATCTGAACATAGCAACAGACCTATTGTGGGATTATTACCTTCTTCCTTTTTCAGTTCATCATACATCCGTATGTACATATCCATCTGACCTACATCCTGATGGGTTATTTGTGTGGTTTTCAAATCAATGATTAGATACGATTTCAATATGATATTGTAGAAAACAAGGTCGATATAGAAATCCCCCATATCGGTCTTGATATGTTGCTGGCGTGCCACAAACGCATAACCTTTACCCAACTCCATGATGAAGGTCTGTAAATGGTCAATTATGGCAGTCTCTAATTTTGACTCGCTATAGACAGGGTTTTGAGGCAATCCTAAGAACTCCGCAATAATGGGATTCTTTAAATAGGAGTGTTTGTCCTGTTCAAAATTTGTGGTTAGAGATCGCATCTCATCACTTACTTCATAACGTAATTGTTCTGGTGTTTGCAGCAAACGATAGTAATATTGTGACGAAATGTTGCGTTGCAAGGTACGATAGTCCCATTGCTCGCGAGCCGTTTCTTTCAAATACCACAATCGGGCGGCTTCATCTTTAACACGTATCAAACGCTCATAGTGAAGCCATGAAATATTAGGATATAATGGTATCGCCGATTCGTCAAGCAGTGCTTGACGAATTGATTTATCGGTTATTCCGAATTGGTCAAGCAATGCTTGACCAATTCGCAGCTTATTGAATATCAGGTAGAAAGAGCGCATATTCTTTATGCTTGTCAGCCCAAATCCCTTGCCAAATTCTTGGGTGAGAATCTGAGAAGCGACATCTATTGTCTTTTTGCCATATTCGGCACGCTCTTTTCCTACCTGTTCTTGTTCTACTATTCGCCATCCAATAAGCCAATTGCGTACCACCAACAGATGATCTGCCGCACGATAAGCTTGACTACGTGCTTCATTTGCGATTTTCTTTAGGTCTGAAACAAATGAATCTTGCAGTTGGTCTTGTTTTTCTAAATATTTCTTGCTCATAGTTCTTGACTATCTTATCTTCGCATTTATTTATTATGCAAATATAGTTTATTATTGGAGAAGTTGCCATGTAATGGGGGAATATTTGTCAAATCAGTTAAGGTAGGTTCTATAAATTAGTTTCAAAGGAATCATATTTTATAAATTGACTTGGATGTCTTTACGCCTCTCGCACCGTATCTTTTTGTTTTTCATTCGGAATACATCGCAAGCTAATTTATAGAACCTACCTTAAAAAATCGTGCTAGAAAAATCCGCAAACTTCATATTAAAAGCCCACCGCGCCCAGCCAAAATTTCCTCAAAACCTTTTGCCCGTTTGTTTTTCGTTATTACCTTTGCAGGCGAAACACGGTCACGGAGGTGTCCGCCCATTGGCGTGGATGCTGACGTGTGAAAAGGGAAACGGGTGAGAATCCCGTGCAGTCCCGCTGCTGTATGCCTTTTATTTTGACAATGACGACGCGTCGTTGTGATGCACTCTGGGCAATAGGCCACTGCTTCCTCGTTTTGCTGAAGAGGAAGTGGGAAGGCGCTCGGAGAAAGGTGAAGCCAGAAGACCTGCCGCTGTTTGATTGTCGTATCTCCACGAGGGCTCGAGGAAAGCCTTGGAGGTCATCCCCCGCTGCTTTATGCGATTATTTTTTTTGCTAGCCACACTTGTACCCATCCTGTCCGTTTGGGCTGAGGAGCCGTTGCACGATACCCTTCCCGCGGCGGTCGTGTCTTCGCGGCCCTATCAGTCGGACCTTGCAACGCGCTCGCCCCAGCAAACACTCACGGTCGATAGACTTGCTGAGATGGGTGTGGTGGATATGCCGGGCGCCCTGCGACGGATGGCCGGTGTCAACCTGCGCGATTATGGTGGCGCAGGTGGCCTTAAGACCGTCAGCGTGCGCGGACTGGGAGCCGCACATACCATCGTGACATACGACGGACTGGCCGTGGGCGATGCCCGCCAGGGACAGACCGACCTCTCGCGCTTCTCGCTGGACAATATCAGCGCGCTGCGGCTCGTGGTGGGCGATGGGGCAGACCTCCTCACGCCCGTGCGCAACCTTGGCGCCTCCACCCTCGACCTCCAGCCCACCGCCGAAACCACCAACTCCGCACGCCCACTTTGGGGACAGGTGGCGCTGGGGCAGGGCGCGTTCTCCACGTGGGCCCCTTCCTGCCGCCTGACAGCGCGAGCGGGAGAGCGAAGCCTCGTGGGAGTGGCAGGACATTATTATTATGGCAAGAACGACTACCCCTATACTTGGAAGAACATACAACTGACCACGCACGAACGCCGCGAGCACAGCCGAATGCAGGCGGGTGGGGCGGAGGCAAGCCTCCTGACCTACGACCGCGGCGGTGGACGATGGAGCGCGTTGGCTATGTACGGCGACGATGATCGCCAGTTGCCCGGACAGGTCATTCTCTATACGAAGAAGGGCAGTGAACTCCTCCACGAGCGACGCGCATTGGCGCAGTTGCAGCACAGGCGGTCGTGGAAGGAAGGACGATGGAGCCTGATGGCAGCAGCAAAATACGCTTGGAACGAAAGCCAATACGACGACGTGGACAACCAATACCCCGGCGGACGCCTCAGCCAGCACTATCGCCAGCAGGAATGGTATGCCACAGCGGGCCTCTCGCGCAGAATCGCACAGGGATGGACCGTGGCCTACACGACGGACTGGTTTCATCAAAGGCTGCGCAGCAACCTGCAAACCGACAGCCACGTGGGCCGACATACTTGGTTGCAATCCTTCGCTGCCTCGTATGTGCGCGGACCGCTCACGGCCTCGGCGCGCCTGACGGGCTATCTCGATTGGAACGACAACGAGCGCGCAGCCGCCGCACGCAATGCCCATCGCCTCACCCCTTCGATAGGCATCGGATATACACTCCTGAGATGGGCGGGAAGGGATGGTGAGGCCAGCACATTGCGCGCCCGAGCACACTACAAGGAGTCCTTTCGCGCGCCAACCTTCACCGAATGCTACTACTACCACCTCGGAGAGCAAGACCTGCGACCCGAGCGGGCTCATCAGATGGGCGCGGGCCTGTCGCTCGAACTCCTGCCCACGCGGGGAGCTTGGGCGCTGACGCTGACGGCCGATGGCTATTTCAACCTCGTCAGGGACCGCATCTCGGCCATTCCGTACAATCTCTACGTGTGGCGCACCGAGAACGTAGGGCGCACGCACATCGGCGGGCTGGACATCGTGGCCGCGCTAGATGCTCCCCTGGGCTGTCGCCACGCCCTGCATCTGCACACCAACTACAGCCTGCAATGCGCCAGCGACCGCACCGACCCCGCCGCCCGCTCCTATGGCAAGCAGCCCGCCTACATGCCGCGCCACACCTTGGCCGCTTCACTCGCCTGGGACAATCCGTGGCTGACGCTGACGGCCGCTGTCAACGCTGTCTCAAACCGCTGGAGCACCAACGAGCACACGGCCACCACGTGCCTACCTGCCTACCACGAATGGAACTTTGGCGCAAGTCGCACCCTGTCTTTTGGCAACGGTCTCCAACTTGTTCTGCGCGCTGACCTACTCAACGCCTTCAACCACCAATACGAAGTCATCCGCCGCTATCCCATGCCCGGGCGCGGCTACCGACTGACAGCGAAGTTCCTGTTCTGAAAATTTGCTGAGCATACACCATATTATATATATAACATCTAAATCCCTTTACTCTTATGAAAAAGTTTCTCTTAGCCCTCATCGCCCCGCTGGCTCTTGGCTTCACAGCCTGTACCGAAGATGAAAATCCCGGTTCCCCCATTTACCCCGATGCTGAACCCCGTATCGCCTACGTGCTCAACCAAGGCAGCATGTATTCGGGCATTGACGGCACGATGGATATCCTGAGCCTCGAGGATTCCGCCTACCAGAGCAACGCCTTTGCCGCCATCAACGGTCAGAGCCTAGGCGACAGTCCGCAGGCTGGCATTATCTACGGTTCAAAACTCTATGTGGCCATGTACGGCTCAAACCTCGTGTGGGTGCTCGACCGCCAGACGCTGCGCGCCCTTGGTTCCATCCCCACGAAGGAGCCCGAAGGCATCTGCGCCTCCGAGGGCAGCATCTACGTGAGCAACAACGATGGCTTCGTCAGCCGCATCGACACCACCCAGCTCAAGGTGACGGCACAGATGCCCGTAGGCCCCAATCCCCAGCATATGCTCGCCGTGGGCCGCAAGGTATATGTGAGCATTTCCGACGGCTACAACTATGCCAATAACTACAAGGACGGCTTCCGCGTCGTAGAACTAGACGGCCTCCTCTTCGAAAAGATGGCCGAATATCAGGTCGGTATGAATCCTGGCCCTTTGGCCGCTGATGCTATGGGCCAAATCTACGTGGCCTGCCGCGGCAACTATGGCGACGTAGCCCCGAAGGTGTGGCGCATACAGGGCGAACAGGCCAGCGAGTTCTGCGACGGCAGCGACGTTGAAGTATGCGGCGACCTCCTCTACGTAGTCAACAACTACACCAACTGGAGCGTGACGCCCGCTGAAACTATCCTGACCTACAAGGTGTACAACACGACCACCAGCCAGTGCATCAACAGCGCCTTGCTCGAAGGCCAGCCCCAGCCCGAAGCACCTATTTTCCTCGATATCAATCCGCAGAACGGCGACCTCTACATCGGTAGCAACGCCTCGGCATCGGACTATACCTCGCCCGGCTTCCTGTGGCACTACAACGCCGAGGGCCAGTTCATCGGAAAGCAGCAAACGGGTGTGGCTCCCTGCGCCGTCATTTTCTAGGAGGAACGTATGAAAGTTATCAAGAGAAATGGTCAGGTCATCGACTTTGACCTTCGCAAAATTGACGTGGCCATCCGAAAGGCTTTTGAGAGCGAGCATGAGGCTTACGACCCACAGGTCGTGGCCTCCGTGCAGCGCGAACTGGAAGCGCATGAGGCCACAGAAAGCATATCGGTTGAGACGATACAGGACATGGTGGAGCGCGCACTGATGGAGTACAAACATTTTGCCGTGGCCAAGGCTTTCATCCTCTATCGCCACCACCACGAAGAGGCCCGCTTCATCCGCGAACGCATTGACTATATGGACCGCTATAGCAACTCCATGGACAATGCGGCTTCCTCCTCCGAAACCGACGCCAACGCCAACGTGACGATGAAGAACGTGGCCAACCTCGAAGGCGAGGTATATAAGACCACCAACCGACTCATCCAGCGCCAGCGCATGAAGAACGAATTGCAGACGCTCTTCCCCGAAGTGGCCGACCAGTACGAGAAGGACCTCAACCACCATATTATTTATGCCCACGACGAGTCGTGCGCGCCCACCGTCAAGTTTTATTGCCAAGCCGATTCGCTCTATCCCCTCATGACCGAGGGTGTAGGCAATATTGACGGTGTGACGCCCAGCGCGCCCAACGACCTGCAATCCTTCAGCGGACAAATCACCAACCTCACCTTCCTGCTCTCCTCGCAGTGCAAAGGAGCGGTGGCCTTTGGCGAATACTTCGTTGCGCTCAACTACTATGTCGTCATTGAGTTCGGCCCCAAATGGTATGACAATTTGGACCACGAAGTGACAACCACCGACTGCCGCATCAGCCGCACCGTCAAGGGACAAATCCTCAAGGCTTTCAAGCAGTTCGTCTGGGGCATCAACCAACCTGCCTCCAACCGCTGCTTCCAGAGTCCTTTCACCAACATCTCCTACTACGACCACACGTATTTCGATGCGCTCTTCAAGGATTTTTGCTATCCCGACGGGAGCAAGCCCGAATGGAAAGCCGTTGATACCCTGCAGCGCCTTTTCATGAAATGGTTCAACGAGGTGCGCCTCAAGCAGGTGCTCACCTTCCCCGTAGAGACCTTTGCCATGGTGCACGATGGCCAGGATATTATTGACAAGGACTACAAGGAACTCTGCGCCGAAATGTACGCCGAGGGGCACAGTTTCTTCACCTACATCTCCGACAGTGCCGACAGTCTGGCCTCCTGTTGTCGCCTGCGCAACGAACTGGCCGAGAATACCTTCAGCCCCACTTCGGGTCTGACGGGCGTGATGACGGGTAGTTGCAATGTGATTACGATTAACGTCAACCGTTTCGTCCAGGACACCGTGCGCAAACACGCCTTGCAAGGACATTGGCAACAGCACACCGAACGATTCAAAGAAGAACTCGTGGCCATCCTCGAGCGTGTGTATAAATACCACATTGCCTTCAAGACAATGCTCTACGACCTAGAGGACAAGGGCATGTTTGCCGCTTCCAATGGTGGCTATATCTATATGTCGAAACTCTACAGCACCATCGGCATCAACGGCCTCAACGAGGGTGCCCGCTTCCTCGGTATGCAGGTGTCCAACAACGCAGAGTACATCCAGTTTCTCCAACTCATCCTCGGCACCATCAAGGAGCAGAACAAGCGTCACTCCATCCACGACCGCAAGCGGCCCGTCCTCTTCAACAGCGAGGTAGTGCCTGCCGAGGGGCTGGGCGGCAAGAACTACAACTGGGACAAGGCTGACGGATATTGGGTGCCCGCCGATGAGAACCTCTACAACAGTTACTTCTACAACGCCCACGACGACACCTCTGTGCTCGACAAGTTCATCCTCCACGGCCGACAGACCTACCAGTTTACCGATGGCGGCTCGGCAGCCCACATCAATCTGGACGACCACCTCAGCAAGGCGCAGTATCTCAAACTCATCGACTTCGCCATCGCCAACGGCACCAACTATTTCACCTTCAACATTCCCAACAGCAAATGCGAGGACTGCGGCCACGTGGTCAAGAAACCCGTCAGCACCTGCCACAAGTGCGGCAGCCAGCACATCACTCAGTACACCCGCGTCATCGGCTACCTCCGTCCCATCAAGACCTTCGGACAGGACCGACAAATCGAAGCCGCCAAGCGTGTATATAGCAACGGAAAGGAGCAGGTGGGATGAAATACGTAGAAACCCGCATCGCCTTTGCCGAGGTGCCCGACGAAATCACGCTGGCCATCAACATCTCCAACTGCCCTTGCCATTGCGAAGGCTGCCACAGTGCCTATCTGGCCCAAGACATCGGCACACCACTCAACGAGGAAAGCCTCGCCCAACTCCTGCACCGCCACAGCGGCATATCCTGCGTGGCCTTCATGGGCGGTGATGCCGATGCGGCAAGGGTGAATGCACTCGCAGCACTCGTGAAGCGCACCGGCCTAAAGACCTGCTGGTACAGTGGCCGACAGGAACTGAGCCCATACATAGAGGTAGAGCACTTCGACTATATAAAACTAGGCCCCTACATCCCCAGCAAGGGCGGACTAGACAGCAAGACCACCAACCAACGCTTCTATCGCATCAACGCGCAGCGCAACCAACTGGAAGACATCACCCATCGTTTCTGGCGATAGCCAGCCAAAGAGCAAAAGCAAAATAGAATCCTCTAAAATCCTCTCTAGTCCTCTATATAATCCTCAATAAATCCTCTGCCTCAGCAAAAAAAGAAGCAAAAGTTTGGCAGAGTGGAAATAAACCCCTAATTTTGCACCCGCTATTAAGCACAAAACCAATAAATTATTTCACACATGTACTTAGATTCAGCTAAGAAGCAAGAGATCTTTGGCAAGTACGGACAGTCTAATTCGGACACCGGTTCCGCTGAGAGCCAGGTGGCTTTATTTTCCTACCGTATTGCCCATTTGACGGAACACATGAAGGCCAACCGTAAAGATCATAACACCGAACGTGCCCTCGTTAAATTGGTAGGTAAGCGCCGCGCCCTCCTCAACTACCTCAAGGACCGCGACATCAACCGCTACCGCGCCATCGTCAAGGCACTTGGCCTCCGCAAGTAATCCCAGATTACTCTTGCAAAACAAAAAAGCGTCCCCGCAACAGCGGGGACGCTTTTTTTGTGCGCTAATTCCAAAATCCCCAATTTCGCCGCTTGCTATGGCGATGCTCTTGCAGAAGAAAAATGTACCGCACCTTGCTTACAAGTTATGAATTAGGTGTTCGTCAGAGAAAATTCCCTTCCCCTAGACTTCCCCTAGTTGTAGCAAACAAGCGTTTAAGGAGCGGGCTGAAGGCCCCGCAAGCGCATTGCTCAGGGCGATCCCAGGGCTATGTGCTCGTTGCTCCTTCGGGGCGTGCCTTGAACGCTTGCGCTTATTCTCTAATTCAACTTGCGAAACTTGGAAAATTTATAGAACCGACCTGAAACTAATTGATAGAACCTACCTATAGCGAATCAATGCTATCGAGCTAGCAGCCGTAAGGCTGCGTTGAAACCAGGGGACGCAGTCCCCGACTGAAACTAGAAGCTGAAAGCTTCGTTGAAACTAGGCTGCAAAGCAGCCGTTGAAACTAAACCTGCGCCAAGAGCAGCACCAAACTTAGCGTTGAAACTAGGCTGCAAAGCAGCCGTTGAAACTAAGGGAGCGCAGCGACCCCGGCAGCGACCCCGCCTCGTAATATAACACCTCCGAAGCCCTCGGGTGTGCAAAACTCGTCTTTTAACATTTCATAGATTGTTGCGAAATGTTAAAACGATTTGCATTTCGCGGAAAAATATATTATCTTTGTACTAGCGAAGAGGAAAGAGCCCGAAACACGGGGTTTTTTCCTCTTTTTTTGCCCCATTATAAAGGAAGAAATACATCGTAAGTTGGAAATTCTATATGCTTTAGCGGATTTTCTAAATGCTTTAGCGGAAATTTTCTTGGCTTTATCGGTGCGCGGATTGACGATGTAGAGATTTTTTCGCGGCCGAAAATATAAAAGATATTAAAAGTTTTCGCGCGAAAAA
>SFID01000124.1 GCA_004555425.1 Bacteroidales bacterium
AAATTCTATATGCTTTAGCGGATTTTCTAAATGCTTTAGCGGAAATTTTCTTGGCTTTATCGGTGCGCGAATTGACGATATAGAGATTTTTTCGCGGCCGAAAATATAAAAGATATTAAAAGTTTTCGCGCGAAAAAAGTTCGATTTTAACATTTCGGGTAACTACTCAGGTGGATTTTTAATTGCAAATTGCGCTGGAAAGCAATGTACCGCACGTTGCTCGCAACGTGTGGCTCAGCGGAAATACCCCGATTCGAATACCCATCTCGCACCTATTATTATCTCCCTTCCGCTGAGCCACACGTTGCAAGCAACGTGCGGTACATTGCGTTTTCAATGAGAACGAGCACCATACTCACACGTTGCAGCAACGTGCGGTACGTTACTCACCTCGGTGTACAAACACCTTGTCCAAAGATTGTGATGTGAGTAGGGAGTTTGTTCACATTGAAAAAAAAGGGAGTAAGGAGTTCGTTCTGATTGAAAATAACGATTTTTATATACAATAAGGAGTCCCCATCCGTATATCCAAACCTTGCAATGAGAACAAACACCGTTTCATGATTTTATATCTGGGGAAGGGAGTTCGCAAGAACACTCTTCCCCTCTTTTATTGCCCCAACCGCACCTCCTAAGAAGGAGTGAGCAGTAACAATGGGGCGCACAAATATACCCGCAAGCGGTGAATCCTGAATTGTTTATCTTGAAAAAAAGCAAGTTACCCTTTGCTGTCCCAAAAGAAAATCATACCTTTGCACCCGCTTTCCGCTCAGCCGCTGGCGCGATGCAGAGTTCCGCGTGAATGCTGGGCTGGGACGAACAAACAATTTTATAATCAATACCAAAATGGCAGATTTAATTAAGATTGCTGAAGAAGCTTATGCAACTGGTAAGCAGCACCCCGAATTCCGCGCTGGTGACACCATTACCGTTGCTTACAAAATCGTCGAAGGTAACAAAGAGCGCGTACAGATGTACCGCGGTGTTGTTATCAAAATTTCCGGTCACGGAGAGAAGAAGCGCTTTACCGTACGCAAGATGTCGGGTAACATCGGCGTAGAGCGTATCTTCCCCATTGAGTCGCCCGCCATCGAGAGCATCGAGGTGAACAAGCATGGTAAGGTGCGCCGCGCCAAGCTCTACTACCTCCGCAACCTCACTGGCAAGAAGGCTCGCATTAAGGAAAGACGTGTTAACACCAAAAAGGAGGATTAATCTTTCAGCCTCCAACTCTGTAAGAACAATTAGCCTCCTACAACAGGAGGCTTTTGTTTTTTCTATCCGCAAGGGCTGCAGCAAACCCTCCCCTCGGAAGCAACGAAACCAGCATCCCATGTCAACGATTATCTATCCCTCTCCCATCTTCGGCCCCGTGCGGAGCCGCCGCCTCGGCATATCATTGGGTATCAACCTCATGCCCGACGATGGCAAGGTGTGTACCTTCGACTGCATCTACTGCGAATGTGGATTCAACGCCGACCGCCGTCCGCATCACCCACGGCCCACGCGCGAAATGGTGCGCACGGCCCTCGAGGAACGCTTGCGCCAGATGAAGAACGAAGGCCAAATGCCCGACGTCCTCACCTTTGCAGGCAACGGCGAACCTACGGCCCACCCCGACTTCGCGGGTATCATTGACGACACCATCGCCCTGCGCGATGCACTGTGTCCCGCAGCGAAAGTCAGTGTGCTGAGCAACGCCACCCTGGCCCACCGTCCCGAGGTGCGCGAAGCCCTCCTGCGCGTGGACAACAATATCCTGAAACTCGACACCGTAGATGCCGACTATATCCAGCGCGTCAATGCACCCACGGGCAAGTACGATGTGAATGAGGTCATCAAGACCCTGCAATCCTACAAAGGCCACCTCATCATCCAAACCCTGTTCATGAAGGGCACAAGCCGCGGCCAGAGTGTGGACAATACGGGCGAGGAATACGTGGGCCCGTGGCTCAAAGCCCTGGAAAGCATTGCGCCCAGCCAAGTCATGATATACACCATCGACCGCGAAACGCCCGACCACGACCTCTGCAAAGCCACACCCGAAGAACTGGACCGCATCGCCGAGCGCGTCCAACGTCTTGGTTTTCCTGTCTCGGTTTCCTATTGAGCTTTGAGTTCTTAGCTTAGAGCTTAGAGGTTTAAGCTTTTAGCTTTGAGAGCTTTGAGCTTAGAGCTAAGAGAATTGAGATTAGAAAATCAAGAGTTCATTCTCATTGAAAGGCAATTCCTAATTCCTAATTCCTAATTGAATAAGACTCCTAACTAATAACAACCTGTTTTTGAACACGAATATTACGAATTTTTCGAATGTGGCTGAGAGGCTAACTGAAGGAACAATTCGATTCGTGCTTCACACGAATCTATCCGAAGCACACTAATGCAGGTGAGAGCAGCCCACCCTGCCAAAATTAGAATCATTCGTAGTGGAAAAAAGAAAACACACTCTTCAGCATTCGTAAAATTCGAAATATTCGTGTTTAAAAAACTCCGCGATTCATGCGCGCCCTGTTATTTAGATTTCTATTAGGGTCCTCTCCAACTCCTAACTCCTAACTCCTAACGCCTAACTAATAACGCCCCGTGCTCCAAACCAAAATATTGCCCGAAAAGCCCGCCCGCATTCTGGTGGGCCTGAGTGGCGGTGCCGACAGCGTGGCGCTTTTGCTGCTGCTCCGCGAGGCGGGTTACGAGGTGGAGGCCGCGCATTGCAATTTCCAGTTGCGCGGCGCGGAGAGCGAGCGCGATGAGCAATTTGTCGTTCGCCTCTGCGAGGAGAACGGCATCCCCTTGCACCGAGTGCGGTTTGACACACAGCAGGAGGCGCACCGTCGCGGCGTAAGCATTGAAATGGCAGCGCGCGACCTGCGCTATGCTTGGTTTGAAGCCTTGCGAAAGGAGCGCGGTGCTGCCGCCATTGCCGTAGCCCACCATCAGGACGACGCCAACGAAACCCTCCTGCTCAACCTCGTGCGCGGCTGCGGCATTCACGGGCTCACGGGTATGCCCACCGTCAACGGCCACGTGGTGCGCCCACTCCTCGGAGCCACACGGGCAGAAATCCTCTGCTACCTCGCTGAGCGCGGACAAGCCTACGTGACCGACAGCACCAACGCCGAAACCCTCTACAAGCGCAACCTGGTGCGCCACGAACTACTACCGCTGCTCGAACGCCTCAATCCCAGCATCCGCGAAACCCTCACGGCCATGCGCCAACGGATGGCCGAGACGGCAGCCCTCTACGACAAAGCCCTGGCGGTGGAAGAGGCCGCCCTGTTTCGCCCACAGGCCAACGGCGGCGACATAGCGATTGCCGCACTCCTGCACAGTTGCGCCCCGCAAAGCATCCTGACGCACCTGCTGGGCCGCTATGGTTTCACGCCTGCCCAGAGCGCCATGATTTTCGGCCAACTGGACAGCCGCACGGGGGCTTGCTTCGACAGCCCGACGCATTGGGCCGCCATCCACCGTGGACAGTTGGAGGTGCGGAAGCGATGGCCGCGCATTGCCCCCACTCCCCTACCCTGCCCAGGCACTTGGCAAGACGCCGACCGCTTCCTGCACATCGCGCAAGGCCCCGCCGGTCCGCTATCGGCCATCCCGCGGCAGCCCCATGTGGCTTGTCTGGACGCCGACCGCACGAATGGTCCTATATATATAAGGAGTGTGGAGGCGGGCGACCGCTTCACACCACTGGGTATGAAGGGCAGCAAACTGGTCAGCGACTTCCTGACCAACACCCACTGCTCCGTCATCGACAAACGCCACGCCCTCGTGGTGTGCGACGACAGCGGCATCCTCTGGCTCGTAGGCCACCGCCCCGACCAGCGCGCCGCCTGCACCGCTGCCACGCAGAGGTGGCTCACCCTCATATACAACGAAAACTCTAATCTAAAAACATAAAGATCATGAAGAGACTTTTACTTGCAACAACCCTCCTCGCTGTCTCGGCCACCCTTTCGGCCCAGCAGAAAGTAGTCACGGTGTATTCCATGACCCGCCAACAGCAGGAACAGTACACTAACGCAAATGTCAATGGCATTTCGGCCAACGGACAGTACGCTGTTGGCAGTGCCGTTGAACTCTCTACGGACGCCTTCATCTGGAACCGCGCCACAGGCCAGTTCCAGCAGATTAAGGGCTCCTTCAACAATTCTGCCACGGCCTATGCAGTCAGCAACGAAGGCAAGGTGGTCGGCACTTTCTATAGCGACAACAATGGCGAAGTGCCCGAGGACGGCACGGCCTATGTGATTCCTGGTGTGTGGGAAGACGGCGTCTGGACCGCGCTCGAACTGGAACTGCCCATGCAGCGCGGCGAATACAACGGCGAAGCCCGCACCATTTCCCCCGACGGCCGCATCGTGACGGGCTACATCATGGGACATTATCAGGTGAAGGACGCTGAAGGCTTCGTCGTCAAGGAGCAGCAGAAACTGCGCCCCGCCGTTTGGATTGACGGCGAACTCCAGCCTGCCGAAAACCTCCCCGATGGCGAACTGACGGGCCAGGGCATGTGGGCCTTCTCGGCTTCGGACGACGCCAAGGTGCTGGGCGGTGTGTACGAGCATCCCACGGGTTCGCGCGCCCCTGCCGTTTGGGTGGAAGGCGAAACGACGCCCCGCCTGCTCTATGGCCAGAAAGACATCGATACGAATGTGGACTTGTACTTCTTCCAGGGCCAAGTCTATTCCGTCAGCGGCAATGGCAAATGGGCTTGCGGCTACTTCTCGCCCTCGGGCGGCTACGTGTCGGACCTCAAGAGTTTCCGCCACAACGTAGAGACCAACGAGACCGAAGAGTTTGCCAGCATGCCGATGGCCTCGTGCGTGACCAACGACGGCACCACCTTCGGCACGAACAAAGACCACAATGCAGCGCTCATCCACACGGCCAACTTTGACGGCACATTTGCAAACTACCTCGCACAAATCAGCGGCACCACAGCCCCTGACAATCTGCCCACCGTTGTCCAGGCTGCCACCGCCGACCTCAGCGTCATTGGCGGTTGGTATGGCCGTCCCAGCAGCATGGGCGAAGTGATGGCACCGAGCATTGTCGTCATCAGCGATGTGGCCGACGGCATCACCGCCACCGAAACCGCCCAGCCCTTCTCGCTCAAGGCTGGTGTGTGCAACGCTCCCCTGGCCGCACGCCTGCAGGTGTTCGACACGGCTGGCCGCCTCCTGCGCCAGAACGAAGGCACGAGCATCCAACTCAGCGGCATCAGCGGCACCGTCATCGTGAAGGCCATCCTCCCCAACGGCGATACCATCAGCCGTTCCTTTAGTTTGTAAATCTGTTAGCCGAACAGGCGGAAAGGCGCTATACCCTTTCGCCTGTTCGGCTTTTTTCTTGACGAAATATGAAACTCAAATTCCATCTTCTCTCCCTCCTCCTCGGCACTGCCGCCCTCACGGCACAGGCCGACGACCTCACCCTCTTCTCCTGCGACTTCCAAACGCTGGAGCAGAGCAAAAGCGACCTGACCACCTACGAACTGTCGGGCAATACGCCCACGCCCCTCATGCAGAGCATCGGCTACAAGCAAGGCACGGGCTGGCTCTTCTTCATGAAGGACACCAACGTTTCCTCCAATGCCTACGCTGCCTGCACCTCGCAGTTTGCCCCCGCGGGAACGGCCAACGCCTGGATGATTACCAAGGCCATCACCCTGCCTGGCAAGGGCTGCAAACTCGCGTGGAAATCCGAATCCTACGATCCGCAGGCCCTCGATGGCCTCAAGGTGTTCGTCTCCACCCAAGGCGGCAACCCCGCAACCGACTTCCCCACCACGCCCATCTGGGAGAGTGCGGCCGAGAGCGCAGGTGCCTCCGAAGCCCTCGACGGCGAATGGAACGAGCACAGCGTTTCGCTCGAGGAATACGCGGGACAGACCGTCTGGATTGCCTTTGTCAATCAGACCTACGACGGTTCGCTGCTCTGCGTGGACGACATCCTCGTCACCATGGCCGCGCCCATGAACATAGCCAACCACCTGCCCCCTTACATCACGGGCGAAACCCTGCTCAAGGGCGAACTCCAAGCCATCACCCAGCCCATCGAGGGCGGCAGCATCACGTATCGCTTTGCCAACGGCTTCACCACCACGCTCGACCTGACGGGCGTCAACCTCCAGCCCGGCGAATCCTACGCCTACACCATGCCCCAGCCGCTGCAACTCGCCGATAAGCACACCTTCGTGGACTACACCTATACCTACGAGAAGGACGGCGAAGCGCAGATGACCTTCAGCGGCAGCGTGGCCCTGACGAACTTCGTGCCGCGCCACCGCGCCGTAGTCGAGGAGGGCACAGGCTCCTGGTGCGGCTGGTGTCCGCTGGGCATCCTAGCCATCGAGTATCTGCAGGAGCACTATCCCGACAACTTCCTGGCCATTGGCGTGCACAACGACGACCCGCTCACGGTGGCCCACTACGACGAGGGCCTGGCCTTCCCCAATTTCCCGATGGGCATGGTCAACCGCCGCTTCACCGCCTACCCCATGCGCCAAGATGCGGAGGACAAGCACTACTACCTTGATGGTTCGGGCACCTTCCTCAACGGCGTGCAGACGGCCCTGGCCGAGCCTGCCAATGGAGAACCGCGCCTGCTCAGTGCCACGCTGGAGAATGGCGTGATTGCCGTCAAGGGACAGGTGCGCTTTGCCATGCCACCGCAGAGCGGCGACTACCGCGTGGCCTACGTCCTCCTAGAGGACAGCGTCCTGTCCACAGGGTTCTATCAGGCCAACTATCTGGCCAGTTACACCCTGCCCGAGTTCGGCCGCTTCGGTGCGGGCGGTGAGTGCGGCAGCAAATACCTGAACAAATTCATCTATATGGATGTGGCCCGCGGCATCTATCCCAGTTTCAAGGGCCAGCAGAACGTCATCCCCGCCGCCCCCGAAGTAGATACGCCCTACGACTGCGCCCTCAGCATCAACCTATCCGCCACGCAGACAACCATTGCCAACGCTTACCACCTGCGCCTAGCGATGCTCCTCCTCGATGGCACGAGCGGCCAAATCCTCAATGCCGACGTTTGCCCCGTTGACGCCACCGCCTCGGGCATCCACTCAACCCTGGCCGACGCCCAAGCCGCCATCCGCCTGCTCCCTGGCGGTGCGCTCTCCCTGCCTGCCGACACGCAGCGCGTCGAAGTATTCACCACCAGCGGCATCCGTTGCACGACAAACGCCAGCCTGAGCGGCCTCCCCGCAGGCACATACGTAGTTCGCTGCACCACGCCCACTGGCACTTGCACCGCAGTAGTTGCTTATTGCGGGCGATAAAGGAAAGGTTCCAAGTTCGCCTCATTGAAAAAAAGGGAGTAACGTGAAAGTACCGCACCTTGCTTTGCAAGGTGTGAGTACGGTGTTCGTTCTCATTGAAAAAAAGGGAGTAACGTGAAAGTACCGCACCTTGCTTTGCAAGGTGTGAGTACGGTGTTCGTTCTCATTGAAAAAAAAGGAGTAACGTGAAAGTACCGCACCTTGCTTTGCAAGGTGTGAGTACGGTGTTCGTTCTCATTGCTAAGTAATGTACCGCACCTTGCTAGCAAGGTGTGAGTACGGAGTTTGTTCTCATTGAAAAGGTGAGGGTGTGTAAAGTATAGGATAAACACAGATCTCTTTCT
>SFID01000012.1 GCA_004555425.1 Bacteroidales bacterium
ATCCACATACAGCGTGTTGAGTTTCTTGGCATCAAAGCCTGTGAGGAACATTCCGACAACCAACAAGAGGTCGAGCGGCTCCATGTCGGCACGCTTCTTCTTCATTCGCAGGTTGATGTCATCGTAATAGGCACTGAAATTGTCGGTCGAGAAGTTAGTATGGAACATGCCATTGTAGTCGTCCATGATAGCCTGTAACTCGTCTGCCGTCACCTTGTCGTTGGCAAAGCCTTGGTTCATGCCAGTCTGCTCATCATCCTGGCTGTCATTGGCAGCGTAGGTAAACACCGCACCGATGCGTATCTTCGGATTGAGTTCCTTGAAGATTTTGTAATATCGCAGAAGCATTGGCACTGACTGTATGGCAAACAGAGCGTTGAAATCCCCATCGTAGGTCGATTTGTTGAAGTTGTTGAGGATAAACTGCGCTATTTCCCTCATGCGCTTCTCTTCCATCACATCCACATCACCATTCTCCTTGTAGTATTCCACCAAGAAGCCCAGCACGTTCTCATCGGCTATGGCATCCTTGATGAGATAGCGGTGGAGGCAAGTGTCAAATACCTCGGCTGTGGTGTGTTCGCCTCGGGCATTCTCTGAGAAGATAGGTGTACCTGTGAAGCCAAATATCTGCAGGTTCTTGAAGAAACGCACGATATTCTTATGACACTCGCCAAAATGGCTGCGATGACATTCGTCGAAAATCATCACTACCTTTTGGTTCTTCACCTCTTGCAGATGCATGTTGTAATAGTTTCGAGTGACGGCACAGTTTAGTTTTTGGATGGTGGTAATGATGATTTTGGAGTTGCCGCTGAGTCGTTTGATTAGTTCATGAGTATTGTCCGTACCATCAACGGCTCCCGGCTCAAAGGCTTCGTATTCAGACTGGGTCTGCGTATCGAGGTCGTGACGGTCAACGACAAACATCACCTTATCTATACCATCTATCTCGCTAACGAGCTGTGCTGCCTTGAACGAAGTGAGAGTTTTACCCGCACCTGTAGTATGCCAGATATATCCGTTCTTGTTGGAGTTCTGCACCTTGTCGAGTATGCGCTCCACGGCATAATACTGGTAAGGGCGCAACACCATCAGGCATCTGTCACCCTCATGCAGCACGATATATTTGCTGAGCATCTTGCCTAATGTACATTTGTCGAAGAAGAACTGCGCAAACATAGAGAGTTCATTGAACGGAACATTCTCCGCATCCGTCCAATTGAAGGTGAACTTATATCCGCTGTTGGGATTGTTGGCGAAATAGCGTGTATTGACACCATTGGAGATAACGATCAACTGGATATAGTCGAACAAGCCGTGGAACGATGTCTTGTGATAGCGTTGAATCTGGTTGTAGGCCTGTTTCAGCTCCACGCCACGTTTCTTCAACTCTATCTGCACTAGTGGCAAACCATTGACAAGGATGGTCACGTCATAACGGCACTTCTTCCTGCCTTCGACAGTTATCTGATTGGAGACCTGAAACTCATTCTGACACCATTGGTGACGGTTCAGAAACTCTACCCAAATGCGCTGGCCGTCGGCAGTGTCCAATGGGTAAAGGTCACGAAGTTTCTTGGCTTTCTCAAAGCGAGTACCTCCTTCAAGGTAGATGAGTATCTTGTCAAACTCCTCTGCCGTGAATTCCGTCCGTCCATGTTCCGCCAGTTGCTTGTGGTTGTGCCTCTCCAGTTGACGTTTGAAATTGGATTGCAGGTTTTCCTCCTCTGCAATCTGGACATATTCATAGTCCATCAGCTTTAGGGTTTCTATCAGCCCAGTTTCCAATGCTGCTTCACTTTGTGCCGTCATAGTTTCAAGTCCTATAATCAATCGTTGTATTCATGAAGATATTCCTTCGTCTTATCGTATGGATGCAAAATTACACAAAAACAATGAACAACACAACATCCTGTTTGTGTTCCTGCTATTTAGGTAGGTTCTATAAATTAGTTTCATTGGAATCATTCTGAACATTACAACTCCTAGAGTAAAGAATCGTATTGAAGCGAAGGGCTTGGTTTGCATTTGCAAACGGTTTACAAAAGGTTTCGCGTAACTTTGCCACTGGTAACAGCGGACAGTAGGCGGCTCTCCCCTACCCTTGCCCCTGTGCCATACACCTTATTATATATAGGAGAATATGAAACAGACTTATCGGATTACGGTGGATTGCGCAAACTGCGCGAACCAAATCGAGCACGAGGCTGCGAAGATAGACGGCATCCTCTCACTCAGCATTTCCTTCCTGACAGGACGGATGAAAGTGACCTTTGCCGAAGAAGCAGAGGTCGAGGCGGTGCTCGGCGAACTGCTGCGCGTGGCGCGCCGCATTGAGCCCGACTTTGAGATTCATGGCTATTGAAACAACAGGAGAACGGACGATGAATAGCAAACAACGCAATCGGCTCGGCCGCATTATCATCGCCACACTGCTGACGAGCGTGTTGCTCCTGATCGGCGTGAAGGGCTGGTTGGGCTTCGGGCTCTACCTGACGGCCTACCTGATTATCGGCCACGACATTCTGCGCAAGGCAGGACTGGGCATGGTGCACGGACGGATGTTCGACGAAAACTTCCTGATGGCCATCGCCACCATCGGAGCCTTTGTGCTGGCCATCTATGACGGGAGCGGCGACTTTGTGGAGGGCGTGGCCGTGATGCTCTTCTACCAAATCGGCGAGTTCTTCCAGAGCCTGGCCGTGGAGAGAAGCCGACGGAGCATTGCCGCCCTGATGGAGATTCGCCCCGACAGTGCGCACATTATGCAGGAGGGCCAACTGGTGGAAGCGGATGCCGAAGACATTGCCGTGGGAGAAACGATTGTGGTGCTGCCTGGCGAGCGCGTGCCGCTGGACGGCCGCATCGTGGAGGGCGAGTCGGCACTCAACCTATCGGCCCTCACGGGCGAATCCCTGCCACGCGAGGTGGGACCAGACGACGAGGTGCTGAGCGGCAGTATCAACCTCTCGGGCATCATCCGCTTGCGCACCACGCGCTCGTTTGAGGACTCCACGGCATCGCGAATCCTCGAACTGGTGGAAGAGGCGGCTTCGCGCAAATCGCAGTCGGAGAATCTCATCGCCCGCTTTGCCCGCTTCTATACGCCCGCCGTGTGCTACGGCGCACTGGCCTTGGCGCTCCTCCCGCCGCTCGTCCTCATCGCCTGCCTGAGTGCTCCCCTTGCCTTTTCCACCTTTGCGCCTTGGATGTACCGCGCTCTGGTCTTCCTTGTCATCAGTTGTCCCTGCGCGCTGGTCATCAGCATCCCGCTCTCGTTCTTTGCGGGCATTGGTGGGGCGAGCCGCAAGGGTGTGCTAGTGAAAGGGGCTAACGTGCTCGAAGCCCTGGCACAGGTGCGCACGGTGGTGTTTGACAAGACGGGCACCCTGACGCAAGGCGTTTTCGAGGTGTTGGCCTTCCATTCTGCTGAATCTGACGATTCCCCCGAGGCGCGAGCTCGTCTTCTGGAACTGGCTGCGCTGGCCGAGTCGGCCTCTTCGCATCCCATCGGCAAATCCCTGCTGCAAGCATACGGCAAGGCGGTGGACCGCCAACGCATCACGTCCCTCCGCGAATGGAGCGGCAAGGGAGTGGTGGCCGAGATTGCCGACGTGGGGCAAGTGGCTGTGGGCGGCGAAAAGATGATGCTGGAGATGGGACTGCACCCCCTGCGGCCCGAACAGGCTGGCACAGTGGTCCATCTGGCGATTCGGGAACAGTACGCGGGCTGCTTCGTCCTCGGCGACCGACTCAAACCTACGGCCACAGCAGCTATCGGCCGCCTGCGCCAAGCGGGCATCGGCCAAATCGTCATGCTGACGGGCGACACGGAGCGCGCGGCCCAGCAGATGGCGGAGCGGTTGGGCCTGGACCGCGTGTGCAGTGAACTGCTGCCTGCCGACAAGGTGGCAAGGCTGGAGGACGTGCTCCACTCGGCACCAATCGGCACAAAGGTGGCCTTCGTGGGTGACGGCATCAACGATGCGCCTGCCCTGACGCGCGCCGACATCGGCATTGCCATGGGAGCCATCGGCAGCGATGCAGCCATCGAAGCCGCCGACGTGGTCATCATGGACGACGACCCGCGGAAAATCAGCACAGCCATCCGCCTCTCGCGCAAATGTCTGAACATCGTACGAGCCAACATCGTCTTCGCCCTAGGCATCAAGGCCGCCTGCCTCCTGCTCGGCGTCTTCGGCATTGTCAATATGTGGCTCGCCATCTTTGCCGACGTGGGTGTTATGGTGCTGGCGGTGCTCAATGCGCTGCGCGCCATGTATGTTCGGGAGATCAGCGGGGAAGGATTTGAGAAAGAACCCGTCATGAAATAAAGGAAGCCCCAAGCGTATCAAAGCAGAAGAGGATGCTCTGTCCTTCGATGCTAGTCAGATACGGCTGGGTGCTCACAAGGAGAAAAACCCACAGAAAGGGCTGACCAGCGAATGTGCGGTCAGCCCTTTCTGTGGTTTTGTGTATGTATGGAAATACGGGGGATTGCTACGCGCGGTGTGTCTTCTCGGCAATCTTGGCTTTGAGTTCGCTGGAGCTGACTCCATCCGTGCGGCCTAGGACGATGTGCTCTTTGCCGTGGTCTTCGCACCACTGGATGGCGCGGCGGAAGCCCTCGTGCGTCTGGTCGGGACCTGTGACGAAGACGTCGAAATCTACTTCCTTGACTATTTGATCTACGTCGGTGTAGGTGATAACCTCGTCCACGTAGCGGATGGACTTTATCATGTACTTGCGATCTTCGGTGGAGTTGAGGACACGGGCGTTGGGCTTGTACTTGAGGATGTAGTCGCTGTCCTGCGCGGCCACTATGAGGTAGTCGCCAAGACCTTTGGCGCGGCGATAGAGTTCTACGTGGCCCTTGTGGAGCAGGTCGTAAACGCCTACGGTGAGCACCTTCTTGTACTTGCGCGGTTTGAGGCTGGCTAACTGCACGTTGGCAGGCAAGGGGATGCCTGCTTTTTGGCAACGCGCTTTGAACTTGCGAAAATCCGTCTGTCGATGGTGCAGGAGCCAGTAGTAATACAGGCTGTCGGGGAGGCTGTCTTGCAGGAAGGTGATGGTCCAATGACTGAGGCGAGCCCAGAGGCCGCTGGAATAGGTGACAGTCTGCTTGGGCGTGGTCCAGTCTGCGCCATATTGGAACGTGAGATACTCATCCACATCGGCGGGCACGTTGAGGGGAATGCCCTTGAAGTCCCACTTGACGGTGTTTTGCAGGTATTTCTCGTGGATAAAGTCGGAACCGCCTGTGTGGCGCACGTCGCTACTGATTTTGTGGAGGACGAACACCTTGATATACTCCTCGCGGTGCATCAGTACGTAGAGGCCGCGGCGTTCGTGGCGCACGAGCTGGAAACCATCGTCCATCATCAACCACAATACGTCCTTGAATCGCTCCTCGTCTTCCTTCAGTATGTAAATATCGAAGAGGGGTTTCCAGGGCTGAAAGTCATCGTTGCGCACAATGCCGATGAGCGAACCGAACGCGGGGCCCCAGTTGAGGTCAATCTTATCGAGATAGGCGGCAAGGAGGCGCAGGTTTTCGAGCATGACAACCTTGTTCATTCGCTTCGTTCCGAAATAGAGCAGATGACTCTTGTAAGGGAGGAGTCCCTTGGAGGTTTTGATTTGTGCCATGTGCGATGCTGCTTTTGTGTTGTGGGTTGATGAGATTTACTTTTCCTACTCCTTATATATATTATAGGTAGGGCAAGGGACGTTATTGAGCCAATTCGCGGAAGGCTTGGATGAGTTTTTCGTTGTCGCCATGGTTGCGCACGGCAATGCGCATATACCTGTCGGGGGCGATACCTTTCTTGGCAAGGCAGGCACTGGCCAGGATGTTGTATTTGCGCAAGAGGAGGGCGCAGAGTTGTTTGGGGCGATAGGGAGGAAGCACTTCGAGGAAGAAATAGTTGGCCTGCGAGGGCATCACGCGGATGAAGGGAATCTCGCGGAGCTGCGCCTCGAAATCTTCGCGCGTCTGGATAAACTGGCGGCAAGCCTGCGTGTAGTCCTCGCGGTATTTGGGATAAATCTGCATGAAGAACTCGGCAAACGAATTGATATTCCAGATGCTCACCTCCTTCTTCAGTCGCGCCACAAGACCCGTGTCGGCGCTACAAAGGATGCCGAGGCGCAGGCCTGGGATGCCGTAACTTTTGGAGATGGACTTGATGACGCAGAGGTGGGGATAGCGTTCGAGGAGAGTGTTGGCAAGGAAGGTATTCTCGGCAAAGCCAACGCTAAAATCCACGAAACTCTCGTCCAACACAAAGCGGATACCACGCTCTTCGCACCAAGCGGCCAGCCGATGCACACCCTCCATGGGAATAAAGTTGCCTGAGGGATTGTCGGGGTTAATGAGCAGGAGGGTGTCCACGGAATGCTCGGTGAAATAGGCAATCAAATCGTCGGCATCGTAGCGAAACATAGGGTGCTGCGGCACGAAGGTGACCACCCGTTCGGGAGCAAGGCGGTTGGGATATTCCTCAAACGTGGGGCGAACGATACCGATACTGCCTTCGAGGGTGTCCATCAGTGCCTTGATGAGTTCGGCAGCCCCGTTGCCTGGCAGGATATATTCGGGACGTACGTTCCAACACTGGCTGGCTAACCGACTATTAACGGCCATACCTGCGGGATATTCGGTAACGAGTACGCGGAAGTTGGCCTGCATCTCATCGATAATCTTGGAGCGTGTGAAATAGGGATTCACCAAATAGCAGAAGTCCAACAGACCGGGGCATTCCCAGTAGCCGCCGTAGCGGCTGTAGTATTCGCGGAGCAGTTGCTCGTCGGACAGGGATGATTTATCCAATTCGTTTTGCATAAGCACCGATTACGAGGTAACAAACAAGGGGAACAATGAAGCCGATGGCCATATTGGTTTCGCCGAGATAGCCCATGGCCTTGGGTGCAACGGCACCGCCCACAATCATCATGATGAGATAGGACGAACCACGCTTGGTGGCGAAGGAGTTGAGCCCTTGCAAGGCCATCGCGAAGATGGTGGGAAACATGATGGACTCAAAGAGATACGTGAGAATCAGAGCGACCAATCCAATGATACCTCCGTAGATAACGAACAGCATACAGAGGGTGGCACCAATGGCGCAAAGGAGCAGGAGACGTCCTGCCCGAATATACTTCATCAGCCAACTGCCCAACAGACGGCCAACCAAGAAGAGGCCCATACCACCAAAGGAGAGCAGAAGGGCGGCCTGCGACTTATTCATTGCGGAAACCTCCGTGGCGTAGTTGACAAAGAAACTATTGACTCCCGTCTGGGCAGCCACATAGCAGAACAAGGCCACAAGGCCAAAGACGAAGGCGGTGGAGCGCATCAGGCGCGCCTGACCTTGCGTCTGTGTCGTGGTTTCTTCCACAATCTCGGGCAGTTTCATCCTACTAAACACGGCCGCTATCACCAGAACGGCCACACCGATGACTGCATAAGGCAGGGCCACGGAGCCGTCCTCGCCGAAGACTATCAAACCACCAACCAGCGGACCGACTATCCAGCCCAAACCATTGAGCGACTGGGCCAGATTAAGGCGCGAGGTGGCGGTATCGGCTTCGCCCAAAACGGTGACATACGGATTGGCGGCTGTCTCCAAACAAGTCAGGCCGCAGCCGATGATGAAGAGGCACAAGAGGAAGAAATGGAAGGACATCATTTGTTCACCGGGGACAAACAGCAACGCGCCAAGGCCATAGAGCAAAAGGCCCGTCAGCACACCAGCCTTGTAACCCCAGCGGCGAATTATCATTCCCGCGGGGATGGCCATGATGAAATACCCCCCGTAGAGCACCAACTGGACATCGGCGGAATCGGCCTTGGAGATTTGTAACAAATCCTGGAAATGCTTATTGAGAATATCAAGGATGCTATGCGCAAAGCCCCAGCAGAAGAAGAGGGAGGCAACAAGAATAAAAGGAAGCAGGTACTTCCTGCTTACGATTTGTGACATAAAATAGAAGGTTTAGTGATGAGCAGCACGCGATGGTATCGAACCATAAACCTATCGGCTCCACCTGTGCGCGGGCTTTATGTATGCAAGAAATCTCCGCGGAGGAAACGGACTCCTCCGCGGAGATAAATGACACGATAACTTATTTCTCGTAACCGTTGGGGTTGTTCTTCTGGAAGTTCCAGGAGTCGCGGCACATTTCCTCGATACCAAACTGTGCCTCCCAACCGAGTTCGGCCTTAGCCTTGGCGGGATTGCAATAGCAAGTGGCGATGTCGCCCGGACGGCGGGGCTTGATGGCATACTTCACCTTGAGGCCGTTGGCCTTCTCGAAAGCCTTGACCACGTCGAGTACGGAATAGCCGTGGCCCGTACCGAGGTTGTAGATGGCCAGACCCTTCTTCTCTTCGATAGCCTTGAGGGCAGCCACATGGCCATTGGCCAAGTCAACCACGTGAATGTAGTCGCGCACACCAGTGCCGTCGTGGGTGTCGTAGTCATCGCCAAACACACCAAGTTCTTCGCGCATACCGATGGCAGTCTGGGTGATATAGGGCATCAGGTTGTTGGGAATACCGTTGGGATTCTCACCGATGAGGCCAGACTCGTGAGCACCGATGGGATTGAAGTAGCGCAGGAGCACCACGTTCCATTCGGGGTCGGCCTTCTGAAGGTCCATGAGCACCTGCTCGAGCATTGACTTGGTCCATCCGTAGGGGTTGGTGCAAACGCCCTTGGGGCAGTCCTCGGTGATGGGAATGATGGCGGGGTCGCCATAGACCGTAGCGGAAGAGGAGAAGATGATGTTCTTGCAACCATGCTGACGCATCACATCGCAGAGCACGAACACACCGTTCATGTTGTTTTCATAGTACTCCAGGGGCTTGGCCACAGACTCACCCACGGCTTTGAGGCCAGCGAAGTTGATGACAGCGTCAATCTTGTGGTCGGTGAAGACTTTGTCCATGGCAGCGCGGTCGCGGATATCAGCTTCCACGAAGGGAACTTCCTTGCCAATAATCTTCTCAACGCGACGAATTGCTTCGGGCTGAGAGTTCATGAAGTTGTCGACGACCACAACGGAGTGGCCAGCCTTGTCCAGCTGAACAAGTGTGTGGCTACCGATATAACCGGCACCACCTGTAAGGAGAATGTTCATAAGAGATTAAATTATAGGGTTAAAGTTATTTGCTAAGATGACTGCAAAAATAACAAAAACCAATGATACAATCCTCCCAGCCTTACACATTTTTTTAGGTATCTTTGATAGCGAGGTTCTACAAATCAGTTGGATGCGAAGCAGGAACCCCTTTCTGGCTCGGTTGTCTTCACGTCATTAGCACCTTATCTTTTTGATTTTCATTTTGTCATTCTGTCACGCAGTCGTTATCCGAATACAACGAACACCGCCGCATTTGCCAGTGTACCGCTTGCAGATTCATAGCGACCTGTTGCACCGCACATCCTAGGGCAGGCAAATGAGCCGCTAAGTGTCAAGTAAGAGCCCCTCCACCTTTCGGCAGAGGCGGTGGCGGTGTTTCAAGGTGTGCGTATGGCTGTTTTCTGTTTCCTGAAGGGAGGAATCCGTTGCGCAATCGGAACGTTCCAGTGCTGCCTACCTTGAAGCTACTGTTTCAAGCGTATGAAACAACTGTTTCAGGCGTATGAAACAACTGTTTCAGGCGTATGAAACAACTGTTTCAGGCGTATGAAACACTCGGAGTGTCGGATATTGAAATGGTAAAATGCTTTCGCACAACAAGTTACGGGTTGTTTTCATTGGCTGTTCAAAGCAATGGATTTTCAATGTCAGAATCAGGCTGTCTCGCCCCTTATTTTGGGGATTGTATTTCCCCGACAAATTGCTCTTTAGAAATCCTATCCTAGCGAGAGGCATCAAGCAATCTACGGATGAAGAGGGCGCGCAGGTGGAATGTGGAGCGTTGCTGGAAATCGGGCCATTGGCGGCGTGATTTCGGGCTCCATCCTGCTTCGGCCAAGGCCATGGCGCGGGGATAAGTCATATAGAAAAGACGTTCGGGTGTTGGGATGCACTCGCTCCAGAGCGTACCTGCCACACCAAAGAGATGGTGCTGCTCGAAGGATTCGCCGAAGCCCCAGGATGGGTCAAGGCGATAGGTTTGTTCGAGCGAGGTGACGGGCATGCCCCAGTTGACCTCGGGCATATCGCCTGGGGCTGCGGGATAGTCAAGGTAGCAATGCTCGCCAGGGCAGAGCATGATGTGGGCTCCATTCTCCTGTGCCGCGCGGATCGCCGCAGCCGTCAGTCCGTGGCGCCAGGCAAAGGTGATGCAGCCCTCGGGGATGCGCTTGAAATCCGTTTCGTACCAGAACATCGGCGTCTTGCCGTAACAGGTGCGCAGGGTGTCGATGACGCGGTTGAAGAGGTACTCTTGCAACCGCCAGTTTTCGCTGCGGTCGGAAAGGGGAATGCCTAATTTGGCTTTGAGCGCCTCGCACTTTTCGCAATGCGTCCAGCAATCTAGGGCTGGATTGCCTGCCTCATCGCCTCCTAGGTGGATATAGCGCGAGGGAAAGACTTCGCTGAGTTCGCGGAATACGTTGCCTAGAAATTCATAGACAAACTCCTCGCCTGGACAAAGGAGTTCGTTGGACACACCGCAAGTGGTGCGGATGGGAACTTCGCGCGCGCCGCAGGTGAGTTGCGGATAGCAATGGATGGCTGCCACCTCGTGGCCGGGCATTTCGATTTCTGGAATCACCTCCACATGATAGCGAGCGGCAAACTGGACAAACTCGCGCATTTCCTCCTGTGTGTAGTAGCCCGAAATGTCCAGCGGCATATCGTCCATGCCGGTTCGTTTGGAACCAATCTCCGTCAGTCGCGGATATGCCTTGATTTCTATGCGCCAAGCCTGGTCGTCCACAAGGTGCAGGTGCAGGGCGTTGAGTTTGTAGCGGGCCATCTCTACGACAAACAGGCGCAGTTCGGCCAGGGGGATGAAGATTCGCGCGGGGTCTATCATCAGTTCGCGCAGTTGGGTTCGCGGCGCATCCTCAATATGGAGTGTGGGCAAGGAGGCTGTGAGCGTATTGGCGCAGGACGTTGTCAGCATCTGTTCAAGCGTCATCAGTCCCCAGAAGACTGCGGTCGGCGTGACGCCTCGAATGACGATGCCATTCGGTGTGACTTGAAGCGTATAGGCTTCGGGGCTTGCACTGATGGTCGCATCTAACTCCAGTTGAAGAATGCCTTTGCCCTTCCCTGGTCTCCATGTGCTCAGCCGATTGAGAATGGTCTGCGCATGGTCGCGCTCGTTGTTTAGCGCATCGCAGGCCACTACCTTTCCGATTTGCGCCATTTCGAGTCTGCCGTCATCGTAAGTCAGCGACTGGGGAATAGGAATAATCTGCACGGAATCAACGTCTTGCGTATGCTTCTTGGAAGCATTGATGAAGAGGGTGCGCCAGCCCTCGGCCTGCCGATAGGCACGACGCGCGGAGCGAGGAACCGTCAGTTGAATCTGCTGGCTCTGCAAACCAGCAAATGTATTGGCTGCGCAGCGTGGAGGGATGGGCGACTGGACCACAATCTCGCGCAAATCAGTCAGGCCTGCCAAGGCCATTTCGCCCATTTCCGGACAACCAAGAATGGTCAGCCGTCGGAGCGCGCGCATTCCTGCCAAAGCGCTATCGTCAATACGCACGACGGAGGCGGGAATGACCAATTCTTCGATGCCATCGCAGGCATAGAGCGCGGCCTTGCCGATTCGCTCCAAACTGTCGGGCAGCACTAGGCGGCGCAGGTGGTGGGCCGAAAAGAGGGCGTTGGTCGGCAACTCGCGATTGCGACAACCACTCAGGTTCAGTTCGGTCAAGCGTGGACAGCAGTCGCGCAGTTGGCGAAAGTCGGAGTTCCAGCCAGTGGGCAACTGCACGCCTCGCAGCGTAATGCTAGTGGCCGCGGCCTTTTGCTGAGCCGAGAGTTCCTGCATCGTACCGATGGTTTGCGCAGAGAGAGAAAGGGAAAAAAGGAAAAGCAGGGAGGAGAGAAGGTGGGTTTTCATATTATTAGAGGATTCTGGGGTTGAAAACTTCAAGCGGAAGGGAACGCATGCATACTATAAAATTTCAAGGCCCGTAATTTTTTAGCGTTGTGGACATCGGGGATTAGGCCTTATTTGACAGGCGCACATAGAATGGAATGGAAATAAAAAAGCGCAGCCCATGTTGCTCCATTCGAGAGGGTGAGGGTTGCGCTTTTATAGATATGATAGGTGCTACCTATTAGTACTTGTGATTTAGTTGGCCGATTGGAACTCCTCAAGGAAACGCACATCGTTTTCGGAGAACATTCGGAGGTCCTTCACCTGGTATTTGAGGTTGGTGATACGCTCTACGCCCATACCGAAGGCATAGCCTGTGTAGATGCTGCTGTCAATGCCGTTGGCCTCGAGCACGTTGGGGTCCACCATTCCGCAACCGAGGATTTCCACCCAGCCCGTCTGCTTGCAGAAGGCACAGCCCTTGCCGCCGCAGATATTGCAGGAGATATCCATCTCGGCACTGGGTTCGGTGAAGGGGAAGTAGGAGGGACGCAGACGAATCTTGGTGTCGGCACCAAACATCTCGCGGGCAAAGGTGAGGAGCACCTGCTTGAGGTCGGCAAAGGAGACGTTCTTGTCAATGTACAAGCCTTCGACCTGATGGAAGAAGCAGTGTGCGCGGGCAGAGATGGCCTCGTTGCGGTAAACACGACCGGGACAAATCACACGGATGGGCGGTTGCATGGTCTCCATCACGCGGCTCTGCACGGACGAGGTGTGGGTGCGCAAGAGCACATCGGGCTGACGGGTCACGAAGAAGGTGTCCTGCATGTCGCGAGCAGGATGGTCGTCGGCAAAGTTCATCGAACCGAAAACGTGCCAGTCGTCCTCCACCTCGGGACCATCGGCAAGCGTGAAGCCGAGGCGCGAGAAGATGTCAATAATCTCGTTGCGCACGAGGGTCAGGGGGTGGCGCGTACCCAATCGGACGGGATAAGGCGTGCGGGTCAGGTCGAGGTCATCGTGGTTGTCTTCGCTGGCAGCCATTGTTTCTTTGAGGGCAGCGAGCTTTTCCTGAAGCGCCGTCTTGAGTTCGTTGAGCTTCATGCCCACTTCGCGTTTCTGCTCAGCAGGCACATTGCGAAAGTCGGCCATCAGGTCGTTGACGACACCTTTCTTGCTGAGATATTTGATGCGCAGGGCATCCCATTCTTGCGGAGTAGCGGCAGTAAGACCATCTACTTCGCTTAGGAGCATTTCAATTTTTTGAATCATATTCTGGTGGGGTCAATAGATGAATACAATGAATACAATAATTATACTGCGGAGAAACTCTTGGACGTGAAAAATGCTGAGTTTCCGCCGTTTCGAGTGCAAAATTACAACTATTTTTCGTGTACAAGGTCCATGCGCGTGAAAATTAAATTGTAATTTTGCGCTGTCAACCCCATTGTTCCATCTGGCAGCAGGCGAGTTACGACAATTATCTGTGCGGATTCCTTCCTCCCGCTCAACCAAACTAACACATACCTATATTATATAATGAAGAAATTACATTGGGGCGCTTGGGCCTTTATCGTTATTATCTGCTTGCAGGCTTGTCGCAAGGAAACCCCTGCTGTGGTTGAGGCAGCGCCAACAGAAGATTCCGTTAATGTCACGGTTTGTGATTCTGACACAATTATTGAGGATGCACCGCCAGCAGCAGCCGATGGACTTTTTGCGGACTTCATCTACGACTTTATGCGTCGCAAGCAGTTTCAGCTGTCGCGCATTGCTTTTCCCCTGCCTGTAAATACAAATGGGAAAGAGAAGCGTATTGCTCGCGAGGCTTGGAAATTTGACCACCTCTTTGCCCACCAGGACATTTATACCATCATTTACGACAACCCCAAGGCGCTTCAGGCTGACAAGGACACAACACAAACACACGTGAAGGTGGAAATGATTAAGTTCAAAGAGGGTACGATTTGTCAATATATTTTCAACAAACAGCGCGGCCAGTGGATGCTCACCGCCATTGACGAGCACAGCCTCAGTGGGACAACGGACAAAGATTTTTATACCTTCTTCCATAAATTTGCCACAAACACCGATTTCCAGCAGTCGCACATCTCCAACCCGTTCGACTTTAAGACCTACGACTACGATTCATTCCAAGAATTAGAAGGCATACTCGATGCAGCGCAGTGGGTGGATTATCGTCCCGAAATGCCTACAAACTTGATGGTCAATATACGATATGGCAAAGCCCAGCCGCAAAGCAAATTTCGCGCACTTGCCATTATAAGTATATCTGCAGGTATGGGATGTACGATGGAGTTTCGCCATCGGTCAAAAGGATGGATGCTCACGCGACTGGAAAACTAGCAACTCCTCCTTCTGTCCTTTTTCTGTTTGTTTCTATTTTCCCTTATGCTCACCTACGATAATTTCAATCTTCAGCAGCACAACACTTTCGGCATTACCGCTCGTTGCAAACACTTCGTTGAATATAGCAGCACCGAGGAACTGCGCGAGCTACTTCCTTCGCTTGTTGCGAACAACGAGCCTTGGATGCAAATTGGCGGAGGCAGCAATCTGCTCTTTACTGCCGACTATCCCGGCACTATCCTTCATAGTGCTATTAACGGGATAGAAGAGAAGGCACTCGGCGATGAGGACGTGCTCGTCACAGCAGGGGCTGGCATCCGTTGGGACGATTTCGTGGCATGGACACTCCGCCATGGTTTTTATGGATTGGAGAATCTCTCCTACATTCCTGGCGAGGTGGGCGCTTCGGCTGTACAAAACATCGGTGCATACGGCAGCGAAGCAGCTGATCATATTGAGCGTGTGACAGTCATTGATTCTACCGATGGAAGCACCAAGACCTTCCATCGCGAAGAATGCCACTACGCTTATCGCCACAGCATCTTCAAGGAGGAGGCTGTGCGAGGGCGCTACATTATCACCCACGTCACCTATTGCCTGCACCGAACATTCCGCCCCGTACTCGTGTATGCAGGGCTGCGAAACGAACTGGAGCGGCGGTCTGTCCGTACGGACGAACTGACGGCTGACCAACTACGGCGAATCATCATCGAAGTGCGCAGGGCAAAACTGCCCGAACCTTCCGAAATAGGCAGCGCAGGCAGTTTCTTTATGAATCCCATCGTTCCGCAGGAGACCTTTGAAAATCTTCAAGCCCTTTATCCGAATATGCCGCACTACCCTGCCCCAACGGGAGTAAAACTTTCAGCGGGCTGGCTCATCGACCAATGCGGATGGAAGGGCAAACGCCTAGGTCCTGCTGGAGTCTATGCTCTTCAAGCACTCGTCCTTGTCAACCACGGAGGCGCCACAGGTGCAGACATTGTTCGCCTTTCTGAAACCATACAGCACGATGTATTCAATAAGTTTGGCATCCAGCTTCGTCCCGAAGCCATCTTTATATAATGGCTCACCAAATTCTAATACCCTACCCCATCAATGAGTGACGCAAATCATACAAGCACACGACCCAACAACCGCCCTACTCGTAAGAAAAAAAGCAAATCGCCCGTAATCGGTTGCCTCGTTACTTTCTTTCTGATTCTTCTAGTTGCAGGCGGTGTTGGTTTTTATTTCTGGTATGAGCACCAGCAAGAGATTGACCAAGAGGAACGCGACTTTGCAGTGCTCACGGGCAAGAACTACAACACTGCCGACTTCGAAGCCTTCCTTGAACACTATCCCAACAGCATTCACCGAGCCGAGGTGATGGAGCGCTTGGCAGCCTTGCGCCGTCTCCATGCCACATGGCACAATATCTGCAATTCCCAGAACGTTCAGAATTTCCGACAATTCCTCTACAACTTCCCAGATACGGAGAGCGAATACTATGTGCAGTGCCTCCACAAGATAGATTCGCTGGATTGGGTGAATGCTTGTCGCCGTATGACCGTTGCCTCGCTTTCTGGCTATCAGCAATTGCATCCCGACGGCGAATATGCAATGGCTGCCGCCCTCGCCATTGATTCCTTGCGCGAGGCTGAAGCCCGCCAGCGCGAAATGATGGCCGATTCCGCCTTTCTGCAAGCACAAATCCACGGCGCACTTGCTGACACCGTTGCCATTTGGTAAATAACCCCTTCATAATATCGAAGAAATATGGAAAAGTTAATCATCAACTCCTACGAAGAATTTGAGAAATACCTTGGTCAGCCCCTCGGACAGTCAGATTGGTTGCAGGTGGACCAAGACCGTATTAACCTCTTTGCAGACGCTACGCTGGACCACCAGTGGATTCACGTGGATCAGGAACGCGCTAAGGAAGGTCCCTTCGGTACGACCATCGTTCATGGTTATCTGACGCTCTCCCTCCTGCCCTATCTTTGGGAGCAGATTATTCAGGTGAACAATATCAAGATGCTGGTGAACTATGGCATGGACAAGATGCGTTTCGGTCAGGCCGTCAAGAGCGGTCAGAGCGTGCGCCTGAGCACGAAGCTCGAAAGCATTGCCAACCTCCGCGGCATTTGCAAGGTAGAAATCAAGTTCTCCATCGACATCAAGGACGAGCGCAAGCCTGCCCTGACAGGTGTGGCCACCTTCCTCTACCACTTTGAATAGGCTCGCTTCTTATACCATTATATATATTCCATATACCATTATATATATAAGGAACTCCATTTGATTTTTGGAGCAATATTTTCCGCATGACAGATACCTACACCACCTTAGTTGGTACCAGCGAAGCGGTATTTACCGAAAAGCGTAGTCGTTTCCTTGCCTTCGCACATCACGTGGAAGACGAGGAAACGGCTAAATCTGTCGTTGCGGAATACAAGAAGAAGTACTACGATGCCCGCCATGTTTGTTACGCTTGGGTACTAGGCTTTGAGGGAGAAACAACGCGCGTCAACGATGACGGCGAACCTTCAGGCACTGCTGGCAAACCCATTCTCGGCATTATCCGTAGCAAAGGGCTGACGCACTGCGTGGTGATTGTGGTGCGCTATTTTGGTGGCATCAAGCTCGGAACACCTGGTCTGATTGCAGCGTACAAGGAAGCGACAGTGCTGGCTCTTGACGCCGCCCAGACGCAGAAGTGCATCGTAACAACGCGCTTGGCTTTCGAGATTCCCTACACCGAAGCCGACCTTGCTATGCGCTGGGTGCGCGATGCTGGCGGCCAACTTCTTCCGCCAGACTATACTGCTGAGGGAATGAGCCTGACGGCCGAGATTCGCACGGGCGAAGCAGACAAACTGCGCCAACGCCTGTCGCAAATACATACGCTGCGTTGGCAGGACAACGACAAAGACGAATAGGAAACCCTAATCCTTGTTTTTTTCTTTTTGACCTTTATTGTGATGAAACCTATCCATCTCCTTTTTTCTCTCCCCGCCTTGTGGCTGCTAGGCTTCTCCTCCACACAGGCCAACCCTTCCGACACGATTACCCACCACGACTATGAAGTTTCGGCCGAGGTGGCCATTGCTGGCGACAAGACGCCACTGTGGATGACCGCCAATCGTCATGGCATCTCTGGCGTCAGCGGCGATTACGGTTATCTGCGCGCCAAGGTGGAAGGCGAAGGCATCCTCGGGCGCAAGGACAAACGCCATCCTTGGACCTACGGCTATGGCGTTGACCTCGTCGGCGGTTATGGAATGACGGGCAGTAAGTTCTTCCCTGCTCAGGCTTACTTGCAGGCCAACTATCGCGCCATTCGTTTCCAGATTGGCATGAAGGAAGACCAGCTTGCCATGAAGGACGACCGCCTCAGTAGTGGTTCACAGACGTTTGGCATCAACGCCCGTCCCGTTCCGCAGGTGCGCTTTGAGATACCCGAATACCTGTCCATCACTGGCAAGAGCAACTGGGCCGCCATCAAGGGCCACATCTCCTATGGTATGATGACGGATGGTAATTGGCAAGAGAAGTACACCCGCAATTCTTTATACCATTATTCCAAGAACGGTCTCTATCACAGCAAGGCTGGTTATCTGCGCATCGGTAACGAGAACAAATTCCCCCTCACCTTTGAGGGCGGTTTGGAAATGGCCACGCAGTTCGGCGGTACGAGTTATCGTGTGCATGATCGTGAAGATTTGAGAGACCAACCCGTGAAAATGCCACATAATTTTCGAGCCTTTTTCGATGCTCTATTTTGCTTAGGCGGCGACCCTACTGATGGAGTATATACAAACGTAGCTGGAAATACTTTAGGCAGTTGGCTCCTCGCCCTCAACTACAAAGGCAAGAACTGGCGCGCCCGTGTCTATTACGACCATTTCTTCGAAGACCATTCGATGATGTTCCTAGAATATGGATGGAAGGATGGCTTGATTGGCGCAGAGCTTGAACTTCCCCGCAACCCCGTAGTCAGCAAGGTGGTTTACGAACACCTGTACACGAAATATCAGGCTGGCCCAATTTACCACGACCACAACGACGTTATCCCCGACCAAGTCAGCGGTGTGGACAATTACTACAACCACCATATCTATGCTGGCTGGGAACACTGGGGACAGGGCTTCGGCAATCCGCTGATCGTTACCCCGCTCTACCGCGCTGATGGCACACTCAATTTTAACTCAAACCGTGTGAAGGCCCACCACATTGGCCTCATGGGCTCTCCCACCGCAGAATGGGACTACCGCGTCCTGGCCTCCTTCATACAGAGTTGGGGAACCTATGCACACCCCTTCGATGAAATCCGACGCAACGCAAGTCTTCTTTGCGAAGTTTCCTATCGCCCGCAATTCAGTCGTACTGGCCATTTCGCCAAAGGCTGGCAATTCACCGCTGCTTGGGCCATGGACCGCGGCAGTCTGATTGGCGACAACAACGCTTTCAGCCTGAAAGTAACCAAGTCGGGCCTTTTCTGCAAATGACCTTTTGACCCTTAACGACAAAAATATGAGAACGAAATACCTTCTCCCCTGCCTCCTCGCTATCCTCGCATTTGTCGCCTGCGACAAGATGCCCGAAAACGGCGACCTTGATGGACAATGGCAAATGACGAGTATCAAGCACCGTAACCACGATGCGCCTTCCGCCTTGAAGGGTAAAGTCTATTGGAGCTTCCAACTCAAATTGCTGAGCATTTATACACCCGACGATTTGCACAATCAGGGAACGAACTACACTTTCTGTCGTTTCCAGGTCAAAGGTGACAGCCTACACATCACCAAGTCCTACGTCCATTCTATGAATACGGATTTAGAAATGGAAGATGGAGTAACCTATCTGGACGTAGTCGGCCTGCACAACAACCGTGAATCGTATGCCATCCAGACTCTGACGGACAGCCGCATGGTGCTCCGTTCAGACTATCACGAGTTGGAGTTCCGCAAATGGTAAGTTGCCTTTCGTTTGGCGCATCAAGCCTCAGCGAAGTACCCACATAAGAAACAGCCTCTTGAATTTCCGCAATCTAAATACCGCGCACCTGTCCGCTGCCCTCCATCGGGGGAGCGGACAGGTCGTAGTATGTCTGCTGGTCTCTCTGTTCCTGTTTCTCTTCACTACAGGTTGTTCTACCACAAAGCACGTGCCCGAGGGACAGACCATCCTGCAAAAGGTGCAACTCAAGTGTGACAACAAGCACGTCAAACCCAGCGACTACCGCATCTATGTCCGACAAGAACCCAACGCCAAATGGTTTAGCCTCTTCAAGGTGCCTTTGGGTTTCTATAATATGTCGGGCAGCGACAGCACCAAACGCTGGAATCGCTTCATCCGTCGCCTGGGCGAAGCCCCCGTTTGCTACAGCCCCTCGCTCACGGAGGTTTCCCGCCAAGGTTTGCAAAGCGCGCTCCAGGCCAACGGCTACCTCCACGGCAAAGTCTACGTTGATACGCTTACCCGAGGCCGTAAGACGCGCGTCACCTACACGCTCCATCCTGGCCCGCGCTATTACATCAACCGCCTTACCTACACTTTCGACAACGACAGCGTGCGTTCGGATGTTCTGGCCGACACTCTCAACACCCTCCTCCGCCGTGGCGCGCCGCTCACAGGCGACCTGCTCTCGTCGGAGCGCAATCGCATCATCCGTTCCCTCCGCGCCAAGGGTTACTATATGCTCAACAAGGAGTATATATCCTATACCGCAGATACGACTTATAACAATCAGGGTGTCAATCTCACCCTCCATTTCGCTCGTCCCGATGGCCTCGTTGAGCAGGGCGACTACGACACCTACCGCATCCGCAAGGTGACGGTCTATGAGGACGTAGAACCCGACGATACTGCCGCAACGCATTCCAACCTCGGCCCTCTCCGTTTCCACCACAAGGGACGCATCAAGGTGCATCGCCGTGTCTATAGCCGCCACCTTTATGTACAAGCCGACAGTCTCTATCGCGAACCGCTTGTGCAGAACACCTACACCGCGCTGGGCGGCCTCTCTGCCATCGCCTTCTCGTCCGTGCGAATGAACAAGGTTGACAGCATCCCCGGACTGCTGGACTGCCAGGTCAATGTGCGCACCAACAAGCCCCACACCCTTGGTCTCTCGCTTGAAGGCACCAACACTTCGGGCGACCTCGGTGCCGCCGTGGCCCTCACCTATTCAGGCTGCAACTTTATGCATGGTTCTGAACTCCTCACGGTCAAACTGCGTGGTGCCTACGAAGCCATCCGCGGCCTCGAGGGCTACGCGGGCCAGGACTACATTGAATACAGCGGCGAGGTCGGTCTGCAATTTCCCACTTTCCGTTTCCCCGGCATTTCGCACAAGAAGAAGCAGCAACTCAAGGCATCGTCCATCCTGACGTTGCTCTACAACTCGCAAAACCGTCCTGAGTTCCACCGCCGTCTGCTCACGGCTGGTTGGGGATACAAGTGGCAGGACTCCAAACATCCCAGCGCGCGCCACCGCTTCGACCTCATCAATGTGAACTACATCTTCATGCCATGGATTTCGGACAAGTTTCGCAAGGAATACCTTGAAGGCGACGACCCGCATTATGCCATCCTGCGCTACAGCTACGAGAACCTGCTCATCATGAACATGGCCTACAATTTCATCTATAACTCGCAGCAGCGCCGCGGTCCCATGGCTAATATCCCTGGCGCAGGCGGTTATCAGATAAAGGTGGGCGCAGAGACGGCGGGCAACCTCCTCCACGGCATAGCCTCAGCGGCTAAGCTTCATCGCGATGCCGAGGGCCGCTACAACGTGCTGGGCATAGCCTATTCGCAGTATGCCAAGTTTGATTTCGACTATGCAGGTACGCTTGCTTTCGACGACCGCAACTCCCTCGCCTTCCACACAGCCATCGGCGTGGTGGTGCCCTACGGCAACTCGTCCATCGTTCCCTACGAGAAACGCTACTTCTCGGGGGGTGCCAACAGCGTGCGCGGTTGGAGCGTGCGCGGTCTAGGACCTGGCGGCTACAAGGGCACAGATGGCCGCATCGACTTTATCAACCAGACGGGCAACATCCGTCTGGACCTCAGCGTGGAATACCGCACGCGCCTCTTCTGGAAATTTGCAGGTGCCGTCTTCGTGGATGCGGGCAACGTTTGGAATATTCGCGACTATCCCGACCAACCCAATGGTGTCTTCCGCTTTAACAATTTCTACCGCCAGATAGCCGTTGCCTACGGCCTAGGCATTCGCTTCAACCTAGATTATTTCGTTCTCCGTTTCGATGGCGGTATGAAGGCCGTCAATCCTTCCTACACATCCCAGCGCCAACATTTCCCCATCATCCATCCCAAATTCAAGCGCGATTTCACCTTCCACTTCGCCGTAGGTCTTCCCTTCTAATACCTAAGGCATCATCAATAACCCAACCACAAAACTACTAAAAGAGTGCGATTCATGGACAAACCACGAATCGCACTCTTTTTTTATTATTTTCCCCTTTGCTTCTCGGAAGAAACAGAAGGGGGAACTTTGCTTAGAGGTCGTTGCGAGCAATGCGACCCATCTGCATGACAAACTTCACCTCCTGCTTATCATCGAAGAGCACAATGTCGGCATCCTTTCCAGGTTCAAGAGAACCCTTGCGGTCATAGATACCCATAATCTTGGCGGGTGTTTCGCTAATCATGCGGCAAGCAATGTCCATGGGGAATCCAGCCTGCTGTACAGCCGTACGGACGAGGCGGTCCATCGTGGCAATACTACCAGCAAGGGCACTGCGGTCGGCCAACTTGCAGACGCCATCTTCGATAATCTCGTTTTCATTGAAGGTTTTGGTTGCATTGCTTCCAGCCACGGCCAAGCAGTCGGTGCAGAAGCACATGTGCTCAACGCCCTTGGAGTTGAACACCTGACGCATCACAACGGGGGGAACGTGGATGCCATCTGCAATCACCTCAACCGTAAAGTCGGGAATGGCATAAACAGCTTCGACTACGCCTGCCACCTTAAACTCGCGATTCTTGTGGAGCGTGCTCATTGCATTGGTGAAGTGGGTGGCATGGTTAGCACCATTCTCGTAGGCCATATCCACATCCTCGGGAGTGGCGGCGGTGTGGCCGATACAGGGTTTGCAACCATTGGCACAGCAAGCCTGAATAAATTCTTTGGCGCCAGGAAGTTCGGGCGCAATGTCCCAACGTTTCACAACCCCCGACTTGAGCAAGCGATTGTAATCCTCAGGAATGGGGTCGGTAATCCATTCAGGGCGCTGGGCACCCGCCATCTTCTTGGAGAAGTACGGCCCTTCAAAATGCAATCCCATGATGGGGCTATCGGGCTCGGCCATCATCTTTTGTGCCGTGGCAATCGCCTTCTCGTAGCCCTCCACTGTATAGGTGCTGAGCGTAGGATAGATAGCAGTGGTGCCATACTGGATATGCGTTTCAACAGCCGTACGGAAGGCTTCCTCCGTACATTCCATGAAGTCGCGTCCGCCACCACCATGCACATGCAGTTCTATACCACCAGGCACGATGTATGCGCCTTTGGCGTCAATGAGTTCTGCATCTGCAAGAGGCAAATCGGTGTTAAGCACTTGGACAATCTTGTTGCCCTCAACCAGTACACTTCCATGCTCCAGCCATCCAGCAGGAGTCAGGATTTTACCATTATAAATTTGTTTGAACATAGTATTGAATGAGATATTTGTTTGACAGGTATCAGTTGCTGGGAAGGAGACAGAACGCTAGATAACTACTCTGATTGCACCCAATAAAAACCATAGATTTCGTAGAGGCGTAAGAAAGTACAGACTCCCCGTGTATTTACGGGGCTTTGCTGGTGCAATTTCCGAGTTCTTGAGTGTTTCAAGCGTATGAAACAGTTGTTTCAAGCGTATGAAACAGTTGTTTCAAGCGTATGAAACAGTTGTTTCAGGCGTATGAAACAGTCGTTTCAGGCGTATGAAACAGCATTTTCAAAGGCCTAAGAAATAGCTTCAAGGCTGTAAACACTGGGTATATCTGTTTCATATTCTTTTTTTTTCAAGGGAGTGAGACCTGAGTAGTTGCGAATTTTGCCGCTGTTCTGCGCTCAGAAACAAAGAATGAGGTGCAGAGCAGGGAAGAAAAGGGCTTTCTATGGGCAAATGTAGGGATTTTTTACGAAATACAAGGATGGGCAAAAGTTTTATTCGTAATTTTGCATTCATAGAAAGGGAATCTTCCCCTGTAATGACGGTTGATTTTGCATTTTGGTTTATGGCAGGTTCTACAAATTAGATTTCAATAGACGGTAGGGTTTCTATTCTACTTGGATGTCTTCACGCCTCTTGCACCAAATCTTTTTGTTTTTCTTTCAGTCGCGTAGCCCGCTACGCTCCTTTATGAAACGTACCACAGCATGAAACTAAGCCCACTGTATATTCTCCTCATTTTTTTATTGCTCTCCGCCTGTGGCACCCCCGAACGCAGTATCAAACGGGGCGATGCCGCTATGGCCATTGGTGAATATTGCGAAGCCGCAGCGCAATACAAGAAAGGCTATTCGCGCATTCCGCCAATCGATCGCAAACGCAGGGGCGAAATAGCCTATAAGATGGGAGATGCTTTCCGCCGCTACGGCAATACCGCACGCGCACTTGGTGCCTTTCGCAATGCCGCGCGTTACGGACAGAACGATACGCTGACGCAGTTTTATATTGGCGAACTGCTTCGGATGCAAGGCGATTATCGCGGAGCGGAAAAGGCTTACCAGACCTATCTCGACAGTTTCCCAAGCGATGAGCGCGCTCGCCAGATGCTGCAATCCCTGAGCGAAGCCACAGGCATCAAGGAACGTGGCTCTGCCTATACGGTGAAGATGGAGACTATGTTTAGCGGCAGTCGCAGCGACTATGCCCCAGCCTACAATGGCGATGAGGCCACCACCCTCTATTTCTCCACCACGCGTCCAGCCGTAACAGGCAGTGACTTAAGCGGTATCACGGGCATGAAGCCTGGCGACATCTATATGGTGCGCAAGGACGAGAAAGGGAAATGGAAATCGCCCGAACCCGTTGAGGGCGGACTCAATACTGAGAATGACGAAGGGGCAACCGCCTTCTCTTCGGATGGGAAAACGATGTACCTCACCGTATGCCGCACCGACCCTCAATATCCGCGAATGGCTGAGATATGGACTTCGCAACGCGCCGATGCAGGATGGGGAAAGCCAGCAGCCTTGAAGATTACGGCAGATACGCTTTCCAGTTACGCACATCCAGCCCCGTCGCCCGATGGACGTTGGCTTTACTTCACATCGGATATGCCTGGCGGCTATGGCGGCACCGACCTTTGGCGCGCCAGAATGGACGCACACGGCGTGGGGAGCATTGAGAACCTTGGCCCCGAAATCAATACCGAGGGCAATGAGTGCTTTCCAGCCTTCCGCCCAAGCGGCGAACTGTATTTCTCCTCTGATGGCCGCACTCCATCACTCGGTGGACTTGACCTTTACCGCGCCAAGCAGGATACGATTACCGAACACTGGACAGTGGTTCACCTGCCTGCCCCGATGAACTCGCCCGCCGATGACTTCGGAATCACCTTCGAGGGATGGCACAACCGCGGTTACTTTTCGTCCAACCGCAGTACGGGCGGCCGAGGTTGGGACAAGATATACTCATTTTCCTATCCCGAGGTGCTTCAAACCGTCAAAGGATGGGTATATGAACAAGACGGCTATGAACTGCCTGAAGCCCTTGTTTATATCGTGGGCAATGATGGCACGAACGAAAAACTCTCTGTGAAATCCGATGGTTCGTTTGAGATGGCTGTCACTCCTGGCGTGGATTATCTCCTGCTGGCCACCTGCAAGGGTTACCTGAACTTCCGCAATAATCTTCATGCCGATTCCCTCGAAGTGGAGCACCAGCACGTTCTCCAATTTCCCCTGCCGAGCATCAACGTTCCCGTACTGGTGCGCAATGTCTTTTATGAATTTGACAAAGCGGACTTGACGCCCGAATCTACGGCAGCATTGGACCGTCTGACAAATATGCTCAAGGAAAATCCGAATGTCACCATCGAACTGGCTGCCCATTGCGACTACCGCGGCAACGATGACTACAACCTGCGCCTGTCGCAAAGGCGCGCCGAGAGCGTGGTGCGCTATCTCACCGAGCATGGCATAGAATCGGAACGCCTCACGGCAAAGGGTTACGGCGAAACGGTGCCGAAGATTGTCAACAAAAAACTCCTCGAGACCTACCCTTTCCTCCACGAAGGCGACACCCTCACCGTTCCCTACATCCTAGCCCTCCCCGCAGACCAACAAGAAGTGTGCAACGCGCTCAACCGCCGCACCGAATTCCGCGTGCTGCGTACCACTTACGGTCTGTTTGACGAGCATGGTAATCTGCTCTTGAAACCAGAGGGTAAGAAGGAAGAGGAATAACCAGATACGGGCTCGTCATACCCCAACAAGGCCTCTGCGAAAGCCCCCACCTTCCTGCTCACACCTACCCAGAGGCTGAAATACCATTGCAAAATAACAAGACGAATTTCTAGAACCTACCTTAACCCAATCATGACCCAGCGCAACGGCCTCCTAGCCATCACTCCCCTCCTCCTGCTGATATTATTATTTATTGCCTACGGATTTCTGGCCGAGGTGACAGAGATGAGGATGGTATATATTTTTGGAATCGTTTCCCTATTTGCCCTAATCGCAATGCGTGGTGTACCCACGGCCGAACGAATAAGCAGTTTTTGGAAAGGTGCCACTCACCGCGACTTGCAAGTGATGGTATGGATATTTATACTAGCCGGCATCTTCTCGAGCACAGCAAAAGGCATGGGGGCGGTGGATGCCACCGTCAACCTTACCCTCCAGCTGCTGCCCTCAAATCTCATACTGGCTGGTATGTTTATAGCCGCCTGCTTCATTTCTTTGTCAATGGGCACCTCGGTGGGAACAATCGTAGCGCTCGTACCCGTTGCCACAGGCATCACCGAACACACATATCTATCCCTTCCCCTTATTGTTGCTGCCGTTGTCGGCGGAGCGCTGTTTGGCGACAACCTCTCGTTTATCTCCGACACTACAGTCGTTGCCACTCGCACGCAGGGCTGCAAGATGCGCGATAAGTTCAGTGTAAACATTCGCATCGTGCTGCCGGCTGCTCTCGTCACCTGCTTCCTGTATATTCTGTTTGGATATGGAAAAGCAGGTGTTGTAGAGGTGGCACAGGTGGAATGGATAAAGGTTCTCCCCTACCTTGTGCTTCTTCTCCTAGCACTCTTTGGTTTGAACGTACTCCTTGTACTGGGTATCGGCTGCGTACTCACCTGCGCCGTTGGTTACCTGACGGGATGCTTACCCCCCATTGACTGGGTGCGCCTGAGCTGGAATGGCATCAATGGTATGATTTGCCTCATTGCCATCTCGGTAATGGCTGGCGGATTACTGGGACTCGTAAAGCGCGGAGGCGGCATTTCTTATCTCTTGTACGCCCTGACGCGCCGCATCAGCACACAGCGTGCTGCCGAACTGACCATCGCAGGCATGGTGTGCATCACCAACCTCTGCACTGCCAACAATACCATCGCAATCCTGTCTGTTGGAACATTGGCAAAGAATATCGCCACCCGTTTCGGCATTGACCCACGCAAGAGTGCCAGTTTGCTCGACACCTTCTCCTGCTTCGTCCAAGGCGTCATCCCCTATGGCGCGCAACTCCTGATGGCCGCAGGACTGGCAGCCCTCTCGCCTTTCGACATTATCCCCTACCTTTTCTATCCCTACTTGATGGGCGTTTCGGCATTGCTCGCCATCCGTTTCCGTTATCCCAAGAAATATTCCTGATATGATAGATATACCTTCCCTCCTCCATACTGCTGGAATCAGTTTAGGCGAAATGCAACAGACCATGTGGGAAACCGCCCGAAGGAAGGACGGTCCCCACCACCTGCTATTGCTCTCCCCAACGGGTTCGGGCAAGACGCTGGCCTACCTCCTTCCGATGCTGGAACTCATCCGCACGGACATTCCTGCCGTACAGGCCATTGTGGTGCTCCCCACCCGCGAACTGGCCCTGCAAGGCGAGGAAATGCTGCGGCGTCTCAAGACCAACGTCAAATCCTGTTGCCTCTATGGCGGCCGCCCCACGATGGAGGAGCACCGCCGCCTGAACGAAATTCGTCCGCAAGTCATCTTTGCAACGCCTGGTCGATTAGGCGACCATCTGGACAAGGACAATTTCAATGCGTTCGGCGTGCGCGTACTCGTCATTGACGAATACGACAAATGCCTGGAGATGGGTTTTCGCGAGGAAGTGATGCACATCGTCCATACGCTCAACCGCGTTGAGCGCATCTGGCTAACCTCTGCCACAGCCACGGAAGAGGCCGACCCGCTGCTGGAAGAAATTGGTCGCAAAGGCCAGCGCTTCGAAAGGCTGGACTATCTCAACCACGAAGTTTCCGAAACGCGACAACGGGTGGAGGTGATGCAAGTAAATTCTCCCGAACGCGACAAGCTGGACACCCTTGGCCGTTTGCTCAGCCATTTGTCGGGCGCACCGGCTATCGTCTTCGTCAGCCATCGCGAGAGTGCCAACCGCATTGGCGACTACCTGCGCGACAAGCGTTTTGCCATGCAGGTATACCACGGCGGCATGGAGCAGGACAAGCGCGAGCGCGCCTTGCTCAAGTTCCGCAACGGCAGTGCCAACGTGCTTGTGGCCACGGATATTGCTGCCCGCGGACTGGACATTCCCGAGGTACAGGCCATCATCCACTACCACCTACCAATGGATGCCGCTTCCTATACGCATCGCATCGGACGCGCCACCCGCTGGGAAGGCACGGGCAGTACCTATATAATAATAGGACCACAAGAAACGATGCCCGAGTTCCTCGCTTCCGAAGAAATCAAGCCACTCAACGTAGATACGCTGCCCATCAGCCCCACACCAGCCCAAATGGCCACACTCTATATCGGCCGCGGCAAGAAGGAAAAACTCTCCAAGATGGACATCGTGGGTTTTCTCTGCAAGAAGGGTGGCCTGCGTGGTGCGGATTTAGGACGAATCGATGTGGCAGACCACTACGCCATTGCTGCTGTGCGGCGCGACAAGATTAAATCGGTCGTGCAGCGCGTGGCGGGCGAGAAAATCAAGGGCATGAAAACTATCTACATCATCAGTTGACCCCAACATACCTAATTATGAACATTAAGATTCACGACAACCAACTCCGCGAAGCAGCCGCCAAGGGCATGGACGAGTTCTTCCAAGTGTTTATTGATGCTATGCGCGCCCAGGTGGGCGAAGAACTCAACGCCGAAACCATGACACAACTCACGCCCGAGCAGATTACGATCTGGGGGTATTACATCCTGCGCGAGGAAGTGATGGACGGCGGTTTCATACAGTTGATACACAATGGCTATGCGCCTTTCTTCTTCCAGAATCCTTTTGCCAAGGCCATGCGCCTTTGGGGACTCAAGGATTTGTGCAAACTTGTCTATCGCGCCAAGGACACCTACGATGCGCTGGACGACCCCAGCCCTCTCACGGCGGAGTGTTCGGATGAAGCCTTCATGGCCTTGTTCGAGCAATATCCTATGTTTGATGATATGGACGATGAATTTGTAGAACGCGAAGAGGAATTTACGGCAGGCATCTGCCAATACATCGATGAGCATATTGATGCCTTCGCCGAAATCATTGCTGACTAGTGCTATACCTATTAGGTAGGTTCTATAAATTAGCTTGTGATGAATTTTCGGCTATCGTGCCGTAGGTTTTTGTTTTTCGTGAGGGAGCGTAGCGGGCTACGTGACCGAATGAAAAACAAAAAGATACGGTGCGAGAGGCGGACGTAATTCCGACGCATCCAAGCAAGATAGAAAACTACCTTCCATTTGGCTAAGAAAACAGACAAACCAACCAAGATAAATATCAAGAACAAGAAAGCAGAGCACGATTTCTTGGTGATTGACAAATACACCGCTGGCATTGTGCTCACGGGCACTGAAATCAAGAGCATCCGCCTTGGCAAGGCAGGCCTTGTTGATACGTTCTGCTATATCCACAACCACGAGGTGTGGGTGAAGAATATGTACGTGGCCGAATACGCCTTTGGTTCGTACAACAACCATGCCGCACGCCGGGACCGCAAACTCCTGCTCAACCGCAAAGAAATCCGCCACTTGGAAGCCGACACCAAAGCCCCTGGTTTCACCCTAGTTCCCCTTCGCCTTTTCATCGACGAGAACAACCGCGCCAAGTTAGTAGTGGCCCTTTGCCGAGGCAAGAAGGAATACGACAAACGCGCTGCCCTTAAAGACAAGCAAGACCGCCGAGAGATGGACCGCATCATGAAAAAAAGTTTTTAGCAGCCCCCACGTGCGCTACGCTCTGGCAAAGAGCCATCCCCTGCTATTCCATTCTCCGTTTCCTTCTATTCCTCCGCTACGCGCTCTTTGTCTAAGGCGCAGAGCAAATCTCTGAAATCCACCATGCAAAACGAAATAAAAAATAGAATCCTCATTCTAGATGGTGCTATGGGCACCATGATTCAACACTACCACCTCAGCGAGGACGACTATCGCGGAGAGCGATTCCGCAATGTGCCTGGCCAGCAGAAGGGAAACAACGATCTGCTCACCCTCACGGCCCCCCATATCATTGAGGAGATTCACCGCAAATATTTAGAAGCAGGTGCCGACATCATCGAGACCAACACCTTCAACGCCCAGCGCATCTCCATGGCCGACTATCACATGGAGGACCTCTGCCGCGAGATAAATCTCACCGCGGCTCGCTTGGCCCGCCGCCTGGCGGATGAATATACGGCGCGCAATCCCGAGAAACCGCGCTTTGTGGCTGGTAGTATCGGCCCAACGAATAAGACCTGCTCCATGAGCCCCGATGTGGAAGACCCTGCCCTGCGCACATTATCCTTTGATGAACTGGTTGAGGCTTACAGCGAACAGGTGGAGGCGTTGTTGGACGGAGGCGTGGATGCACTGCTCGTCGAAACCATCTTTGATACGCTCAATGCCAAAGCGGCCATCTACGCTATTGAGCGCGCCTTTGAGCATCGCCAGCCCGTACCTCTTATGCTGAGCGTCACCATTGCCGACAAGGGCGGCCGCACCCTTTCGGGCCAAACGCTCGAAGCCTTTCTGGCTTCCATCAGCCATGCTCCTGTATTCTCCGTGGGCCTCAATTGTTCGTTTGGTGCTTCGGACATGCTCCCCTTCCTCCGACAGTTGGCCGCCAACACGCCTTATTATATATCGGCCTATCCCAATGCGGGCCTGCCCAACTCCCTTGGCGGCTACGACCAAACGCCCGAGCAGATGGCAGAGCAGGTAGGCGAATACATCCGCGAGGGGCTGGTCAATATCATCGGCGGCTGTTGCGGCACCACGGATGCCTACATCGCACAATACCCTGCCCTCGTGATGCACAACGGCCTACCCGTGCCGCCCCGCCGTCCAGCAGCCCCCTACTCGCACCTCACGCTCTCGGGTCTTGAGCCCTTGGCTGTCACGCCCGAGCGCAATTTCCTCAACATCGGAGAGCGCTGCAACGTGGCGGGCTCGCGCCGCTTCCTTCGTCTCATCAAGGAGAAGAACTATACCGAAGCCCTCGAAATTGCCCGCACGCAGGTGGAGAATGGTGCGCAGGTGCTTGACATCAATATTGACGATGGTCTGCTTGACAGCCGTGCCGAGATGGTGCATTTCCTTCGCCTGTTGGCTTCCGAACCCGACATTGCGCGCGTTCCCTTGATGATTGACTCCTCTCGCTGGGAGGTCATCGAGGCTGCCTTGGGTTGCGTACAGGGCAAGAGTATTGTCAACTCCATTTCCCTCAAAGAGGGCGAGGAGGTCTTTCTTCATCGCGCCACCATCAGCCGCCGCATGGGCGCAGCCGTTGTGGTGATGGCTTTCGACGAGGAGGGACAGGCCACCTGCTTCGACCGCCGCATCGCCATCTGCCAACGTGCCCACCGCCTCCTCACGCAGGTTGTCGGTTTCCCCGAATACGACATTATCTTCGACCCCAATATCCTGGCCATCGCCACGGGCATGCCCGAGCACGATGACTATGCCGCCGACTTCATCCGCACAACGCGCTGGATTCGCGAGCACTATCCGCAGATGCACATCACGGGCGGCGTCAGCAACCTCTCCTTCTCCTTCCGCGGCAATAACTATATCCGCGAGGCCATGCACGCCGTTTTCCTCTACCATGCCATCCAGGCGGGCATGGATATGGGCATTGTGAATCCTGCCACGAGCGTCACCTATGCCGACATACCCTCTGACCTCCTTCATATCATCGAGGATGTCGTGCTCAATCGCCATCCGCATGCCAGCGAAGCACTCCTGGAAGCCGCTGCCGCCTACCTTGGTCAGTCGGCCGACGTACCAACAACGGCTTCCACACAAACGGACCGCACAATCATCCCCCTGGCCGAACGTTTGCAACAGGCTCTCTGCACGGGCCACTCTGCCCACTTGGCCGACGACCTGGACGAAGCCCTACGCGAATATCCGCGCGCCGTCGACATTATCGAAGGGCCGCTCATGGACGGCATGAATCTCGTGGGCGAGCGTTTTGGTGCGGGCCAGATGTTCCTGCCGCAAGTAGTCAAGACGGCGCGCACGATGAAGGAGGCTGTGGCCATCCTCGAACCGCACATCCAGAGCGAAGGACAAACCTCGGGCCAGCGTGCCGGGCGCATCCTGATGGCCACGGTCAAGGGCGACGTCCACGACATTGGCAAGAATATCGTGGGTGTGGTGCTTGGTTGCAACAACTACGAGGTCATCGACCTAGGTGTTATGTGCCCCACCGAGGACATCATTCGCCAGGCACAGGAGCAACAGGTGGATGCCGTCGGACTGAGTGGCCTCATCACGCCTTCGCTTGACGAGATGGCTGCCGTGGCCCGCGCCATGCAGGCCGCTGGTCTCCGCATTCCCCTCCTTGTCGGTGGTGCCACGACCAGCCGCCTCCACACAGCACTGCGCCTCGCGCCGCTCTACGATGGCCCTGTCCTCTGGGTGAAGGATGCCTCGCAGATGGTGCCCATCACAGCGGCCTTACTCCATCCGCAAAATCGTCAGGACTTCCTCAACCGCACCTATGCGGAGTACGAAACGCTCCGTCAGCACTACGCACAGACGCATCCCAACGAGCAAATCGTGTCCATTGAGCAGGCGCGCAAGAATCGTTTGAATCTTTTCTAATCTTCAAGACTCCGTGTACCGCACGGAGTTTCTTGTTTTCACATATGGTAGGTTCTATAAATTAGCTTGCGATGAGTTTTCGGCTATCGTGCCGTAGGTTTTTGTTTTTCGTGAGGGAGCGTAGCGGGCTACGTGACCGAATGAATGAAATAGAAAATCTACCTTCCATAGAAACTAATTTATAGAACCTACCATATTTCATTCGCCGAAGCAAAACAACCCTCTCTATGTTTCCCCATCGTTTTCGTTCTCTCTTTCTCCTGTTCCTCATGTGCGCATCGTTCTCTATCACGGCTGGCAATCTGATTACCATTCGCAATGGCCAGTTCCAGCGCGACGGCCGTCCCTATTATTATATAGGTACGAATCTGTGGTACGCGCCCATCTTGGCTTCCGAGGGACAAGGCGGCAACCTTCCCCGACTGCGCGCCGAACTTGATCAACTGAAATCTATTGGCGTGGAAAACCTGCGCATACTCGTGGGCGCCGACCGCGGTAGTAATCAAGTGCGCTGGGTACAGCCCGTCCTACAATCTAAACCAGGTCAACTCAATGACACACTCCTACGCGGCTTAGACCGTCTGCTCTACGAACTCGAGACGCGCGAGATGACAGCCGTACTCTATCTGACCAACAGTTGGGACTGGAGCGGCGGTTTCGGTTTCTACCTCCGCGAGGTGGGCCTAGGCGACTCGCCCTCTGCCGAAGGCGATGGTTGGAACAACTACGTGCGCTATGCTGCCCAGTTTGCCAACAATCGCGCGGCCCAGCAACTCTACTTCCAATTCATCCAGTCCATCCTCACTCGCCGCAACACCATCACCCACCGCCTCTACAAAGACGAGCCCTCCATCTTCGCCTGGCAACTCTGCAATGAACCTCGCCCCTTCAGCGACGACGAGGCCACCGTTGAGGGGTTCTATCGTTGGACCACGGAGGCGGCCCATCTCATCAAGACCCTCGACCCCAACCACCTCATTTCCTTGGGTAGCGAAGGCGTGATTGGTTGTAATATCAACGAGGAACTCTATCAGCGCGTCCATGCCCATCCCGACATCGACTATCTCACCCTCCACATCTGGCCCATCAACTGGCGCTGGTCCTCTGCCGACCGCCTCTACCAGTCCTTACCGAATGTCTATGTGCGCTCGGAGGAATACATTGAGCAGCACGTGCGCCTGGCCCACCGCTTGGGCAAACCGATGGTCATCGAGGAGTTTGGCTATGCCCGCGACCACAACTTCCGCGGGCCAGGCGGCTCCACCAAGGCCCGCGACAGTTTCTACGCCTTCATCTTCTCAAAGGTCTGCCAAGCGGCTGCCGATGGCCGCCACCCACTGATGGGTTGCAACTTCTGGGGCTGGGGAGGCCAAGGCCGTCCAGCCTCTACGACCACCCGTCCCGGCGATCAAGTCTGGCAAATGGGCGATGACTATCTCTGCGACCCACCGCACGAGCCCCAAGGCTGGTATTCGGTATATGACGCGGACGCATCCACCCTAAACACCATCCGCCAAGCCACAAAGGCCCTTTCAACAAAATAAGCCCGCCCCCAAGTGTTCTGCGCCTAAAGCGCAGAGCAAGCAGCCAGCAAAAAAGCTCAGCGCCCAAGGTGCTAAGCTTTTTCAAACGCAGCCCGCCAACGGAAGAACAACCCTGCCGCCAAAAGCACAGCAAAAGCCCCCATAGGATAACCCACCGCGGCTGACAGCCCAAAGCCCTCGGGCGCCATCACAATATACGTACTGCAAACAGCCGTCATAAACAAGGCGGGGAAGAGGCTGACCCAATAAGGTTTGCGCCTTTGCACTAGATAAACCGTGATGGACCTGTGGGAAGGCGAATACACCTACCGCTGCATCCTTACAAATGACTACAAGTCTTCCGAAAGAGAGATAGTCGAATTCTACAACCTGCGTGGAGGGAAGGAGCGCATCTTAGATGACATGAACAACGGATTCGGCTGGAACAGGCTTCCAAAATCCTTCATGGGCGAGAATACGGTATTTCTTCTGCTTACGGCACTCATACGAAACTTCTATAAATTCATCATGGAGAGGCTTGACGCAAAGAAGTTCGGACTCAAGGCAACAAGCCGCATCAAGGCGTTTGTCTTCAAGTTCATCTCTGTGCCAGCCAAGTGGATTAAGACATCAAGGCAGTATGTGCTGAATATCTATTCATGCAACAACGCTTATGCTGATATGTTCCAGAATAACTTTGGATAATACCTACGACTTATGGTCGTGATACTGCGTATTGCCTCAAGTCGCATGGTGGGGTAAGGGGTATTTGTATGTCTTTATGGTGACATTAGCTGTGCTGTGAACCCATTTTACTAACGATGCAGATTCTTTCGCTTCTGTATCGTATCATGCGCGTAGTTGCGGATTTGAGGTTCATGTGAATGAAAAGCTTAGGGCAACTATATCAATAACTTGGATTCTGTTTTAATTTCTTGTTTAAATCCAGACATCTTTGTGGCGATTTTTGCTGCGGGATTTGCAAGAGACCCATTTGGTGAGCAGAAATCCTTCTGCATATCAATTACTACTAGTATTTTCATTAGTATTTTCCTCCTTATATTTTATCGTTTATTTTAATACCGCAATGCCCGTATTGTCAATGTTTTCTGCATAATAATTCCAAAAAACAATTACTTTTATGTATAATGTTTTTATATTATAATAAACACATGTTTCAACATTGATTAAGAAAGGATAAACCTATGA
>SFID01000125.1 GCA_004555425.1 Bacteroidales bacterium
CCGATACAACGGACGTCATACGGAAGTCGCTAAGAAATATCTCGTCCGCTTCTTCCCCGCAGATACGGAGGGTCAGTACTTCGTCCAGTTTGGTACGGGTAAGTTTATCAATGCTAATCTGACGTCAGGAAGCGTTACCGAAGCAGCGGCATTCAAGATTTACAAGGTGAACGGTGAAGACGGACGCATCGGTTGGAACAGAGCCAGCGATGACCAACGTGTGGATAACAATGGTGCAGGCAACACATTGGCCTTCTGGGGCTCAGGCCAAGGGGCTTCAGAAAACAACGTATGGGCACTCTATCCCGTAGAGTTTACCGACCCAGTGACTATCAACTACACTCTAAGCGCAACAAATGGCGAGACCTACACGAGCTCTTACTCTACGGGCTGGGGCTATGAGCAAACTGAACTTCCCACCCTCATTGGCGCAGCGGGCAACAGTATGAGTAATACCGTCTTCACAAAGAGCGGCGAAAGCTATACCGCCACGATGGACATCACCTTCCCCTTCCCCGTCAGCAGTGAGAGCGTGAAGAAACCCACAGGTATCGATAGCGAATTTGGCTCGAAGGTGTATTGGCGCGCTAAGCAGAGCGGAGAGAATTACATTGCCTCCTCCACCAACACGCTGGACAATATCACCTTGGCGAATGCTTCGGAGTTCCAGTGGTATATCTATCCCACGCTGACGGATGGCGTATTCAGCTACAAGATCCAAAACAAGGGTACATCTCTGTATATGCCAAACTTTGGCGGTGCAGCTCAGAGTGCCACCACTACCAACAATCTGGTGGCCGAAGGCGAGGCTGGCACATTCTATTTCATGCCCTGCACAGGCGCAGGCAAAGGATTTAGTATCAATGCTGCGGGCACTATCTTTATGACCGTCAATACGGGAACTGATGACAACCAAGGTATCTGGACATGGACAAAGACAGGCACGCACGTAGGCTCCAACCTTGCCTTCCCCGTCATTGAAAAGTCGGAGGAGGCCATCAATGAAAAGTTTAACAGCTACAAAACTATCACTCCGCTGGATATTCTGGAGGGTTCCACCGTCACTGGACCTACGGAGTTCAGCAACCCCACTGTTATCAACGAGGCCATCGATGCTGCAAACAATATCAATATTAACGGAGGCACCCTGCAAGAAAAGTATGACTTCAATCAGGGCGAGCAGGGCCAGATCCTACAGACCTACCTTAACATGAGGGCACAATATGGCGCACTCTACAACTACCAGTTTACCGCCAACCACCAGTACGGCACAATTATTCTGCCCTGCCCCAGCGTGACGCCCGAAGGCCTGACATTCTACACTTGCACCATAGGCAACGATGGCGTGCTGACACTTACCGAGGCGGGCGACATGGTAAACAACACCCCCTACATCTACGAGCAGACCGCCGGCGCCAACAACAAGTACACCATCATTGGATGGGACAAGGGTGGCCGCGCCACCTATGGCGGTGGCACAAACTGCCTGACAGGTACGCTCAAAACAGAGGGTGAACCCGTACCCCAATACAGTTACGTCCTCGCCTATCAGAAGAGCGAGAATCGTCAAGCATTCTTCCGCACAGATGGCTCAGTCATCTGCCCGCAGCACAAATGCTTCCTCACCGCGCCCTCAAACACAACCGCACCCAAAGCGTTCTACTTTGACAATCAGGGCGAGACAACGAGCATTGAGTCCATCTTTGGTGGAGAGAACGGCAACGTGGTTATCTATGACCTCTCGGGTAAGCGACTCAGCCGACTCCACAAGGGCGTGAACATTGTCAATGGCCACAAGGTCATCGTGAAATAAACCTAGCGTATCATCACACAAAAAACTTAAAAACAATGAAGAAAGTATATATAGCTCCTACAGTGGCTACCTACGAAATCTGCACCGATGGTATGCTGGCCCTCTCCACGATTAACGGTGGAAATGGTGGTCAAGACCTCGGCAGTGGAGATTTCGGAGAAGGTGGTGACTTCGAAATCTGTACCAATAAGAAAGAAGGATATTGGGACACCGAATGGTAATTCCATTTCCATGACACAACCGACTCAAGATTCCTTTCTCCAAAGAAAGGCGTGAGTATATAAAAATTTAGTGATTGTAAGCAGCGGGTCCGTGAGGATACGCTGCTTTTTTTCGTCTTTATCTCCTGCTAGGAAGTTTGACCACGGATTGTTCGGATGTAGTATGATTGATTGCGGATATTTCTGATTCTTCTGACAGGATAGGGGAGAAACTAGGTCAGGGCTTCGTGTTTGGGGCGGCCTACTCAGCGGAAATGCAATGTACCGCACGTTGCTTGCAACGTGTGGCTCAGCGGAAATGAAACTCTGAAGGGTGACTTTTCGTTTGTTTGAACACGGATTTTTCGGATTTTGCGGATGCTCATTGAAAGGTAATGTACCGCACGTTGCTCTCAACGTGTGGCTCAGCGGAAATGCAACTCTGAAGGGTGACTTTTCGTTTTTTTTGAACACGGATTTTGCGGATGCTCATCGAGAAGGTAATGTACCGCACGTTGCGCGCAACGTGTGGCTCAACGGAAATGCAATAAGAGTCGTAGTCCCCTTTCGCATAAAGACATATCCCTCCTTGCCAGTTTCAAATAAATGATGTACTTTTGCCCAAAGAAAAGTAAAGTTTATCATGAAATTATACCTTGCAAACCCCATATACGACACGGTATTCAAATACCTTATGGAGGACGAGCGCATAGCCCGCACCATACTCTCTGCCCTCTTGAAAAAGAGAGTGGTGAAGGTAGAGCAACGTCCGCACGAGTATGTCAACACCTCGCGCAATAGCATCTCTATGTTTCGCATTGACTTCGCCGCTACTATATGCGAAGACGATGGCCACGAGCATCTGGTGCTTATCGAATTGCAAAAAACCTGGTTGGAAACGGAGACGCTGCGCTTCCGACAATACCTCGGTGCGCAGTACAGCCGAAAGGAGAATATTATCGAAGACAGCAAAGATAAGCACGCACTCCCTATGGTGGCTGTCTATCTGCTTGGCCACCGAGTGGGCAATATCAATACGCCCGTGGTTTACGTGAACCATCACACCTACGACTACGATGGCAATCTCCTGGAAAGTGATGAACCCAACCCCTTCGTAGAAAGCCTCACGCACAACAGCATCATCGTGCAAATCCCCCTGCTGCACGGACATATCAACAACCGTCTGGACAAAATTCTCAGCGTGTTTGACCAAACGAATGCCAGCAAATCCAACAAGCAAACCATCGAGGTGAATGAGGATGAATACGCAGGCGACTCCGAAATGGAATACATAGTACGCCGCCTCCTTTCTGCCGCCTCCAATCCAGACGTGAGACAGGATATGAACGTAGAGGACGAATTCTTCAAAGCTATCGAGGACCGAGACACAGAATTGATGGTCAGAGATAAAGCCATCAAAGAGCGCGATGAAGCCATCAAAGAGCGCGAAGAAGCCATCAAGGAGAAGGACCAAACCCTCAAAGAGCGCGAAGAAACCATCAAAGAACGCGAAGAAGCACTCAAGGAGACGAATAAACTTCTCACCAATGCTATTGAAGGGATGCTCAGTAAAAACATGGACCTTCAGACAATAGCCTCCATTCTAGGGATGTCAGAGTCAGATCTATCCGATTATTTGCATCAATAGCCAATCAACTAGATTTAGAAGGTAGGGGCATAGAAAACAAAATGTACCGCACGTTGCGCGAACAACGTGCGGTACATTTTGTTTGTGATGAGCGCGAACGCTCTTGCTTACATCAGTTTAGGTACCAAAAGAAGATTCCTTTGAAACTAATTTATAGAACCTACCTTTACTTCGTCAGGTAGTCCGTGACGTTCTTTTGGATGCGGGCGCGGAGAGCCTCTTCGCTTTCGGCGGCTTCCTTGTTGAAGGTTTCGCCCGTGATGTGTTCGTAGAGTTCAATGTAGCGGTTGGAGATGCCTGCTACGATTTCGTCCGTCATTTCGGGCACTTTCTGTCCCGCTTTGCCTTGGAAACCATTCTCCATCAGCCATTCGCGTACGAACTCCTTGGAGAGTTGCTTCTGCGGCTCGCCGGCTTCGAAGCGTTCCTGATAGCCTTCGCTGTAGAAGTAGCGGCTGGAGTCGGGCGTGTGGATTTCGTCCATCAGATAGATTTCGCCGTTGTGCTTGCCAAATTCGTACTTCGTATCAACGAGGATGAGGCCGCGCTGGGCAGCCATCTCCGTTCCGCGGGCAAAGAGGGCGAGGGTGTATTCCTCGAGTTTGGCATATTCCTCGGGCGTGGCGAGGCCCTGTGCGAGGATTTCCTCCTTCGAGATGTCGGCATCGTGCTCGCCAATCTCCGCCTTGGTGGTCGGGGTGATGATGGGCGTGGGGAACTTCTCGTTCTCGCGCATGCCGTCGGGGAGGCGGACACCGCAAATCTCGCGCACACCGCTCTTGTAGGCACGCCAGGCAGAACCGCAGAGATAGCCGCGCACAATCATTTCAACGGCGAAGCCCTCGCAACGCAGGCCCACCGTCACCATGGGGTCGGGCGAGGAGAGTTTCCAGTTAGGGCAGATATCCGTCGTGGCATCGAGAAACTTGGCGGCAATCTGGTTGAGCATTTGTCCCTTGAAGGGAATGCCCTTGGGCAGAACCACATCAAAGGCAGAGATGCGGTCGGTCGCTACCATCACTAGGCGGTCGCCTACGCTATAGACGTCGCGCACTTTACCATGATACACACCCGTCTGGCCGGGAAAATTGAATTCGGTTTTAGTTAAAACGCTCATTGTTGTATGTTGTTAGGTTGTGGACTGTGGGAGGATTGTGCTGGGCTTGCCGCTGCTTGTCGGGCGCGCTCGGCCTCGTGTTCGTAGGCTTCGACAATGCGTGTGACGAGTTTGTGACGCACGATGTCGCCCTTGTTCATTTCAATAAAGGCAATGCCCGGGATGCCGCGCAGGATGCGGATGGCTTCGATGAGGCCGCTGGGCGTGCTGCGGGGCAGGTCAATCTGTGTGCGGTCGCCCGTGACAATCATCTTCGTGTTCCATCCCATTCGTGTGAGGAACATTTTGATTTGCGCCGTTGTTGTATTCTGCGCTTCGTCAAGGATAACCACCGCATCGTTGAGCGTGCGACCGCGCATGAAGGCCAGTGGCGCAATCTGAATCACGTTGGCCTGCATATATTCTTGGAGTTTGGCGGGCGGAATCATCTCCTCGAGGGCATCGTAGAGCGGCTGGAGGTAAGGGTCAATCTTGTCCTTCATGTCGCCAGGGAGGAAGCCGAGTTTCTCGCCCGCTTCGACGGCAGGGCGCGAGAGGATGATTTTCTTGATTTCCTTGTTCTTGAGGGCGCGCACGGCCAGGGCGATGGCCGTATATGTCTTGCCCGAACCCGCAGGACCTACGGCAAAGAGCATGTCGTTGGTCTGCCAGGCTTCAACGAGGCGGCGCTGGTTTTCGGTGCGCGGAGCGATGGGACGGCCCGAGGTGCTATAGACGATGACGTCGCGGCCGCTGTCTTCGCGCCCCGAGGAACGGTGGTGAATCACGTCGAGGATGTCCTCTTCGTTGAGGGCATTGAATTTGGCACAGTGGCGTTCGAGTTCGGTAAAGGCTTCCTCGAATACCACCATGTCCTCCTCGCTGCCCATCACCTTGATGACGTTGTCGCGTCCGATGATGCGGAGTTTGGGGAAGAGAGCGCGCAGCATTTTTATATTGGCATTCTGCACGCCAAAAAAGAGAATAGGGTCGGCTTCTTCGAGGGTAAAATGTCTTTCTATCATTCAGGTGCTTGCGATATCGGTGCGGATGCTATGGGAAGGGTCTAAAAAATCATCGCAAAATTAGCAAATCCCAAGGAAAGTAGCCTTTGCCGCACTATTATTTTTGTAATTTTGCACGTGAAACAGAGAAATTTTTGCGGATGCCTTTCCCTTTCGCACTCCGCCTATACCATAATTATAGCATATTCCGTTGAAATTCCTAATAGCCTTCATCAAGCGTTTCCCGCGCCTTAAGTATCGCCGCCACTTGGCTGCGTTTTTCCTATTGTGTGCAATGCTCGTCCTTTTCGGCCTGTCGTGTTGTGTTCGTGGCTGCTTGAACTCGTGCAAGCATTATTCGCAGGATAGTATTTCCGCCTCGTCTCAACCCCTTGACTCCATCCAGCAGCATGCCCTCTGGGTTGACAGTCTCCTGTCCCAGCCCCATGTGCCCATTGCTGTGCGCGAGCGTCCATCGGGGCGCTTCGTCACGCGCTTTCGCACCGAGCAGATTTTCATGGACTCCTTTCCCGACCTCAACGATGTGCAGTTGGCCACGGCCCAACGCCTAGGCATCCCCGCAGTGGCCGACCGCGAGGAGGCTAGTCGCCTGCGCAATCGTTTGGTCTATGTGGGCGAATGTCCGTATTACCTTGTAGACAAACTGACGTACAGCACTCCCTATCTTGTGCCGCGAGCCGCGCGCCTGCTTGAAGAGATCTGCCATGGTTTTGCCGATTCGCTGATGTCGCGCGGCATGCCCCTGTATCGCCCCGTGGTCACCTCGCTGTTGCGCACGCAGGCCGATGTGGCGCGTCTGCGGTGTGTGAATGGCAATGCCTCCGAGCAGAGTTGCCACCAGTACGGCACCACTTTCGATATTTGCTACAACCGATTCGTGCGCGTCATTGATCCAGCCGATACGCTCACAAAGGATGTGTGGCCCGGCGAACTCAAGGCCCTGCTGGCCGAAGTCATTTGCGACCATCGTCAGAAGGGCACCTGCTATGTCAAGTACGAAATCTATCAGAGCTGTTTCCACATTACGGCTCGCTAGCGGTAGGTCGCTTTGTCCCGCTTTGGTGATGGGGATTAGGAAATAGAAGATTCCCTCTCCGAGATATCCGTTTCCCTCTCCGAGATATCCGTTTCCTTCTCCGAGAAAGTCAGCGACCCGCGCCCGCGGGTCACGCGACCTGCGCCCGCGGGTCGCGTGACCGCCGCCCGCAGGTCGCGCGACCCGCGGGCGCGGGTCGCTGACTATGTGCCTGAGCGGAATGGAAACTGGGGAGAGCGAGTCACGTTGCTAGGCTCACCCCAACCTTCTATATAACAACCTGTTTTTTTAACACGAATAGTAACTAGTCAGGTGCTACTGACAAAACAAAAACCGAAAAAACCCCTTGCACTTGATGCAAAATGTCTCTGGCGAGACATTGATGCTATGGCTCTCAGTAAATCCCTGAGCAAGCTCAGCGATTTTCAGCCAGCCACAGCATCACCCTATCGGGTTTTGCATCAAGTGCAAGGCGATAAACAGGAAATAAACCTTTCCTGCTGTAACCATAATGGAGCACAGTATGCGGTACACATCTAAACGATGAACCTCTTCCGAGGAAAGGGTTTATTTCCTGTTTATCGCCTTGAAGAGGCTGTTGGCCTTCTGAAAGAAGGTGGTG
>SFID01000126.1 GCA_004555425.1 Bacteroidales bacterium
TTATTGTCTCAAAACGGAAATCGGGAAAAATGCAGCCTAACCTAAAAAAACTTTGGTTTTTGCTTGGTCATTAACATAAAAAGCAACGTGTGGCTCCGCCAACTTTGCCAGCAGCCAAGGGCTGCGTTGAATCTAGGAAGCCGCAGGCTTCCGTTGAAAATCGATGTTCAAGACTATCGAACTAGCAGCCGAAGGCTGCGTTGAAACTAGGAAGCCGCAGGCTTCCGTTGAAACCTGAAACTAGGAAGCCGCAGGCTTCCGACTGAAACTTGAAACTAGGGAGCAAAGCGACCGTTGAAACTAAACAAGGGGAGCGTGCCAAGGCACGCTCCCCTTGTTGTATGCCCCAAAGGTCCTATCGGGCAATCATCTTGCGCTCGCCCTGAATGTAAATCTGGCCAGGCTGAATACGGCTCACGCGACGGCCGCTGAGGTCGTAGGCATTGCCGTTTGTGCTGGGCTTTTGCAGAACGGCACTATCAATGGTGGAAATCTCGCCATTGGGGAAACGGATTGCAATCTTGCTCTCCTCGCCCTGCATATTGGCCAGATAGGCACTGTTGGCAGGAATGACGGCTTCGGCAGCAGGCGTGAAGAAGCCCGGCACACCGCCAGCGGTCACGTCGAAGGCGCGATATTGGTTGCAAACGGTCACGTCGCTGCCCAAGTGGATGGGCAGGTAGGTGCCTTTCCAGTTGTTGTCGCTCGCCGCTACGCCTCCTTCGTAGGAAATCTGGAAGACGGCAGCCGTATCTGCGTATTCGTTCATCAGCAGAAGGGGCGTGCCAGCGGGGATAACACCATTGATTTCCGTGAGGTCAACCACCTTGAGGCCATCCACCTCTTTGAGTGTGGCGGTATAGGCTTTCGTGTAATCGTCATCGGCAATCGTGAGGGCCACGGGGGCGCACAGGGTGGCGTAACTCTTTGTTCCAGCCACGGTCAAGGGCACCTGGAATGCCTCAGCCTCGCGCAGATACCAATAGGCCTGGCTCGTAGGATTCTTGCCCGCACCGAGGCGGTTGCTTGCGTTGGTCGCATCGGGGTTGAAGAAGAGGTAGTTCTCATCGGCGTTGAGCACAATGCGGCAGGCGGGACGATTCTCCGTGCCAACGACGTCAAGGATTTCCACGTGAGCAGGCACCACGTCGGAGTTGAGTTTGCCATAAGTGTTGAAGCCATAGCCAGCATTGGTATTCATCAGTCCCCTGTCGGTGAACTGCCACAGACCAGCGAAGTCGGCATTATCGCTAATGTAGCCCGTCAGGACGGTAGTGTTGGGCAGTTCGCGGTAAGTGAGGTCGGACGTCGAGAGCATATAGTGGTCGTAGTCGAATAGTTCGATGAAATAATACTTCTGGGGGTCGAGGGCAATGCGTCCCTTGCCTGCAAAGATGTCGTCAAAGGTAATCTCGCCCTCTTGACCCTGGGTGTAAGCGCCCACGTAGCGGGCGGCAGGGAACTCACTGAGAATCTGGTGCACCACGCCTTCGCGCTGGTTGCACAGGTCGGTAGCGTTCTGGCTGAAGAGGACGCCATTCTTGGATAACTGGAGGTAGAGTTCCTCGCCGCGCACCTGCATCTTATAGACGCCATCAGCGAAGAGGAAATCAAGCACGGTGGCCTCCTCGGCCTTTTCGGTCCATCCCACGTTGGTATCGGAGTGGCGCAGATACTTGTTGTCGTGACGCTGGAAGGTGAAGCCGTTGTACCAGTCGCCCCCGGCCTTCACGGCATAGCGCTTTGTGGCATCGGCATAGTAATCGGTGTAGAAGAAGAGAGTAGCTGCGCTGTTGCCCACGGCGCTCCACACGCCAATCTCCAAGGGGAAACCCTCGGCATAGCCCGTCTTGACGTAGTAGTCGCCAGCGGTGGCTACGGCATCGGCATCTACGGGCTGGGTGAAGGCAGCATCTGTAAAGTAGGTAGCCGTCACATAGCCAGGCAGGGCAGCGAGGGCGGACACGGTGGAGGTGCCATCGGCTTCGCTAGCCTTGGCCACCTGATTGAGGGCCGTTCCCGCAGCGTCGTAGTAGTAGAAGTTGGCCGTAGTGGTGGTGGCGGGCTGCTCAATGGCGAAGATTTTGTACGTAGTTGAGCGCGTGCTACTATTAGCCCACATCTTATTGCTCTTGGCATCGTCGTTGACATAGTTGTTGCCCGTCTTGAAGGCCCAGGCATCGCCCACCTGTTCGAGAGTAATATCGAGAGCGGTGGCGGAAGTCTTCACCTGTCCATCGGCTTGCTTGCCCCAGTAGTAGCCTCCGCGGTTTTGAATGCGGAAGGTGCCATTATCGGCAGCCTCAAACTTGAAATAATAGTAATGGGAGTTATTGACGGTACCCGCCAGAAGCATGGCGGCATCCGTTTGCGTATTGCCAGCGGGGCGCACCCAAGCACCCTCGCCTGTAACGCCGTTGCTGAAGACGAACTGGGTAGGCTTTCCACCCTCAATGATTTGAATAAGGTACTCGGTCGTACCATCGGTCTTGATTTGGCTGGTTTCGGTGACTTCTTTCGCCACGTAGTCTTTGTACTCCTGCGCGGAGATTTCTGCGGAGCCTGCCAGCAGTGCCAACAAACAAAGCAGCGTCCATAGGTTGCGTTTCATGATTGTTTTGTAATGGTATTTTGTTAGTTTAGTAGGTGTAAAAAGGGCACAGCCCGTTTATTTCGGCCGCTAAAATAGTACATTTTAATCACGCGACCAAAGAAAATCCTAAAAACTGTTAGGATTGTTCAGCAGACTGGGAGATGGGCGGGGCGGAGGGAGGCGGCGGATGGTGGCAGAGGGAGAGCGAGGCGAAACAATGGGAGGGCAAAACATGGCCAGCGCGCCTCAGGCGCGCTGCATAATACGCCCGCGCCGCGCACAAGGAGGCGGCTCGGACAAGCAAAGGCGAAAAACTTCGTCTTTCGCTTTGCTCGTCTCTCGCCTTTCACTACCTTTACATAAGGTAGGAGGCGGCTCGGACGAGCAAAGGCGAAAAACTTCGTCTTTCGCTTTGCTCGTCTCTCGCCTTTCACTACCTTTGTCCATGCACTAATACGCCTATTATATAATAACCCCAAAAATACTATGAAGATCCCCTCTTTCCGCACCGCCATCGCGGCCCTGTTTCTTGCATCCGCTTCGTGGAATGCCGCTGCCCAGACTGCAGACTTCCGCATCGTGCCCCTGCCCAACCAAGTGCGCACCACGCAGCAGGCTCCCTTTAGTCTGACGGCCCAAACCGTGATTGTTTATCCCAAAGGCAATGCCGAGATGCAGCGCAATGCCCGTTTCCTAGCCGACTACCTAGCACAGGCCACTGGTTTGCAACTCAAACAAACCACCAAAGCCAAAGCTGGTGTGTCGGCTATCTTTCTCTCTGCTGACCTCCAGCACAAGAATCCCGAGGCATACCGCCTCAGCGTGACGGCTGACGGCATCCGCATTCAGGGAGCCAGTGCTGCAGGTGCCTTCTACGGCATCCAGACCCTGCGCAAAGCCGTTGCACCCGCAGGAAAAGCTGCGCGCATCAGCGTGCCCGCCGTGGAGATTGCGGACTACCCACGCTTCAGTTACCGCGGAGCCCATCTGGACGTGTCGCGCCACTTCGTGACGAAGGACAGCGTATTGCGGTTCATCGATATGCTTGCCCTCCACAACATCAACCGAATGCACTGGCACATCACCGACGACCAGGGATGGCGCATCGAAATCAAGAAATACCCGCGTCTGACGCAGGTGGGCAGCTACCGCCCCGAAACGGTCATTGGTCACAATTCGGGCAAATATGACGGCCGCCCGCACGAGGGCTTCTATACGCAGCGCGACATCCGCGAGGTGGTGGACTACGCCCGCCAACGCCACATCACCATCATTCCCGAAATCGACCTGCCAGGACACATGCAGGCTGCTCTGGCGGCCTATCCGCACCTCGGCTGTACGGGTGGACCATACGAGGTGTGGAAGATTTGGGGCGTTTCGGACGATGTGCTCTGCGCAGGCAACGACACCGTGCTCCGCTTCATTGACGATGTGCTCACGGAGGTGGCCGCCCTGTTCCCCTCTGAATATATCCACGTGGGCGGCGATGAATGCCCGAAGACGCGTTGGAAGAGTTGTCCGAAATGTCAGGCCCGCATCCAGCGCGAAGGTCTGCAAGCCGATGGCAAACACTCGGCAGAGGAACGCCTGCAAAGTTATGTCATCCGCCATGCGGCCCAACATCTGGCCAGCCTCGGCCGCAAGATGATTGGTTGGGACGAGACGCTGGAAGGCGGACTGGCCGAAGGTGCCACGGTGATGTCGTGGCGCGGCGAAGCGGGCGGTGTGGAGGCTGCACGCATGGGACACGATGTCATCATGACGCCCAACACGTACCTCTACTTCGACTACTACCAAACGGCCAATACGGCCGAAGAACCAGAAGCCATCGGCGGTTGTCTGCCTCTGGCTCTGGTGTATTCCTACGACCCGTTGCCAAAATCACTCACGTCGGAGCAGGCACAACATATCATTGGTGTGCAGGCCAACCTTTGGACGGAGTATATGCCCACCTATCGGCAAATGGAATATATGGAGTTGCCGCGCATGGCTGCCCTTTGCGAAATTCAATGGACGGAACAGGCGCAGCGCAACTACGGAGATTTCCGCCAGCGTCTGCCGCGCTTCATCCAGGTGTACGACCAGCAGGGCTACAACTACGCCAAGCACGTCTTTGATGTGGAGGCGAAATACAGCCTAGCCCCTGCGCGCCACGCCATCGTGGCCGACCTCGCCACCATCGACAATGCCGAAATCCGCTATACCCTTGACGGCAGCGAACCGACCCAGCAGAGCGCGCGCTACAACGGACCGCTCGACATCACCCGCACCGCCAAACTGCAGGCCCGCGCCTTCCGCCCCAACACGGGTGCCTCGCGCCTGTTGCAAGAGAATTTCCATTTCAGCAAGGCCACAGGCTGCGCCGTCACCCTCCTGCAACAACCCCACAGCCAATATACCTATGACGGCCCGCGCATGCTGACAGACGGCATGTGGGGAGAGGCCAGTCCCTTCAACTCGGGCCGATGGATTGCCTTTAGCGGCACAGACCTGGAAGCGGTCATTGACCTCGGCACGGAGATGGAGGTGAGCCGCGTGGGCTACAACGCACATGTGCTCAAGAGTTACTGGATTATGCTCGACCGCGGCGTAGAAATCAGCCTGTCCTGCGATGGTGAGAACTACCAGAGCGTATATAAAGAGGACAAACCCGCCATACAGGAGAGCGATCCCGACAAGGTGTACACCTGCATGTACACATTCCCGGCCACCCGCGCCCGTTTTGTCAAGGTGAAGGCGCTCAGCGAGCACTCCCTGCCCTCCTGGCACGGCGCAAAGGGCAAAGAGGGATTCCTCTTCGTGGATGAAATCATGGTGGAATAACCCACAATTATACTATGGGAAGGGCAAAACCAGAAAAACGCTTATTCTGGGTTTTGCCCTTCTCATTTCTTTCGCTATATTTGCAAGCGGTTATCCTACAAGAAGATAAATCCTTAACCTTATAAATTCCAAATACTATGGCACTAGAAAAAACCCTCGTTCTCCTGAAGCCCTGCACCCTGCAGCGCGCCCTCGTGGGAGAAATCACCAACATCTTCGAGCGCAAGGGCCTCCGCATCTGCGGCATGAAGATGATGCAGCTGACCGATGAGATTCTCAGCGAGCACTATGCCCACCTGAGCGAAAAGCCTTTCTTCCAGCGTGTGAAGGATGCCATGATGACGGCTCCCGTCATTGCCCTCTGCCTGGAGGGTGTAGACGCCATCGCTGCCGTTCGCGCACTGGCTGGTCCGACCAACGGACGCAACGCTGCCCCCGGCACCATCCGCGGAAGTTATTGCATGAGTTTCCAGGAGAACATCGTGCACGCCAGCGACTCTCCCGAAACTGCCGAAGTCGAACTGAAACGTTTCTTCCGCCCCGAAGAGATTTTCGACTGGAAGCAAACGACTTTCCCCCGGCTCTACGCCAACGACGAGTTCTAAAGGTAGCCCATACTTTTATTCAAGAAGCATATACAAGAAGTGGTTTCCTCCTGACAGACAGCCAACGCCTTGCACCATCCTCGGGGACGGCCCTTCGCGTTGCCTGTTCGCCACGTGGGAAACCACTTCTTTTGTTGCTGTTCGCCGCTTCCTGCCTCCCTATCCCCGCTCTTTCTCCCAATCCATTTACCCCCTACCCCATGTCCCCCAACATTTGCATCGTCCCTATGGGCGGCCTTTGCAATCGCCTACGCCTCCTCCTCTCGGTGGTAGAAATCAGCAGCCGACAGCCCAATCTGCGCTTTGATATTGATTGGAGCAAGCATCCTGAATGCTACGCTTGGTTTGAGGAACTTTTTGAGCCCCTAAATCTGCCCGCCATCACCATCCACCACCAGCGCTGGTGGACCGCCCTGCATCGCCTCCAAAACAGCTGGTGGCCTGGTCTCGTGCGCCTCGCCAAGGGCTACACTTTCCAACGCGGCTACTACTTGCCGAAGGACGAGGCAGCCCTGCACGATGTTCTCTCGCGCCACCGCCGCCTCTACATCGCCACGTGCTATTCGCTCTGCGACTATTCGCCAGCCAGCATCGCCCACCTGCGCCCCGTCCCTGCTTTGCAGGCGCGCATCAACGAGATTGTGGGATGCTTCGCCCCCCATACCATCGGTATTCATATCCGCCGCACGGACAACACGATGAGCCAGCAGCACAGCAGACTCAAGGACTTCCACGCCGCCGTCCAACGCGAAATCGCACACGACGACCAGGTGCGCTTCTTCCTCTGTACGGACGACGCTGCGGTGAATGCCGAATTTCGCGAAAGGTATGGCGAGCGCATACTCACGCAAACCTCTCCCGTAACCCGCAAAACCTTAGCGGGCATGCAGGATGCCGTGGTGGACCTTTGGTGCCTGGCCCATACGCAAAAGATTCTGGGCTCCTACTGGAGTTCGTTCACAGATATGGCGGCGGAACTGCGCCAGATTCCGCTGGAGGTGGTGAAGAGTTCTGAGGCGGTACGTTAGTTTCATGCGGTCGCTTTGCGACCTAGTTTCAAGTTTCAGTCGGGGACTGCGTCCCCTAGTTTCAACGCAGCCTTTGGCTGCTGGCTCGATAGTCTAGGCTTTGCATTTGAGAGTTCGCTCTCAAAGGAATTGCAATGTACCGCACGTTGCTCGCAACGTGTGGCTCAGAGGAATGGAGTAACATAAAAGTACCACACCTTGCTTACGAGGTGTGAGTACGGAGTACGGAGTCCGTTCTCATTGGATACTTATAAATCCCTGTTCGCTGAACCACACGTTGCTTTTTATGTTAATGACCAAGCAAAAACCAAAGTTTTTTTAGGTTAGGCTGCATTTTTCCCGATTTCCGTTTTGAGACAATAATCGTAC
>SFID01000127.1 GCA_004555425.1 Bacteroidales bacterium
CAGGAGGTTAAGGCGCGGATTTATTTTTTCTTCTTTTGTCCGCGGATTGCAAATTTGCTCAGTTTATTTTACACTGGCAAGGGATTTTTCCTCTTTTTTGGGTTTTCTGCTGTAGGGCATGGTTTTTTGCTCCTTATTATAGAGGAGAAAAGAGGAGAAAAGAGGAGAAAAGAGGAGAAAAGAGGAGGGAAGAGGATGGAAGAGGAGGCAGGAGGGCGCGGTTGGCTCTGCGCCTTGGGCGCAGAGCACGTGGCGGAGAGAAAAATGGGGAATTGTGGCAGCTACCTCTTTTGGATAGGACCTCTTTTGGATAGGGCATCCTTTAATAGGGCATCCTTTGGATGAGCCTCTTTAAAAGACGAATTTTAGGAGGTCGTTGAAGATAGCGTAGGCCATTAGGGCGAAGAGGAGCCACATGCCTATGGTTTGGGCTATCTCCATGAAGCGCTCGGAGGGCTTGCGGCGGGTGATGACTTCGACTAGGAGGAAGAAGACGTGGCCACCGTCTAGGGCAGGGATGGGGAGGATGTTCATGAAGGCTAGCATGAGGGAGATGAAGGCGGTGAGTTCCCAGAAGCGGAGCCAATCCCACTGTGCGGGGAAGAGGTTTCCGATGGTGCCGAAGCTTCCCACGCTTTTGGCTCCCTCGGCCGTAAAGATGTACTTCAGATCGTCCACATAACCGCAGAGAACGTCCCAACCGTGGGCGATGCCTGCGGGCACACATTCAAGGATGCCGTATTCCTCTTTCGTGATGGGATAGTCCATCAAGGGGTTGTGCATGAAGATGCCCAGACGGAAATTGCTGTCGAGGCTAAGGGCGATAGTATCGTTGATAGTGGTGCCTGAGTGGCGAACAACGGCGGTCACGTTGCGGAGTTTGGCGCTATCAGCTGCGGTAAGGTGTTCCTTGGCAGCCACCATATCGTGAATGCGTCCCATTTCAAGGTTGAACTCATTCCACGTGGTCAGGGCCTTTCCTTGGAAACCCACAAGGACATCGCCACCGCGGATGCCTGCTTGCTCGGCAGGACCACCTGCTGCCACGCTGTCAATGAGCGAGGGGGCAAGAGGTTCGAGAAAGCGCGGTTGGCCCTGAAGCATTTCGAGGAGGTTGAGGTCGCCAGGCAGGGCGATGGCCACCTCTTTACCTTGGCGGCGTACGGTCACCTGGTGTGCTTCGGAGATGTCGCGGAAGAGGTTGGCGTCGAAGGTCTTGAAGGTTTTCGTCTCGGTGCGCAAGGGGATGTCGCCGTCACGGAAACCGAGCGATTTGGCTGTTTCGCTGAACACGAAGCCCTTGTCCATCTTGTCAATGGAGATATACTGTGTGCCCCAAACGAAGAGAATCATAGAATAGAGCACGAGGGCGAGGAGGAAGTTGACGAGCACGCCGCCAAGCATAATGAGCAGGCGCTGCCAGGCGGGTTTGTAGATAAACATCTGGTTCTTGGGCGTGTCGTCCTTTTCGAGGTCGGCCGCGGAGGTGCTTTCGTCAATCATACCAGCGATATTCACGTAGCCACCGAGGGGCAGCCAGCCGATGTGGTAGTCGGTGCCGCGCCACGAGAAGAGTTTGAGCGTGCCACTGAAACGCTTGAAACCGAGGTTGATGGCGGGGTCGAAGAAGAGGCAGAATTTCTTGACGCGCACGCCAAATAGTTTGGAGAAAAAGAAATGGCCTCCTTCGTGAAGGAGAATCAAGATGGCAAAACAGAGAATGAGTTGTAGAGCCTTGATGAAGAATACTTCCATAGGGATTAGGGGTTCGTTTTCTTGTTTTTGAAGGTTGAAAAAAGTCTTACATTCGGAGTGCTACTATTTCACGCCTTGAAATTCGGTCATTCGCACCGTGAATTTCGTGTGCCCTGAGCATTACAGCAGCGAAGCGGCGAAGCGGCGGGCTTCCTCGTTGGTGCGGAAATACGTGTCGGGCGTGCGGGTGGCATCGAAGGGCACGTTGTCCATCGTGGCGCGGATGATTTCGGCAATACGATTAAAACCGATTTCGCCGCGACGGAAGGCGGCGTTGGCCACCTCGTTGGCCGCGTTCATGATGCACGGCATATTGCCACCCTGTGCGGCGGCCTCGAAAGCGTAGGCCAGACAAGGAAATTTCTCCATATCCACGGGTTCGAACGTGAGGCGGCCCAGGCGGAAGAGGTCCAGTCGCTCGCCATCCAGCGGCAGGCGTTCGGGGAAACTCAAAGCATACTGGATGGGCAGGCGCATATCGGGCACACCCAGTTGGGCCTTGACTGCTCCGTCGGTGAACTGCACCGCGCTATGGATGACGCTCTCGGGATGAACGACCACCTCCACCTGCTCGGGCCGAAGGTCAAAGAGGTGGCAGGCTTCAATCATCTCGAATCCTTTGTTCATGAGCGTGGCCGAATCGATGGTAATCTTGGCCCCCATCTGCCAGTTGGGATGGCGCAGGGCGTCGGCAGGCGTGATGGTGGCAAAGCGTTCGCGCTCCCATGTGCGGAAGGGGCCGCCCGAAGCGGTGAGAAGGATTTTCTCCACGCGATTCTGGAGGTCGCCCACGAGGCATTGCAGGATGGCGGAGTGCTCGCTGTCTACGGGCAAGAGGGGCACCTGTTTTTCTCTGACGGCGTTTATGATGTATTCACCCGCCACTACGAGTGTTTCCTTATTGGCCAGGGCGATGGGCTTGCGGGCCTGAATGGCGCTGATGGTGGGGCGCAGTCCCGCAAAGCCGACCATGGCTGCCAGGACCATATCCACGGAGTCCATCTGCACCACATCGCAGATGGCTTGGCTCCCCGTATATACCTTGATGGGCAGGTTGGCGAGTGCTTCGCGCACCTGTTCGTACTTCTCTTCGTTGGCAATGACAACGGTGTCGGGTTGAAATTCGCGGGCCTGCTGAATGAGCAGGTCGGCATTGTTTCCAGCGGTCAGAATGTGGGCGACGAAATGGTCGGGATGCTGACGCACCACGTCAAGAGCCTGCGTGCCGATAGAGCCCGTGGAACCTAGGATGGCTATTTTGCGTGTCATAGTGGTGGGAATGGGGCGGATGATTCTGGCTTCCGCCTCCTTGAACTATTGATTCGTTACTCCTTATATATATGGCGTTACTCCTTATTTATATAAGTGCGGCAGATTCCTCCTCGGCCCTGGCCTGCTTGGCAAGCCCGCCGCGGAGGAATCTGTCTTGATGCTTCAATCGTTTATTTCCAGCAGTCCTGGAGGGACATTGAGGAAGAGCGCGCGCTCCTTCAGGCGAGCCTCAACGAGGAAGTCCTCGTGGAAGGGCAGATAGGTCTGTGTACCATCGGCGCGGTCGATGATGAGGAGGATGTTGGCCGTGGCATCGTCCACAGCCTGCACGGTGCCGATGGGTGTGCCGTCGGCATGATAGAGGGCGAAGCCTGTCAGGGCCTGCCAGGAGCGCAATTCTGCTCCCTCCTCACCGTCCTCGGGCAGCGCGGCTTTGGGGTAATAGACGCTGGCTCCTACGATGCGGCGCGCGGCGGTCTCGTCGTGGATGTCTTCAAACTGGAAGATGGCTGTCTTGTCGTTCTTGAAACGATATTCTTCCCAGAAGAAGGGCACGAGTATGCCCTCCATCTCCAGCACAAGGTATTCGGCATCGCCGCGGTCGAAGGCATCGTCGGTGAATAGGATTTCCACCTCGCCCTGTATGCCGCGAAACTTGCTCACCTTGCCTATATAGAAAACTTCTTCGCTGCGAATCATGGTTCGCGATGGATTTTCACGCCGAGGGAGCGCAGACGTTCTTCGATATGCTGATAGCCTCGGTCGATTTGTTCAACATTTTCGATTCGGCTCACGCCCTCTGCGCTCATAGCGGCAATGAGCATGGCGATGCCCGCGCGGATGTCGGGGCTGACCATGCGGCGGCCGCGCAGGCGTATCTCGTTGTCGTGGCCCACAACCACGGCGCGGTGGGGGTCGCAAAGGATTATCTGCGCGCCCATCTCGATGAGGTTATCTACGAAGAAGAGGCGGCTCTCAAACATCTTCTGATGGAAGAGCACGGAGCCCTTTGCCTGTGTAGCCACCACGATGAGCACGCTCAGGAGGTCGGGTGTTAGTCCGGGCCACGGAGCATCGGCAAGGGTCATAAATGAGCCGTCGATGAAACTCTCGATTTCGTAGTGCTCGTGGCGGGGGATAAAGAGGTCGTCGCCGCGCAACTCCATCTTCACACCCAGTCGCGCAAAGGCATCGGGGATAATGCCGAGATCTTTGTAACTGACGTTCTTGATGGTGAGGCCGTCGCCACACATGGCTGCCATACCTATGAAACTGCCTATCTCTATCATGTCGGGCAGGATGGTGTGCTCGGCTCCGTGGAGGCTCTCCACGCCGACGATGGTCAGGAGGTTGGAGGCGATGCCGCTGATTTGCGCGCCCATAGCGTTGAGCAGGTGGCACAGTTGCTGGATATAGGGTTCGCAGGCTGCGTTGTAGATGGTCGTGGTGCCCTCGGCCAGCACGGCGGCCATGATGATATTGGCCGTACCTGTGACGGAGGCTTCGTCCAGGAGCATATAGGTGCCGTGCAGGCGGTCGGCCGCAATCTCGAAGATACCTTCTTCGTTGTCATAGCGGAACTTTGCGCCCAGCTTTTGCATACCAAAGAAGTGTGTATCGAGCCTGCGGCGTCCTATTTTGTCGCCACCGGGTTTGCTCAGTGTGGCTCTGCCAAAGCGGGCCAACAGCGGGCCGACCAGCAGCACACTGCCACGAAGGCGGGTGCAACGCTGCAAGAATTCCTGGCTGTGCAGGTAGTCTAGGTTGACGTTGGCGGCGTTGAACGTGAAGTCGCCGCTGCCGTTGTGTGTGACCTTGACATTCATGTCGCGGAGCAACTGTATGAGGTTGTTCACGTCGAGAATGTCGGGGATATTTGTGAGGCGCACATCGCCGTCCGTCAGGAGGGTGGCACAGATAACTTGCAGGGCCTCGTTCTTGGCGCCCTGCGGATGGATTTCGCCTTGCAGGCGATGTCCGCCTTCGATAATAAATGCTGACACGGGTATTGGGTCTTTTTGCGGTTGGAAATGAGGTGTCGGGTTCGCGCGGCGCGATTGCGGATGGGCTGGTGGCCGTGGATGGAGGCGCCCCACCCTACTCGCTTCTAGCGCTTGCGATGTCTGTGGCGCGGACGCTCCACAACGGGGACAGGAGAAGGAAGGGTCTGGAAGAACTGGATGATCCATTCGCCTCTCACCTCGCCCTTGGTGTATTCTTCAATATCGGCGGCCACCTTCTCCTCTGTGTGGCCCAGGTCGCCGCGCCATTCGATGAGGTTGTCGCGCATACGGATGGCCACGCTGGCCACATAGTCGTCGCGCAACTGCCCATCGGGCATGGAGTTGATGGTTTCGAGAAGTTGTTCGACCAGCCGGCCGTAGTGGAGGTGGCGAATTTCGTTGCCCGGATAACTGAGTTTCTTGACGGGCTCGGCATCTTCCTCGCGGCGCACCTCTACGGGATAGTCTATATCTAGTTTGTAGTCGGAGAGGAGGGCCAGATGGTCCCAGAGTTTCTGCTCGTAGTTGTCCTCCCACTGCAGGTTTTCGTTGACGGTTTCCATCACACGGATTATCTCATAGGCATAGGCGGTACGCGCTTTCTTGTCGGGGATTTCAAGGGCGTGTTCCACCATCTGCATAACAAGCCGACCGTATTCGGGCAACCGGAGCTTGGGGTCTTGGGTATTGTAGTGCACTTGTTTTCGGTGTTTGTCGGTAAGAGTATAGGTAGGTTCTATAAATTAGCTTGCGATGATTTTTTGCCTATCGTGCCATAGGTTTTTGTTTTACATAAAGGAGCGTAGCGGGCTACGTGACTGAAAGAAAAACAAAAAGATATGGTGCGAGAGGCGGAAAGACATCCAAGCCAAATAGAAATACTACCTTCCAATGAAACTAATTTATAGAAGCTACCTAATAGGTAGGTTCTGCCCGAGGCCGCTATCCCACGATGGGATTCTTGGCCACGCCTGGCACGAACTCTTTCAGATAGAACGGTGTGAAGTAGGCCACGTCTTCAAACTGTCCGCGCAGGAAGGCCATTTCGGCCAAGGGGAACATGTGGCGGGCCAGAGGACGCACGTCGTCCACGAAATGGGCGTTGGGATGAACGAGCAAATCCTTGCACTTGGCCGCGCCTCCACCGAAGAAATACACGGGGCGTTCGGACAACTGCTCCGCAAAACTATCTTCGGCGATGACCGCCGCGTGAACGTCCACCACGGGGCGCAACGCGCGGTCGTACAATGCGGTATAGACTTCCATGCGGCGCGCATCGAGCATCGGACAGAGCAGTGCATCCTCGGGCAATTCCTCATGGAGCAACAAGGGTGTGCTGAGCACTTTGAGCGTGGGTACGGCTATCAGCGGCAGGTTTCTGCCGAAGCATACACCCTTAGCCGTGGACAGCCCTATGCGCAATCCCGTATAAGAACCTGGTCCGCTACTCACGGCCACAGCATCCAACGGCAAGGCATGGCTGTCGGCAAAGGACACCACGCTATCCACGAATCCCGCCAACACTTGTGCGTGCGAGGGGCCTTTCAGGTCCACCTCCTCTGTCAGACACTGGCCATCGCTACTGAGGGCTACGCTACAGATTTCCGTGGACGTTTCTATGTGAAGGATATTCATTTGCTTGAGAGTTTCAGTCGGGGACTGCGTCCCCGAGTTTCAGGTTTCAACGGAAGCCTTTGGCTTCCTGGTTTCAGACGGGGACTGCGTCCCCTAGTTTCAACGCAGCCTGCGGCTGCTAGCTCGATAGTCTAACGGTCGCTCCGCTTCTTGGTTTTAGCCAGGAACGATGTCCCCTAGTTTCAGGTTTCAACGGAAGCCTGTGGCTGCTGGCTCGATAGTAGAAGCATAGCGGGAGGGATGCTTTTCCCTTGAGCTAGGAACGAGCACAACGCCAGCCGCATTAGTAGCTCCTACTTGAGCCAGCAAAGTTAACATTTTCAGCGCGAACGGCCAATTTTTGGCTTTGGTTTTCAATAGAATCCAATACCTTTTGACCGCTTATAGTTTCAATGGAAGGGGGAAACAGGTGATTCGGCATAGGATAGCAGGAGCTTTTTTTGATTGTGCTAGTGCTACTATTGTAAACGGAACTATGTATGATGGTTGGAGAATGGTTTGTTTTTGTTATAGAACCTACCTATAATAAAAAAAGTACAGGGTTGAAAATAAATATCTTTTAACCTTTCGAGTTCCTATATCGTCAATTCGTGCACCAACTTGGCCCAAAAATATAAAATTCCATTAATATTGCATGACAATTATTTAGGGTCTGCTGAATTAATTTCCAGCCACAGACAGAGAGTAGCAGATGTGACCCCTCATAGTGACGAAGTTGATAAAAAAACTCCATAATTCGGTCAG
>SFID01000128.1 GCA_004555425.1 Bacteroidales bacterium
TCGGGGTTCCACCTCTTCCCATTCCGAACAGAGAAGTTAAGCCCGTCCGCGCCGATGGTACTGCGTATAGCGGGAGAGTAGGTAGCCGCCGCCCTTTTAAAAGCAAGTGCCGCTTTGGAGAAAGTTTCTCCTCAGCGGCACTTCTTTTTTTTGCTCAACGCTGCTTTTAATTATTTGCCTTCTTTTTTTCGTAACCATCTGAAAGCAGCCGACTTGCGCCTAAAATTTTGCGCCATTAACTTTGCGGCAAAAAACTACGTTCAATCTAAACGAATGAAATCGCATCGTTATGGCTCAACATCCGAGCTACATGCGTATCGGCGTAAATGGTTTGTGTGGACAAGTCGGCTGCTTTCGGATGGTTACCAGTGAAATGTTTTCAATAAATTCTTTCGGAAGGATGATATTCTCCACATCAATGGCATCCGTAAAGAGTGGCGCAATCTCCTCATCTCGGAATCCAGCTATGCCGCAACCTATTCGTGTAACGAGGAACGTGAGCTGGCTGTGCTCTTTGGCAAAACGGATGAAATCATCCACGTAGGGCTTGATGGTTTCCACCCCACCTTGCATGGTAGGGATGGCGTATGTCTGACCATGCAGACCCACACCTTCGCCCCATACAGCACCAAACCTATTGTAAGCCAATCGTGCGGCACCGCCACCATGTGCGCCCGCCAGATTGCTGCCAAAGACGAATATCTCGTTTTCTTTCAATTCCGAAATACTTTCTGGGGTATATCTTCTGTTGTACATACGTTTCTTGTTTAATCCTGCTGGTTTCATTTCACAGTATTTTTCATACCACTGACGCTTTTCTGGTGTGTCAATGGGGGAATATTCGCTGATGATGCAGCTTGTATAGAGGTCATCGGCAAGGGCAAGGATGATATCGGAGAGTTCAAGGGTCTGCTCTAGTTCTTTGCCTTGTGGACAGAACAGTTGCTTGCGTTTCATAGCCTCATATCCATATATGGCCCCCATGATGTTGCCACACACGGCACCGGTGGAGTCGCTGTCGCCATCATGGTTGACGGCTGCAATAAGGGCCTCCTCTATGCTGCCGACATGACGCACGGCACAGTAGAGAGCGATGGCCCATGCCTCTTCGCCCGTCCATCCCTCACCGAGTATACGGATGTTCTCTGCATCACTCTTGTCGTTGGCGGCAAGTTTCACAGCCATACGGGTGAGGTTGGCAAGGTAACGCTTGTCTTCCTCATATTCTCCCTGGTAGATGTTGTCAAGCGCGTCGATGGTTTCAAGGGCGATGTCTGCCATATTTGCCATAATGTCGTTTTCTTCCATCCTTATCACACGATAGATGAGGTGTGTCACCATGGCGGAAGGCAGGAATGCCAATGGATGCTTGTGGGTGACAGCCGCCATTTCGCCTCCCGCCTCATCCATATGCTGTACATTATAGAACGACTTGCCACGACTCCAATAACCCGCCATGAGTAGCGCCATAGGAGCCACTCGCATGATGCCACCGCAGCCCTTGCTGTAGTTCTGCACCTTCTCGCCTTGATACAGACTTTCACATGCCGAAAGGCAGGTGTTACCTGGCGCACGGAGGTGAGCCAGTTCGGGAAGGTCGCGGAGCCATGTATAGTGGAAATCATTTGTCAACATCTGCTTTTTCTTGCCCGTCTGCGTATAGTACCAGTCCAGATATGCTCCATCCACATATTTCTCCGGCTGTCCGCCGATGCCCCGCATATAGCCACGTGTCACACCCATCAGCATACCACATGCTGTGAATAGCGTCATCTGTGTATCATCGCTCACCAAAGCCTTGTCGTCAGAGGTCAAGTCGAACTTCGTGATACCCTTGCTACCATATTGCGCAAGGATGCTCTGACGGCTCATAAACTCTACCGTATATCCCAGCGCATCGCCAGCAGCACCTGCCATCAGCGAGCCACGGATGCGGTCTTTTGTCCTCCACCTCAAATGCTCCCTTCTTTGTTTGCAACTCTCCACGAACTGACGGATGAAATCAATCTGTCCCTGTGTTTCAGGAGATTGCCTATGAGAAGCTTTTGGCATTTTCGAGAAATTGTAGCGCATGGCTGTAAGTGCATCCTCCAAGGTCGGCTCTTTCATCTGTCGTGCTTTATAAGACGCCACAATAGTACCTGTACGGCCTACGCCACCCCAGCAATGAATATAGGTATATCCGTCCTGCTTCATCAGATCCTCCATCTTGTCAATGAGTTGATGCACAGCCTCTACCGACTTTGGTACATCCACATCGCGGATGGGGAAGCGAAGATAGGTGGTGTCGCTGGGCAACAGTTGGCGATAAGGCCGCAGTTCACCCTCTTCGGTGAGGTCAACAAAATGGCGAACGCCAAAGTGGTGCATTCTCTTCAGTTTTGCTTCTGCCAGTTCCCCATACTTGTCCCCAGGGTATTCCCCAGCGAACAGTTTTCCACCGCAATAATAGGATTGGTGCAACGGGCGACTGACAAATGCCTCAAAGCGGTCGTTGATGTCAAGCAGGTCGGCTGGAAGCAGCGCACGACATTGGTTGACAAGCTCTTCTCTGAAAGCTCCTCCAAATATGCTGAAACTTGTTGCACTGGCAATAGAGGCCGTCATAGCTCCAATGGTGTCAGAATCGCCACCCATAGAAATGGCCAGCCGCAATGCCTTCTCTGCAGGATAATGGCTTCGTTCGAGATAAGCCTTGATGGCAACGGGTACACTGCCTTGGCAGGTCACGTCAAAGTCGTATGCATCACGGATGTCATCCAATTTGAAGTTAAGGTTATAGCCTATCTTCTCTGTGACGAAATCCCGTATTTCTTCCTCTTTACTCAGTGATATGTTCTTGTGAAGGAACACACAACCAGCAATGGCTTGTGCTCCCTTGATTCCCTCTGGATGGTTATGCGAGACGGAAGCCGTGATGCGTGCCAACTCCAAAGCCTCCTCCAGCGAATTGGCATATAGTCCCACGGGACTTACCCTCATGGCCGAACCGTTGCCAAAACTATTGTAGGGCTGCGGATGGTCGCTCATCAGCCAGTTGGAAAACGTCTTGCCGTAGCCAGCATGAGGGTATTTCCTTCCCAGCCGTTGCATACATGCCACCAATGTCTCGGGCTGATGCGCTGGGTCGGTCATCAGCCATTCAGCTACGGCAAGTGTCATCACTGTGTCGTCCGTGAACCTACTTCCCTTGGGAACCAGTTCAAAATCTTCTGTCTTTATGTTGTGCCACTCGCGGGTGCTACCCACGATGTCGCCTATGATTGCTCCTAACATAATATTGCGTATTTTAAAATTCCAATCTGAATCCCTTTTGCTTCAGCTCCTCATATTTTGCCTTGTTGAAGCGGAAGAGGAAGGCCTCTTTCTTTTGCGACGGGTTGACCGTCTCGTCCATTTGTTCCAGCATTCCGAGCCGTTTCATCTTGTTGTAGAAGTTGCGGCGGTCGAATCGTACGTCCAATATGGATTCGTAGAGGTTTTGCAGTTCCTTGATGGTGAACGCTTCGGGCAATAGTTCAAAGCCCACGGGTTCAAAATGTATCTGCTGCCGCAATGCCTGTTCTGCCTTGCGGAGTATCTGGTCGTGGTCGAAAGCCAACTGCGGCACTTCGTCCAATGCAAACCACCGCGCGTCAGCAGCATCATCGCCACCCTTCACCTCCTGCATCCTCACCAAGGCATAGTAGGCGATGGTGATGACGCGCTCGCGAGGGTCACGCTGCGGCGCAGTGAAGGTGTGGAACTGACGGATGTAGGCGCCCTCCAGGCCTGTCTCTTCCTGCAACTCACGCAGCGCGCCTTCTTCGGCACTCTCGTCCATTTGCATGAAACCACCTGGGAATGCCCATCGTCCTTTGTAGGGTTCAATACCTCGCTGCACCAGAAGCACTCTCAACTTTGTACCGTCAAACCCGAAGATTATACAGTCGGTCGTCACACTCGGATGGGGGTACTTGTAGCAGTATTTCAACTCTTCGTTTGTCTTGTCTGTCTTATCCATATACTTATTGCGTTAAAGTTACGCCACAAAGGTAATGCGTTTGTTTTGAATACCAAAAATTTTTTGCGTAAATCTTACGCAATTATGTTGAAAAGGATAATTGCAGAAGGATTCACCCTGTCGCCCCACAAAAAACGAATGAAGCGAGAAGCTCAACGCAAATGTTTGCGTTTGGCTTCTCGCTTCTTATTTATCTCTGGCGCGGCCGTATGGATTTCCGTTCGGCCGCCTGTGATCTAGTTCGGCTGCCAATCATCCGCCTCGGCGGTCTGTTTCTCGGATTGGCTGCCAGCCTGTCCCGTCCCGCCGTTCCCTTTCATGGTGTATGGGCGAGGGTGGGGGAGTGTCTTCTTTCGCTTATCCGATGGTCAGGAGGGTGGTACCTTCCATGACGCTGTCACCGGCTGCTACGCAGATGCCCGTCACGCTACCGTCGCATTCGGCGGTGATGTTGTTCTCCATCTTCATGGCTTCGAGCACGAGCACGGTGTCGCCCTTCTTGACGGCCTGTCCAGCGGCTACGAGCACCTTGGTCACTACGCCAGGCAGGGGAGCCTTGACGGGTGTGCCTGCGCCGGCTGCGCCTTTGGCGGCGGGGGCTGCTGCAGGAGCTGCTGCGGGTGCGGGTGCTGCGGCAGGTGCTGCGCTGGCTTCGGTTGTTGTCTGTGTGGGCAATTCGCCTTCAACGAGGGTGGTGCCTTGCATTTCTACTTCAAAGGGGATGCCGTTTACTTCCACCTTGGCGGTATTGCCTTGAATGCTGTCGATGGTCACATCGAACTGGGCGCCGTTGATTTTGTATTTGTATTGTTTCATGATTAAGATGCTTGAGGGTCTGTATTACATTTGTGCCATGAGCACGGAGGGGTTTCCCCATTCGCTTTTCTGTGGTGCGAGGGTGATAATGCCGGGTTCGTCGTCGTGTACCACCTTTACCTCGTAGGCGATGAGTGCTAGGGCGATGGCGGCGGCATAGGCGGGCATTTCGGCCTCGCTCACTGTGGGGTGCTCACCGTCCACTCGGATGTCGGCGATGGTGCTGGCCTCTTCGTTCAGACGGATGGTGAGTTGTTGCCCGTTGAGGGTATATTGGAATGTCTTCATGTGCTATGTGTTTTCAGCAGGGAGGCGCATACGCGGGAGTGTGCGCCCCCTTCTCTGTGGAATGTTAGAGCGGTTCGTTGCCGTGCTTCTTGGTGGGACGTACCACGCGTTTGTTTTCCAGCTGTGCCAGGGCGCGGCAGATGCGGAAGCGGGTGTTACGCGGTTCGATGACGTCGTCGATGTAGCCGTACTCGGCAGCCTTGTAGGGGTTGGTGAAGAGGTCGTTGTATTCCTTCTCCTTTTGTGCGAGGAATGCCTTGGGGTCTTCCTGCTCTTTGGCTTCCTTGCCATTGAGGATGGCCACAGCACCGCTGGCGCCCATCACGGCGATTTCGGCAGAGGGCCAAGCGTAGTTGAGGTCGGCCTTAAGCTGCTTGCAGCCCATCACGATGTGCGAACCGCCGTAGCTCTTGCGCAGGGTCACGGTCACCTTGGGCACGGTGGCTTCGCCGTAGGCGTAGAGCAGTTTCGCGCCGTGGCTGATGACGGCGTTGTATTCCTGACCCGTACCAGGCAGGAAGCCGGGCACGTCAACGAGGCTGACGATAGGGATATTGAAGGCGTCGCAGAAGCGTACGAAGCGTGCGGCCTTGCGGCTGGCGTTGCAATCAAGCACACCGGCATATACGCTGGGCTGGTTGGCCACTACGCCCACGCTCTGGCCGTTGAAGCGGGCAAAACCGATGATGATATTCTTGGCATAGTCGCGCTGCACTTCGAGGAATTCGCCGTTGTCCACCACAGCACCGATGACCTTGTACATATCGTAGGCTTGGTTGGGGTTGTCGGGAATAATCTCGTTGAGCATATCCTCCTTGCGGTCGATGGGGTCGTTGCATTCGGTGCGGGGAGCGCGCTCCATGTTGTTCTGGGGGAGGTAGCTGAGCAGGCGGCGAATCAGACTGGCAAATTCCTCTTCGCTCTTGGCCACGAAATGACACACACCGCTCTTCTGCGAGTGCACACCTGCGCCGCCCAGGTCTTCCTGCGTCACGTCCTCGCCCGTCACGGTCTTGACCACCTTCGGGCCAGTGAGGAACATATAGCTGATGCCTTCAAGCATTACGACGAAGTCGGTCAGGGCAGGCGAGTATACGGCGCCACCAGCACAGGGACCACAGATACCAGAGATTTGGGGCACCACGCCGCTGGCTTCGATGTTGCGCTGGAAGATGTTGCCGAAACCAGCCAAAGCGTTGACGCCTTCCTGAATGCGTGCACCACCCGAATCGTTCAGGCCGATGCAGGGAGCACCCATCTTCATGGATTGGTCCATCACCTTGCAAATCTTCTCGGCCATCGTCTCCGACAGCGAACCGCCGTTGACCGTGAAGTCTTGAGCGAATACGTACACCAGGCGTCCGTTGATAGTGCCGCTTCCGGCCACAACGCCATCACCCAGGAAGTGCTTCTTCTCCATGCCGAAGTCGTGGCAGCGATGGAGTTTGAACATATCCATTTCTTCGAACGAGCCTTTGTCCAGCAGGAGGTCTATGCGCTCACGGGCGGTAGCCTTACCCTTTGCGTGTTGCTTTTCGATAGCTTTTTCGCCGCCGCCGAGGCGTGCCTTTTGGCGAAGCTCGACGAGCTGTTTGATTTTCTTCAGTTGTTCACTCATTGTGCTATTGAATAAATTGGATTAGCGTTACGGGTTGAATACCAAAGGCCCACGGAATATACCATGGCAGACCTTTTGCCCCGCAAAGGTAGTAAAAACTTTACACCCTATCGGGCATTCTGTGCGGTTTCTTCTGATATTTCCCCAAAAACGGGTTTCAGAATCGGGTTTCAGGCAAGGTTGCGATTCCCCACGTCTATCCAGTAGCCTCTTATACCATATATAATAGGGGCCCTGTCATGAAATCCATGTGTATTCGCTTATCAATAAACACGAGGAAAATGGGTTTATCTTGGTGTTTGTCTTTCTCCTCTGAGCCAGGAGTTGTTTACAATGAGAACGAACTCCATACTCACCCCTTGCTTGCCTCTTCCACATTAGTAAGATTCGAAAGATTCGTGGTAACTACTCAGGTCACTTTTCATTAAAAACGCAATGTACCGCACGTTGCTTGAGGGCGTGTGACTCAGTGGAAGGAGAACACCTTATATATAATAGGACACCAGCTAACTCTCGTTTTAGCGAGAAAAACAAAAACAGGAAAAACCCCTTGCGCTTG
>SFID01000129.1 GCA_004555425.1 Bacteroidales bacterium
ACTTATCGTCAACAATGCTGCCCGACACGTGGCCCAATGCTTGGTCAAGGAGGATATCAATGGTGCTCTCACCATCCTCCAGAAATTCCTCAGCACCATACCCTACTGCAACAACGCCAACCCCGAAGGCCACTACCAGCAGGTTTTCTACATCATATTCACGCTTGTGACGGGCTATTTTGCCGATGTGGAGGTACGCACAGCCACAGGTCGCGTGGATATGGTGCTACAGACTGCCCAACGCCTCTACCTCTTCGAACTCAAACTCAACCGTTCGGCCGAAGCCGCCATGCAGCAAATCAACCTCAAGGATTATCCCGCCCGCTTCGCCCGCTGCGGCCTGCCCATTGTCAAAGTGGGCATTAACTTCGATGCGGAGAGCCACACGATTTCGGACTGGGAGATAGAGAGTGGATGCTAGATATTAGTTTCTATTCGGATAACTATACGTCTCTCACACCGAAAGTCTTTCTTTCTGTAACCAACCACGTTCCTTCAAAGAAAAATCTAAGACACGAGGCACACAAAAGCATTGCAAGCAATTTGACAGTTCCGACTAAAAGGAGAGGCCTGCACCATCAAACAATCGCTATGGTGCAGGCCTCTCCTTTTTTTACTTTGGTATTTTTCCCAGCAGGGCGGCACTAACTGGCAACGTGTACACCAGCTACGGCGCGACCGCTGGGATCGTTCATCGTCTTGAAGGCTTCGTCCCAGGCCAAGGCTTCGGCTGTCGAACAAGCCACACTGGGCACACTGGGTACGCAGCGCGCGGCACTCTCACTGGGAAAATACTCCTCGAAAATGCTGCGATAATAGTACTCCTCCTTGTTCATCGGCGTATTGATGGGGAAGCGTTCGGCAGCGTGGGCCATCTGTTCGTCCGTCACAGCCTGAGCGGTCACCTCCTTGAGTGTATCAATCCAGGAATAGCCCACGCCATCGCTAAACTGCTCCTTCTGTCGCCACGCCACGCTTTCGGGCAAAAGGTCGGCGCAGGCCTCACGTACTATTTTCTTTTCGATGACATCGCCTGAGCACATCTTGGCCGAGGGATTGAGGCGCATGGCCACGTCAAGGAACTCCTTGTCAAGGAAAGGTACGCGCCCCTCAACGCCCCAAGCCGACAGACTTTTGTTGGCGCGCAAGCAGTCGTAGAGGTGGAGCTTGCTGAGTTTCCGCACCGTCTCCTCGTGGAAGGCTTGGGCATCGGGAGCCTTGTGGAAATACAGGTAGCCACCGAATATCTCGTCAGCACCTTCGCCCGAGAGCACCATCTTGATGCCCATCGACTTGATGACGCGTGCCAAGAGGTACATCGGAGTGGACGCACGCACGGTGGTGACATCGTAGGTCTCAATGAAATAAATGACATCGCGCACGGCATCGAGGCCCTCCTGTATGGTGTAGTTGATTTCGTGGTGAACGGTGCCAATGTGGGCCGCCACCTCGCGGGCCTTGGCCAAGTCGGGCGCACCCTTCAACCCCACGGCAAACGAGTGGAGACTGGGCCACCAGGCATCCTGCGTATCGCCGCTCTCAATGCGATGGGCGGCAAATTTCTTGGCTATGGCAGAAATCACCGAACTGTCTAGGCCGCCTGAGAGGAGCACGCCATAGGGCACATCGCACATCAACTGCCGCTTGACGGCGGCTTCAAGGGCTTGGCGAAGTTCGGCGGCATCGGCCCCGTTGTCCTTGACAGCCTCATAAGTCATCCAGTCGCGCTGGTACCAACGTTTCATCTCGCCCTCGCGACCACGGTAGTAGTGTCCAGGGAGGAAGGGTTCGTAGCGAGAGCAGCGGCCTTCGAGGGCTTTGAGTTCGGAAGCCACATAGACACGACCCTCGTCATCGTATCCTATATATAAAGGTATCACGCCGATGGGGTCGCGCGCAATGAGGAAGTCGTCCTGCTCCTCATCATAGAGCGCGAAAGCGTAGATGCCGTTGAGTTCTTCGAGGAAGCCGATGCCCTTCTCGCGATAGAGGGCGAGGATAACCTCGCAGTCCGAACCCGTGGAGAAATCATAGCGACCAGCATAGCGCTCGCGGATTTCGCGGTGATTGTATATCTCGCCGTTGACCGCCAATACCTGATGGCCATCGGGCGAAAAAAGAGGTTGGCGTCCGCTCTGGGGATCAACAATCGAGAGGCGTTCATGGCAGAGGATAGCTGACTTTCCGCAATAGATGCCGCTCCAATCGGGACCGCGGTGACGGATGGACTTACTCATGTCAAGGGCTTGCTGGCGCAGGGCTGGCGTTTGCTGTTTTATCTGAAAGATGGCTGTGATTCCACACATATTATATATATATTATAGGTATTCTTGTATTCACGCGGAAGGCTCTCGGAGAAGCGCTTCATACGGAGCGCTTCCTTTCGTCGTGCAAATATAAAAAAGAATATTTATATTGTGATGAAATATTTACTAGATTATTTCTTTCTTTTTGCTTATTTCTTCAAGCTACTTCTTGAAGCAACGCACACGCAAGCCAGATCCATTTAGAGAACCCAAGGAGAGTTGCATAGGTAAGGCACTCAACATCAATAAAATAGAAAAAAGCGTAAAAAAAGTCTTTAGCTTTCTCGTTGGGGACAAAATAAAAGTTCTACCTTTGCAGCATGAATATCCTCGCAAAGCACATAGAAAGCCTCCTCTTGGAGAATGACTGCGTAATCGTTCCTGGTTTGGGCGGTTTCGTAGCCAGTTATGTGTCTGCACGTTTGGTGGAGGACGAAGGCATCTTTCTCCCGCCCCACCGACAAGTAGGATTCAATCCCCTCCTGCAAATCAACGATGGCCTACTCGTTCAGAGTTACATGCTGGCCTACGATGTAAACTTTCCAGTGGCTACAGCCATCATCAACGAGGCGGTGAACGTCATCAAGACGGACTTGCAAAACAAAGGGGAACTGGAAATCGGCAGCGTGGGTTGCCTCCGCCTTGGCATTGATGGTCGCTACGACTTCACACCCAACGAAGCGGGCATCCTTTCGCCCAGCCTCTACGCCCTGGATGCGCTTCCCTTGATTGCGCTGGCCGAAATGAACATTGAGCAAGAGGAAGACGCGAATCAGCAAGTTACAGAAAACAACGAAGAAGGCGAAGAAACCTCCGAGGAATCAGCCAAAACCTACACGCTACGCATCAACCGCTATGTGGTTCACTATGCCGCTGCCGCCATCATCGCCCTCGTATTCTACATCCTTTGGGCTACACCGATTACACAGGCACCCTGTCAGTCGCAGATGGCTTCTATGTTGCCCAACCTCCAACTAGTGGACAATCATTCTCAGTCTGCGAAGCCTGCGAAGGCCATCGCCAAAACACAACAAGCAACTCCCGCAGCACAGGAGCAGATTCCCGCAGCACAGGAGGCCCAACCTACCCCCAAACCCACTGCTGCCGCCAACGAAACGACCAATGAACAAGGGTTTACACTCGTCTTGGCTAGCCACGTTGCACCAGCAGGAGCCACCAGACTCTGCGAGAAATTGGCAGAAGCAGGTTATCCTGGTGCACAGGTATACCAAAACAAGTACACAACGAGCGTCATTTTCGGCCGCTTCGCCAGTCGTGAGGAAGCCAAGGCCCAGTTGAACAGCCTCCACAGCCAGTCCGAGTATTTCGAGGACGCATGGATATATGAGTTCTAGTTGAAATGCCATCGCACTGCCGCTGGCCCGCATCTATATCCGTTTCCAAAATTCCTATAGCGCCCAGAAGGTAGTCCACCTCCCTTCTGGGCTTTTTTTATTTCTTATTCAAATTGCGCGCAACAAATGTCAGGGGTCCTGCAATCCTTGCCCGTTTATCCATAAAGCATCTGGTTGCCGCGCATTCTCAACCAAAAAATCCTATCTCCCATGAAACGCATCCGATGTCCCAAATGCGACAACGCCATCACCTTTGACGAGACACAATACGAGCCAGGCCGCACGCTGGTCTTTGAATGCAGCGATTGCCATAAGCAGTTTAAAATCAGAATCCCCGAGCGCTCCGTTCAAGGAGAAGAGGAAGAAGCATCCCTTCCCACACCCGGTTCGTTGGTTGTCATTGAAAACGCTTTCCACTTCAAGCAAATCATCCCCTTGGTGGAGGGCGAGAATGTCATTGGCCGCTTCGTGAAGGGCACCAAAGCCAATGCGGCCATCAAAACCGTTGATCCCAGTGTGGACAATACGCACTGCATCATCACAGCCCGCAAGAAGGGGGACGAATGGCAGTTTCTCCTTCGCGACGCCCGCTCCACCACGGGCACGGTCTACATGGACCGCTTCCTGCGTCCGAAGGAGCAGGCCCTGCTTGGCGATTCCGACATCATCACTATTGGAGCCACCACCATGATATTCCGTCTGCAATCTGCGGAAGAGCAAGAATAAGATTCTCTCTTGCTCAAAACGCCATTCACCTTTTCTATCTGCCCTCCGTCCCCGCTATACCAAAATTCACAAACCATGCTACGCACCCTCACATTAGGCATTCTGCTGGCTCTCTCGGCAGTAGTCAGCGCGCAGACCCTTGACAAACCGTTCAAGGGACACTTTGTCAATCGCGAGAACAACGTCCACTTGTACATGGACCTCTACGAAGAATCGCTAACGGCACCAGGCTACGGATTCCTAGGCAACGTACCCGGCTATATCAACGGCAACGTGTACGGCATCTGGCTGATGGTTTCGCACAAGGTAAAGAGCGACCGCAAAGCCACCTTGCGTTTCTCCAACGACATAGGTTCGGACGCCCAAACCATCGAAATCGAAATCCTCAACGATTCCACGCTCTCCTATCGAGCCACAGGTTCTGCCGTCATCAAGAAAGTGGTCAACCGTAAACTCGTCAAAATCCCCACGCAATTCCAGATGGTTCGGATGAAATAGGAGGCGGATATTTTTTCGCCAATGCCTCGTTGGCTTACCTAAACCGCTGTTAATGCCCACCCCGTGTGTGTTAAAAAATACAAGGGGCGGGCATTTTTCATGTCTTTTCCCGTTGCTCGTATTTCCTTATATTATAATTTTGCGCCCATAAAAAACAACAGGAGCATGGCTGCGAGCATTCTTCTACGTTTTCTGCCTGCCCCATCCAAACACATAAACTTATGATGAACTACAAAAAACTTTTAGGAATCTTGGCTCTAGCCTTGACTTTCAGTTGCGGCAATCCGCCTGCTACTGCCCAAAACGCAGCTGGTCGCGTTGACCTCACCTATGCTGCCGAGAAGGCTGTCAATTCGGTCGTTTACATCAAGGTGACGGTCAACAGCAAAACGCAGATGGTCGATTACTACGACCCCTTTGAGGATTTCTTCGGCGACTTCTTTGGCCAAGGCAACGGCGGTCGCCAGCAGCGTCGCGTGGAAACACCCAAGCGCACTGGCGCAGGCTCGGGCGTCATCCTGACAGCCGATGGATATATCGTCACGAACAACCACGTGGTCGAAGGTGCGGACGAACTGCTTGTGAAACTCAACGACAACCGCGAGTTCAAGGCGCGCATCATCGGACTGGACAAGACGACCGACCTCGCCCTGATTAAAGTGGAAGCCAAGGACCTCCCCGCCATCAAGGTGGGCAGTTCGGAGGCTCTGAAACTGGGCGAATGGGTGCTGGCCATCGGCAATCCCTACGGACTGACCTCCACCGTGACGGCAGGCATCGTCAGTGCGAAAGCCCGTAGCCTTGGCGGTGGCAACGGCATCGAATCTTTCATCCAGACCGATGCCGCCATCAACCCCGGCAACTCGGGCGGCGCACTCGTCAACGCCAACGGCGACCTCGTAGGTATCAACGCGATGCTCTATTCGCAGACGGGCAGTTTCACAGGCTACAGTTTTGCCATTCCCACCACGATTATGAACAAAGTAGTGGCCGACCTGCGCGAATACGGCACTGTGCAGCGCGCCGTTCTCGGCATTGCAGGCACCGACGTGACCAACTATATTGATGCGCAAAAGGAGAAGGGCAACGAGGTTGACCTAGGTTGCGTATCGGGCATCTATGTGAACGAAGTCACCTCCGACGGAGCTGCCGCCGAAGCGGGCATCAAGACGGGCGATGTCATCACTGCCATCGATGGCAAGAAGATTGACAAGTTCGGACAGCTCTCCGAATTCCTCGCCACCCACAAACCCGGCGACAAAGTCAAGGTGACGTATATCCGCGAAAAGAAATCGCGCGATGTCACCGTCACCCTGCGCAACGTACAAGGCACCACGTCCACCGTAGAATCCGTTGACACCGACCAGCTCGGTGCTGCCCTGCGCGCACTGACGCAGTCGGAGAAGGAAGAGCTCAGCCTGCCCTACGGCCTCCTCGTCACGGCAGTCAAGAAGGGCAAGATGCAAGACGCCGGTATCACCAAGGGCATCATCATCACCAAGGTGAACGACAAGGAAATGCGATCCGTAACCGATTTCGAGGAAGCTGTGAAGGAAGCCAACATGAGCAGCGACCGCGTTCTCTGGATTCGCGCCAAAACACAAAGTGGCCTCAACCGAAGCTTCACCGTGGAACTCTCCGACCCCAAGAAGGACAGCAGCACAAAAAGCAAGAAATAAGGTAGGGCTTAAAAGGCAGGTTCTATGAGAGCAGGTTCCATAAATCCCTTCCAAAGATAGGCCGAAGGACCACTCCCCCAAGAACGCCCCTACCCTTTACCCCCACACAGACTGGGCTGACCCACGACCAAAGGGCCAGCCCAGTTTTTTTGTTGAATAGATTGCATGATTTTGATTTTGGTAAATAATATGGGCAGCGCACAGATGCCGCACAACTTCACGCCTAGCCAACATCCCACTTCCCTGGGCCAGTTTCACAAGACTCCATAACGAAATCGCAGGGTATGCAACAATCAACAAACATCCCCACACGCACATCAAAATATACACCGCCAAAGCGCGCCTCGTAATATAACACATCGCAAAGGCTCGGGTGTGCAAAACTCGTCTTTAAGCATTTCGCAAAGTGTTGCGAAATGTTAACGCGATTTGCATTTCGCGCGAAAATGTATTATCTTTGTACTAGCGAAGAGGAAAGAGCCCTAAACACAGGGTTCTTTCCTCTTTTTTTGCCCCATATAAAGGAAGAAAAACATCGGAAGTTGGAAATTCTATATGCTTTTGCGGATTTTCTAAATGCTTTTGCGGATTTTCTAAATGCTTTTGCGGTGCGCGAAATGACGATGTAGAGAATTTTTCGCGGCCGAAAATATAAAAGATATAAAATATAAAAGATATTAAATTTTTTCGCGCAAAAAAAAGCGTTTACTATTTGGGATGAGGAGAAAAAATCCGCAAACTGAGAGCAAGCAACACGCGTTACATCGCCCTGCCAATTTTCCGAACCCGCCCAAAATCCAATAGCAATCACGAAAAGTGGATTTTTTCCGCGTGAATCCTTGTTTTTTCCAAATCTTTTCCACAAATTTGCAAAGCAGAAGTATCAAAACTGGCTATTGCACCACACTATCCCATGGTTGCAATGGCTATTTCACTTCTTTATTATTTCACACACCCTCTAATAATCAGTACTATTATGGAAAACAATAAGCCCTCGCTCAGCGGACTGAAGCGTGAAGATTTCCAGAAAGAAATCAATGGTAAAGCCACCGACCTCTTCTTCCTGACCAACGAAAACGGTATGGAAGTGGCCATCACCAACTATGGCGGCGCACTCGTAGCTATTATGGTGCCCGACCGCGATGGCAACTATGCCAACGTGATTCAGGGACACGACAACATTGACGACTGCGTGAGCTCGCCCGAGCCCTTCCTCTCCACCCTCGTAGGTCGCTATGGCAACCGCATCTGCCACGGCAAGTTCACCCTCAACGGCAAGCAGTACAACCTGGCCATCAACAACGGCCCCAACCACCTGCACGGCGGTCCCACAGGCTTCCACGCCCGCGTATGGGATGCTGAGCAAATCAACGGCCACTGCCTCGTGCTCCGCTATATCTCCGCCTACTACGAGGAAGGCTTCCCCGGCGAATTGTCCATGACTGTGATGTACACCCTCACCGAGGACAACGAAATCATCATTGACTATAAGGGCACAACCAATAAGAAGACCATTGTCAATATGACAAGCCACGGCTTCTTCAGCCTGTCTGGCATCGCCAATCCCACGCCCTCAGCCATGAACGTGGAGTGCACAATCAACGCCGATTTCTACGTGCCCATCGACGAGAACAGCATCCCGACGGGCGAAATCCGCAGCGTCAAGGGCACGCCCTTCGACTTCACCACTCCCCACACCGTGGGCGAGCGCATTGATGCCGATGACGAGCAAATCAAGCACGGCGCTGGCTACGACCACTGCTTCGTGCTCAACAAACAGGAGCCCGGCGAACTCTCCTTTGCCGCCAAGATTGTAGAGCCCAACAGCGGCCGTTCGATGGAAGTCTACACCACCGAACCTGGCGTACAGTTCTACAGCGACAACTGGGCCGACGGCTACAAGGGCCAGCATGGTGCCACCTTCGGCCGCCGCTCTGCCCTCTGCTTCGAAGCACAGCACTTCCCCGACAGCCCCAACCGCGCACATTTCCCCAGCGTCATCCTCAAGCCGGGACAAGTCTATACACAAAAGACCATCTACAAATTTGGCGTTGAAGCCTAACGCCAATGCTTGCAGACGAGTAAACGAGCACCACCCCCCCGTCCCGTTTACTCGCCTGCTTTGTAGTTTAACCTAGGACATAAGAAGAATTAAAAAGGAGGCATTCGCGCCTTTAGTAATTCAACAAGAAAAGACAACTAACATTACTAATATTAAATACTTAAAACAATCAAACTAAAATGAGTAATCAACAAAAACAATGGGGAGCCATCATCGTGATGATTGCGCTCTTCGCCATGATTGCCTTTGTGACGAACCTCTGTTCACCTATGGCAACCATCATCAAGAACCAGGGCGAGATTTCCAACGTACTGGCACAGATTGGCAACTACGGAAACTTCGTGGCCTACCTCGTGATGGGTATTCCCGCCGGTATGCTGATTGCCAAGTTCGGCTACAAGAAGACGGCCCTCATCGGTCTCGTTGTAGGTATCGCCGGTATTCTGATTCAGTGGGCCAGCGGTCTGTTTGATCCCGAAACCGATGGCGTAGGTACTATCTTTGCCGTTTATCTGACTGGTGCCTTCCTTGCAGGTCTTTGCATGTGTATCTTGAACTGCGTGGTCAACCCGATGCTCAACCTCCTCGGTGGCGGTGGCAATGGCGGCAACCAGCTGATTCAGGTGGGCGGTGTGTTCAACTCTGCCGCTGCCGTGGCTTGCTACATCCTCATGGGTGCGCTCATTGGCGATGCTGCCAAGGCTAAGATGGCCGATGCAACTCCCGCTCTTATGATTGCCCTCACCATCTTCGTGATTGCCTTCGTGGTTATCTGCTTCACCAAGATTGAAGAACCCGAACAGGCTCCCGTACAGCTTGACATGATTCCCAAGGCCCTTGGCTATCGCCATTTTGCCCTCGGTGCTTTGGCAATCTTCCTCTATATGGGTATTGAGGTAGGTGTGCCCAACTTCGTCAACCTCTACCTCATCGACACGGGTATCCCCGCCGCTACTGCAGGTCTGCTCGTAGCCGTTTATTGGGCCAGCATGATGATTGGCCGCTTCGTAGGTGCTTCCATCGGTTCGAAGGTGAGCGCACGCACTATGATTACCACCGTCAGCACGGCCACCTTGCTGCTCGTTGGCTTCGGCATCTTCGCTCCCACCGACGTGCTCGTGCCCTTCCCCGGCGTTGACTGGTCAGCAATGACCTTCATCACGCAGGATGTGCCCGTTGGCATCTTCGCCATGTTGCTCGTAGGTCTCTGCACTTCCGTGATGTGGGGTGCTATCTTCAACATGGCTGTTGAAGGCCTTGGCAAGTACACCGCTATTGCTTCGGGCATCTTCATGACGATGGTATTTGGTTGCGCCGTAATGATGGGCATCCAGGGCTGGATGGCCGACCTCTTCGGCTACCTCTCCAGCTTCTGGGTAGTAATGTTCTGCGCTGCCTACCTGCTCTTCTACGCCCTCATCGGTAGCCGCGTCAGCAAACGCGCTGAATAATTGACACAAACCAGGGGGCGCACTCCCTGATTCAAAGGAATGCGCCCCAACTCTTTTTCCTGAATTTATCAAACCCTTTAATACCTCTACTATTATGAAACTGACAATAGAAGACGTGCGTTCACGTTTTATCAAGCATTTCGATGGCGAAACCGGCAGCGTTTATGCCAGCCCCGGTCGTATCAACCTCATCGGCGAACACACCGACTATAACAACGGCTTCGTATTCCCCGGTGCCGTAGAGCAGGGAATGATTGCCGAAATCAAGCCCAACGGCACCCGCAACGTACGCGCCTACTCCATCGACCTGAAGGACTACGTGGAGTTCTCGCTCGACGATGAGGCAGGTCCCAAAGCCACATGGGCACGCTACATCTTCGGCGTGTGCCGCGAGATGATGGCCCTCGGTGTTCCCGTAGAAGGCTTCAACACTGCCTTTGCAGGTGACGTACCCCTCGGTGCTGGCATGTCCTCCTCTGCTGCCCTCGAAAGCACTTACGCCTTCGCGCTCAACGACCTGTGGGGCGAGAACAAGATTGAGAAGATGGAACTGGCTCGCGTAGGCCAGCGCACCGAGCACAAGTACGTGGGTTGCAACTGCGGCATTATGGACCAGTTCGCCTCCGTATTCGGTCGCAAGGGCAGCCTCATGCGCCTCGACTGCCGCAGCGGTGAGTACGCATATTTCCCCTGGAATCCCAAAGGCTACCAGCTCATCCTTGTCAACAGCTGTGTGAAGCACATACTTGCTGGTTCGCCCTACAACGAGCGCCGTCTGCAGTGCGAGCACGTGGCTGAGGTTATCAAGCAGACCCATCCCGAAGTGGAAAGCCTGCGCGACGCTACCATGGAAATGCTCGATGAAGTAAAGGGTAGCATTACCGGCAACGAGTACAAGCGTGCCCGCTACGTCATTGGCGAAGTAGAGCGCGTGCTGGCAGTCTGCGATGCACTCAAACACGACGACTACGAAATGGTAGGCAAGATGATGTACGAAACCCACTACGGCCTGAGCAAGGAGTATGAAGTAAGCTGCGAAGAGCTCGACTTCCTCAACGACGTGGCCAAGGAAATGGGTGTCACGGGTTCCCGTATCATGGGCGGTGGCTTCGGTGGCTGCACCATCAACCTCGTGGCAGACGAACTCGTTGACGCCTTCAAGCGCGAAGTGAAGGAGAAGTTCCAGGCCAAGTATGGCAAGGAGCCCATCGTTATCGACGTGGTTATCGGCGACGGTTCTCGCAAGCTCTGCTAAGACCCTATACCTATTTATATATAAAGGAGGCATCACTCGGTGCCTCCTTTATTTGTGTGCCTCCCTAATTTGTGCCTCCTTTATTTGTACCTCCTTTATTTGTACCTCCCTTGTGCCCCTCTCGTGCCCCTGTGAGACCAGGATAAAAGTTAGTTACTTTGCAGGTTTCCGAGATTTCCCGTAACTTTGCAGGCAAGTCAACCAGACACTAGCATCCACCTGTCAACCACAAAACATGCCAACAAAAACAAAGACTCCCCTACCCCTCTTTCAGCGTCCCGTGTGGGTCTGCCTGTTTGCCCTCACGGCAGCCGTCCTGTGGGGCTGGGCTTACCCGATTATCAAGATTGGATTTCAGGAATGGGGAATCACGCCCGATATGACGGGCAGCAAAATGCTCTTCGCGGGCATCCGATTTGCCATCTCGGGCCTCATTATTTTGGCGATGGCACGCGGGATGCACCGCTCGTTTCGCCCTGCGCGCGGATGGGACTGGGGCTTCATCCTCCTCTTTGCCCTCATCAATACCACGTTCCACTACGCCTGCTTCTACATCGGCCTCTCGCACAGCGAAGGGTCGCGCGCAGCCATTCTCAATTCGCTGAGCATCTTTCTGGTCGTGGTGCTGGCCTGCGTATTCTTCAAGAGCGACCGTATGACGTTGCGCAAGATGGTGGGCGTAGTGCTGGGAATGGCGGGCATACTGATTCTCAATTTGAATGGCGATGCCGTCTCGGCCGAATGGAGTTGGCTGGGCGATGGCATGATTATCGTCAACGCCATTTGCAGTGCCGTGGCCTCGCTCCTGACGCGCAGCATGGCGCGCCGCGTTGATATCATTGTGGGCACGGGCTACAGCCTCGGCATCGGCGGTCTGCTGCTGATTGTCCCAGGCCTCCTGATGGGCGGCACCCTCCCCCACGTCACCCTCTGGGGCCTCGCCCTACTGGGAATGCTGGTGGGCATCTCCACCATCGGCTTTGCGCTCTACAACCAACTCATCACGCACAATCCCATCGGCAAGGTGGCCATCTACAATTCGCTTCTCCCCATCGTGGGTGCCGTCACCTCCTGCCTCTGTTTGGGCGAACCCTTCCAGGCGAACTATATCCTAGCAGGCGGCCTCGTAGCCTCAGGCATCTACATCGTCAACGCCGCCAAGGGTAACGCGCACCGCTAGATTTCTCACCAACCATCAAACCCTCATTCCAATGCCAACTATAGACGTTTCCCAGTTCCCCCTCCACGACTTTGCCCACGCCCACTACGGACTGCCCGTCTTTGCTCTGCGCAACTGGACGGGCATGAGTTTCGGCGTAGCTCTGTTTGGCGTGATGCTGCAAGAGCAGACCATTGCGCCAGGCCAACAGATCTGCCTCATCATTGACGGCCAGGAATACCCGAGCCAGATTATCAACATCACGCGCACCACGGACGAAGAGACCGTGGTCTATACTGAAGCGCAAACGCTGGAGGCTGGCGAGATTACCCACCTCACCATCGAGCACATCCCCTGCAACGAAATCCAGAGCGGCCCCGTTCTCCTCTATATCATCGCGGAATGATTGGCTGCAAAACCATCCCTACCTCGGGCGCGGGCAATCGTTTTGCAAAGAGCAGATTACAGCCGAATGACATATTGCAGAAAATCCATCGGTTTTCCCAACATTTTCTTTGTAAGGCCCAACAGACTACGTACTTTTGCAATGGAAACGAGCAAGAAAGCTCCAAGCCACTTCGCTCGACCAACACAAAAACTAAACACAGCTGCTCACCACAAAGCCTCTCCTTCTTTTAGGTATTTAGGTAAACATAAGGTAATAGGATTTAGGATAATAGGAGAGGCGGTGAGAACCCCACATGGCTCAAGGGGTACTACAGCCGAGCCAAACTGTCACCGCCATCAGGCCACAACCTGGTGGCGGTTCTTTTGTGGACAGCCGTGCGGTGCGATTGGTTTGCAAAGGTGCTTCTTCGGCATCCCATCGCCCTGCAAAAAAGTGAAGAACGATGAAGCAGGAGGGCGCAAGCCTTTCTGCTTTGCCATATATGAGTATTCAGCCACCTGCGACATCGCCTTTCACGCCTGCGAATGTCAGCCTTCGGAGCGCGCCTCGTAATATAACACTTCGCGAACCCTAGGTTGTGCAAAACTCGTCTTTTAACATTTCGCAGTGTGTTGCGATATGTTAAATGGATTTGCATTTTGCGGAAAAATGTATTATCTTTGTACTAGCGAAGAGTCTTTTTTATGCGGAAAATGGGCCAAAAAACCATTGTTTTACAAAGCATATAGAAAATTCTATATGCCGAAGAGAAATTTCTACTGGCTTTTGCGGAAATTTTTCGGGCCAAGTTGGTGCGCGAAATGGCGATATAGGAATTCGAAAAGTTAAAATACATTTATTTTCAACCCTGCATTTTTTTCATTTCTAGTAACTACTCAGATCAAAGTAGTGAGGAGTTGTCACAAAAATCCTGTGGCCACTGATAAAACAAAAACCTAAAAAACCCCTTGCACTTGATGCAAAATGTCTCTGGCGAGAC
>SFID01000130.1 GCA_004555425.1 Bacteroidales bacterium
GAAAGCCTAACCCCACCTTCTTTCAGAAGGCTAACATCCTCTTCAAGGCGATAAACAGAAAAAACATTTCCTGCAAGAGATACAGCCTATCCTTTTCAGGATTGTACCAGTCTTACCGCTGCAAACAGAATGCTGTTATCCATTCTTCCTGCGGAACATTCCATGATTGTCACAGTAGCAAGTTTTTTCTGTTTATCGCCTTGCGCTTGATGCAAAACCCGATAGGGTGATGCTGTGACTGGCTGAAAATTCCCGAGCTTGCTCGGAGGATTTTCAGACGGCCACAGCATCAATGGCTCGTCAGAGCCATTTTGCATCAAGCGGAAGGGGTTTTTCCTGTTTTTGTTTTTCTCGCTAAAACGAGAGTTAGCTGGTGTCCTATTATATATAAGGTGTTCTCCTTTCACTGAGTCACACGCCCTCGAGCAACGGGCGGTACATTGCGTTTTCAATGAAAAGTGACCTGAGTAGTTTCCACTTGTCGTTATGTTCTTAATGATGGTTGGATGTCAATCGAAGACAGAACAGTGACCTTGGTGGACGATGAGGCTTTGGATGCTTCGTGTTTGCATCTTGGGGAGAGGCGGTCCCCACACCTTCACACAATATTAACAACCCCAGCCCAGCTTCTTCCCGAAACTATTCGTAATATTGCAGCGTCAACGAATGGGGTGGCGGCTCCACCCTTACAAAACACTTTTCTATGAACGAATCTCGAATACTTGTAGTGGACGACGAACCCGACCTGCGCGAAATCCTGCAATTCAACCTGGAGCAGGCGGGCTACCAAGTAGATACTGCCGAATCGGCAGAAGCGGCTATGGAGGTGCTGACGCCACAGCACGTCCTGCTGCTGCTTGATGTGATGATGGGCGGTATGTCGGGTTTCCAGTTTGCCGAGGTGCTCCGAAAGCAGCAGAACGATGTACCCATCATCTTCCTGACGGCCAAGGATACTGAGACGGACCTACTGAAGGGCTTTGCAACAGGGGCCGACGACTATATCGCCAAGCCCTTCTCGCTCCACGAAGTGCTGGCCCGCGTCAAAGCTGTGTTGCGCCGGCACGAGCGTAAGGCGACTCCAAACGAAACAACGATGGAGCCGGCACAAACCATCCATTCGGGTGGCATCCTGGCGGACCTCCTGCGCAAGGTGGTCCTTGTCAACGGCGAAGAGGTGCGCCTCTCGCCCAAGGAGCTGGGCATCCTCTGCCTGCTGCTGCGCCACCCTGGCCGCGTCTTTTCGCGCGAGGAGATTCTGGCGCAGGTGTGGCGCGGCGAGAGTTATGTGCTCGACCGAACGGTGGACGTACACATTGCCCGCATCCGCCGCAAACTGGGCAACGAGGGCACGCGCCTGACCAACCGCCAAGGCTATGGCTATTGCCTGGAGGCTTAGCGGTCGCTTCGCGAGCTAGTTTCAACGGAAGCCTGTGGCTTCCTAGTTTCATTCGGGGACTGCGCCCCCTAGTTTCAACGCAGCCTGCGGCTGCTAGCTCGATAGTATTGACTAGATGCTTTGGATTTTCTAGATATTCTAGATATTCTAGATATTCTAGATATTCCAGATGCTCCGCCACAACTCCTAACTCCTAACTAAAAACCCCGCCTCCCATGAAATATCGTACGAAACTTCTGCTGAACTTTACGGCAGTCTTTGTCGTATTTGCCGTGGTGCTGATGGTTTTCCAACACCACCGCGAAGTGGTCTATCGCGAGCAACTTATGGCGGCCCGCCTGCGCAGCTATGCCGACATCGTGGCCGTGCAGCATCGCACTGGTGGCGACTCTGCGCTTGTGGCCACGCCCGAAATGCGCACCACCATCATCACACGAACGGGACAGGTGGTCTATGAATCCGATAGTTTGGCCCTCCTCGCGCCATCCAACCACAACTCGCGCCCCGAGGTGCGCCAGGCATGGCAAACGGGCGAGAGTTATGACGTGCGGCAAAGCGAAACGGTCAAGCGGCCCTACTTCTACTTCGCCAAAAACTATGGCAACTTCCAAGTGCGCGTGGCCCTGCCCTACGATGAAGACGTGCGCGACTATATGCGCCCCGAGAATATCTTCACCATATTCGTGCTCTTGCTCTTCCCCGTTGTCATTGTGCTCCTGCTCTACCTCTCCGACCGATTCGGCAAGGCCATCGCGGGTCTCCGCCAATTCATTGAATCGGCCAACCGCGGCCTCATTGACTACGACCACATACACTTCCCGAAGACGGAACTGGGCGACATCGGCAGCGCCATCCTCGAGAAGTATCGCCAACTGGAGGACAGCAACAGAATCATAGCCATGGAGCGCGAACGTCTGGCCCTCCACTTTCTCTACTTCGAAGGCGGCATCGCCATCTTCTCGCCCGAGCGCCGCAAACTGCTGGCCAACGCTACCTTCCTGCAATACGTCAATACGATTCTCGAAGCACCCACGCCCAACCTCGACCGCATTTGGGAGACGGAAACCTTCCGCCCCATCATTGACTTTCTGAATACGCGCACGCCTTCAACGCAGATGGACCTCGGCGCGGTCGGTTCGGTGTTTCGATACACCACACAAGCGGGCAGCGCAAACTTTGCCATCCAGGTGTTGGTGTATGGCGAAGGCAGTTTTGAGGTGACACTGACGGACGTGACACAGGCGGAGAAAACGCGCATACTCAAGCAGCAGATGAGCAATAATATCACGCACGAACTGCGCACGCCCGTCAGCAGCATCCGCGGCTATCTAGAAACACTGCTCACGGGTCCCACGCTCTCGCCCGACAGGCAACGCGTCTTCCTAGAGCGCACCTACGCACAGGCCGTGCGACTGAGCGACCTGATTCGCGATGTGGCACTCATCTCCAAGGCCGAAGAGGCTCCCGACACCCTGCCGCGCGAACTGGTGAACCTGAGCGACCTCGCGGCGGAGGTCATCGAAGAACTGACCCCTGCTGCGCAAAAAGCGGGAATGCACATGGAGGCTCGCATCCCCGACGAAGCGGAAGTGAACGGCAACTATTCTCTGCTCTACGCCGTTCTGCGCAATCTGATGGAGAACTCCATTCGCTACGCTGGACAGGGCGCAGAAATGGTCATTGAATGCTATCGCCACGAATCCGCTACACTCTTCTTTCGCTACTACGACACGGGCGTGGGCGTGCCCGAGCAGCACCTGCCCCGCCTCTTCGAACGCTTCTACCGCGTCAGCGAGGGCCGTACCCGCGAGGCTGGCGGAACGGGTCTCGGGCTCAGCATCGTGCGCAATGCGGTGCACATGCACGGCGGCACTATCTCGGTGCGCAACCGGAAAGGCGGCGGCCTGGAGTTCCTCTTCACGCTCCACGAATAGCAACACGCGCGCGGGCCGCAGGCTTCGGCCCAGACAAAACGATGAATGCCACGAATGTGGAAGGCAATTCCTTCTTCACATTCGTGGCATTCATCGTTTTGTGTAGGTTTGCGAAAATCTGGCAAGGGCGAGCGCGCGTCAGGGCAACTGCAACGCTTCGAGTATCGCCTGCATCTGATTGACAACGCGCGGCTGCTCATCGGCCACATTGTGCTGCTGAGCGACGTCGCGGCGCACGGAGTAGAGTTGTGGGCCTTCGCTGCAACCTGTCTCAATAATAGGGCCCCAGGGAATAATGGCGGGGCCTGGCTTTGGCGCGATATAGGTCCACTGCTGCGTACGCAGAATGTGGGAATGCAGATGGCCTGTCTTGAACGCCCAGTCGCGGCCCTTGCGCTCGCGACCCATCCAAGCGGCGAGGTAGGGCTGGCTGTCGGGGGCGGCACCTGCGGGCACGGGGATGCCGAGAAGTTGCGCCATAGTGGCCGTGAGGTCCACCTGCGAGAGGAGGGCATTGCTCACGTGGCCGCGGCGCACGCGCGCTGTGCCGCATACGATCAGGGGTACCACGCTGCCAGCCTCGAACGAACTATACTTGCCGCCGCGGAAGGGACCGCCAGGACAGTGGTCGCCCACCAGTTCAACGGCCCTATCGTCGTAGCCATCGTCAAGCACAGGGCCGTTGTCGCTCGTGAGGATGATAATGGTGTTGTCGGCCAAGCCTTCGGCGCGGAGGGCATCGGTAATCTGGCGCACCGTTGTATCGAATTGCAGGATGGCTTCGCCGCGCAGGCCCATCGGACTCTTGCCGCGAAAACGCTCGTGAGGCATTCGCGGCACATGGACATCGTTCGTGCAGAAGTACATGAAGAAGGGCGATTCGCGGTGTTCGTGGATGTAGCGAACGGCATGTGAGGCAATGGAGTCGGCAATGTCTTCATCGCGCCACAGGGCTCGTCCGCCGCCTTTCATATAGCCAATGCGCCCAATGCCTCCCACGATAGCCTGGTCGTGCCCGTGGCTGGACCGCTGTTTGGTGAGGAGCTGGGGATGTGTACGCCCCGTGGGTTCGCCAGGGAAGTTGCGCTGATAATCCACGTAGATAGGAGCCGCGGCATCGTAGTTGGCCACGCGCCCATTCTCAATATAGACGCAGGGCACGCGGTCGGCCGTGGCGGCCATAATATAATGGTAGTCGAAACCAAGGTCAGCGGGCGTCTGGTCCAACTGCCCGTTCCAATCTTGCTCGGCTGTGCGACTGCCTAGGCCGAGGTGCCACTTGCCAAAGGCTGCCGTGTGGTAGCCAGCGGCATGAAAAGCATCGGCCACGGTATAGCGCTCGGGCGGGATAATCATCCCCGCATTGCCGGCGGCCACATCTGTTCCCCGCCGCCGCAGGGGGTATTCGCCCGTGAGCAATCCGTAGCGCGAGGGGGTGCTCGTGGCGGCGCAGGCATGGGCATTGGTGAAGCGGGTGCCGCAACGCGCCAGGCTGTCAATGGTCGGCGTCTGCACACGGGTGGCTCCATAGCACGACAGGTCGCCATAGCCGAGGTCGTCGGCCAGGATGACGATGACGTTGGGCCGCCCGTCGCGCGCAGCAGTGGCCTGCCCGTGGCCCGCAAAGGCAGGCAGGGCAGCGGAGGCGGTGGCCAGGGTGGCCAGGGTGAGGGATTTCTTCATGGATAAGCGGAAGGGGAGTAACGAGATTTCGCAGCGAAAAAAATAGTAACTACTCAGGTGGCCTTTCAATGAGAACGATTTTTTAACACGAATCTTACGAATTTATCGAATGCAATGGAGTGTGCTTATCTTTTTCCACCACGAATTACACGAATGCTGACCAAGTCCGCGGTCCTCATTGCATTCGAATCATTCGTAAGATTCGTGCATAGCACGAATCGAATTGTTTTGCAGGTAGCCTTTCAGCGAAATTCGAAAGATTCGAAAGATTCGTGTTTAAAACTCGTCATCGAAAGGCCAACTGAGTAGTTACAGAAAATATTAGTTTTCTATTCCTCAGCAGAAGTGAATACGGCCTTGAAAGCCTTGGGGCAGGGGGTCTCGAAACTGAGGTGCTCGCCCGTAATCGGGTGGTAGAAATTCAGGCGATAGGCATGGAGGGCCAGACGGCCTATGGGATTGTCGCCGTTGCCGTACTTGATGTCGCCGCAGACGGGATGCCCGAGGTCCTGCATGTGTACGCGGATTTGGTTCTTGCGACCTGTGTCGAGTTTGAGTTCCACAAGGGAATGCTCGGGGCCTATGCGGAGTGTGCGGAAATGGGTGCGCGCAAACTTGCCGCCGTTGTCGGTGGGCGAGGAATAGGTGAAGAAGGCTTTGTTGTCCTTGAGCCAACTCTCCACTGTGCCTTCGCGTTCCTCCATCTGGCCCGAAACGAGGGCGAGGTAGCGGCGGTCGGTCACAATCTCGCGCCAGTTGTGTTCGAGAATCTGCTCGGCCTCAATCGTCTTGGCATAGACGAGCAGGCCCGACGTGTCGCGGTCAAGGCGGTGAACGACATGGGCCGTGGCCCCTTGGTGTGATTTTCTCAGGTAGTCGTCAATGACGGTCTTGACGGAGTAGGCGTGGTGCGAAGAAGCCATGGAGAGAATGCCCACGCCCTTTTCGATGACGATGATATAGGCATCCTCATAGACCAGGCGCACATGCTTGTTTTGCAGCGTGGGCCCAGATTTTCGCTTACTGATTTCGACGCGGTCGCCAGGGTTCAGGGGGAAGTCGTGCTGGCTACGGTTCTTGCCGTTGACGGTCACACCGCCGCCTGCCAGGATAGCCTTGGCTTTGTTGCGGCTGATGCCGTCGAGGGCCTTCATAATAAAAAAAAGCAACTCTGCCGGTTCCTTCACTTGGAAACCGGTAGAGTGCGGCTTATTCGGATTTGTCACTATATATTATAGGTATAGGCGGACGCGCCGCGCCCATCGTAGGGGGGCAAGGGTGTCCACGAAGTTCAACGTCTTTTTCTCCTGCCGCCAAAGAGCACCCGCAGCATCTTGTAGCCTGTCCAGAAACCATCAAACACGGCGTAGGCGGTGCTGGCATGGCGAATGAGGTTCTGCACCTTGTTGTTGGTGGGCGCAGGTGGGGCAAAGATTTCATGGTAATGGGCGCGCAGACCTTGGCGACGCTTGGCCAGTTCCGCACGGAGCGCATCGGTGTGCGCCTGTATGGACTCGAGGGTATAGGGTTCGTTCATATCATTCCCTCCAATCGTTAGTGGTTTCTGCGTTGCCCGAGGCGGTCGGCTGGTTGTCCTTCTTGAGGAACAGATGACCGATGAAGCGGGCCATGGGCTGGTAGATAAGGCGCCTCCTCAGCAGATAGACCATTGCGGCAATCACCAAGTAGGCCCCGCCCACGATGAGGTAGGCCGCCGACTCGCTGTGCAGCCACTCGTGGAGCGCCTGCACCAGGCTGAACGACAAGAACAGGAATGCCACAGCCACAACCATCAGCACGATGACGCCCAAACACAGCGCAGACAACAGCTGAATGGCCTTGGCCGTCAAGTCGTAGCGAGCCAACTCCAGTCGCAGGTCCACGTACTCGCGCACCTCGCGCACGAGATGGGTAAGTTCGGCAATTTTTTCGTCAGAGGAGAACATGAGGATTCGGTATCGGAATTTGTAGAGGTAGGTTCTATAAATTGGCTTGCGATGAGTTTTCGGCTATCGTGCCGTAGGTTTTTGATTTTCGTGAGGGAGCGTAGCGGGCTACGTGACCGAATGAAAAACAAAAAGATACGGTGCCTACCTAGATTCACAATGATGGCGCACGGCCGCCCTTGGGTCGCCAAACGCCCACTGTATAAAAGGGACAGACGAGTAAACAATGGTATCCTCTAGGGCGTGCTCACGCGCGCAGAGCCTTCCCGTTGTTTACTCGTCCACTTGCTTGCGCACCCATCAGGTGGCGGATCTGTTACTTGAGTTCGTCGATGTCGTCAACGAGGTCCTGCATTTCCTCACGGCTCAGCTTGATGCCTCTCTTGCGGAGAGCCTCAGCGATTTTGCTACGAGTCTCAGCACCCTTCTCGGGAGCAAAGAGCAGACCACAAGCAGCGCCTACTGCGGCACCGCCCAAAAATGCGGCTAGGAAGTTAATTGCTTTCATATTCTTCTTAATTAAAAAGTGGTACATGCTTTCTTGCCCTCAAAGATAAGCATTTCCCAAAGAACACAGCGCATACCAACCCGATTTTTTGCAAGAATCGGAGAAAAAAAGGAAATACAGGGTAGTTAGTACAGTTTAACGCGCGAGAATTTCGTCATCCAAGAAAACCTTTGTACTTTTGCGCTATATTTACTATGCTCTAATACAGCCAATAATCCAACAAAAAATATTTTCATTATGAAGAAAACTCTCTTTCTGGGCGTGGCCCTCTGTTCACTGGTAGTAATGACTGGTTGTAAATCGAAAGACAGCGCCTATCGCGAAGCTTACGAGCGCGCAATGAGCCAAGAGACCACAACCACCGAGCCCACCACACCCGTGGTAGTCACTCCCGCACCCGAAGAAAAGGTGAACGTAACGCCTGTTACGCCTGTTCAGAACCAGAACTCAAATGCAGGTGCCAACGACAGAGATGTACGCACCATCGACGGCGACATCTCGCTCGTGGCTGGCGAACCCCTCAAAACCTACAGCGTAGTAGTTGGCAGCTTCGTAGGCAAGACGAATGCCGAGGGCCTCTGCAACACACTCCGCAACAAGGGTTACAACGCACGCGTGGTTAAAACGAGCGAAACCATCAAGGGACAAACGGGCTGGTACCGCGTTATCGCCTCTTCCTACGACGACAAGGGTTCCGCAGTTTCCTCACGCGACCAACTCAAAAGCACCTACCAAGGCGCTTGGCTGCTCTACAGAAAGTAATATCCCCCGACATATACCTATATATATAAGGTGTAATCCTTACGAACACGAATCCCTGGCTCGCCCACGCGAACCAGGGATTTTTTTCGCTTCGCAGCATTGATCAAGAGCCAGGCTAGCACATAAGGCTGGTCCTACCTTTGCTTATACAAAGATAATACATTTTTTCATTAATGCAACGTAGCCAGTGGTCTCATAAAGGAAAATTCTATTTGAAATATTGGATATCATTTTTTATCGGTGCTACGAAGCTTGTCAGATGATCATTCGTTCTTTTCTCTATCCTTAATAATTTCTTCCATGTTCTCCATCGCCCATTTAATTATGTTTTCCACTAAAGGAAGGAACGATAGGGCACGAGGAGTAAGAGAGTATACCACACGAGGGGGAACTTCGGGAAATACCTCGCGAGTGACGAAGCCATCCACTTCGAGTGTGCGAAGCGTCTGAGTGAGAGACTTCTGAGAGATGTCGGGAATCTGACGTTGCAGTTCCTTGAAACGCACAGGCTCCCTGTGCTGCAGGCTGTACAGCACAAGGAGCGACCATTTGTCACCCACACGCGACAGGACGTTGCGGATAGGACAATCGGGAAATAAAGCGTCTCTTAATTCTTTATTCTTCTGATTATTCATTATTTATTTAATGGGATGATGTTTGCATCGTCCATAAAACTGGTGATTGGCTTTGCCTCGTACTGGATGCACATCATCACCATTTCATTGTCAGAAGTGTTACGCAAAGCACGTACGCCAGCAGGAGCCACACGGATGACAGAGCCTTCGCTTACGGCCATCTTCTCGCCATCTACTTCATACTCGCCCTTGCCCGAGATGATTACATAAATCTCTTCGTGGGTTTTGTGTGAGTGGAGGAAAGGCGCATCTTCTCCAGCAGCCAGACACTGCAACGATACTTCTGCACCTGTCATACCGAGTTCCTGGCCAAGGAAAATCTTACCTTCCACGTTCTGCCAACCATTGAGGTTCTTGATTGCATAATTCTTCATAATGTACTGTTGTTTTAAGTAAAAACTTGTTGATTTTGCGAGTGCAAAGTTACCGAAATTCTTTGGGTTACGCAAGAAGGCACTTTTAATTGCCTTGGTTACCAAAAGGTTTGAATTGGTCATTTCAGATGCTTATAAATTTGACTTTAAATTATTTTAATATAGTACATACTGCCTTTTACTGATTATTCTTCAACCAATCCACACGACGCTGATCAGGGAGGTGCTTCACCTTGAAGTCAGAGAATTTTGCCTTGAAGCCTTCGCCATCAGGACAAGCTGCAAATGGTCCTACTTGGAGCGGACAGTTGTCCTGCATCCAAAGGGTACGCATCATGGTGTATTCCTTATCATCGAAGCTGTAGTAAATCTCAATGGCATCGAGACGACGGACGGCTTTTAGCCAGAGGTGAGGGATAGGGTTCTCCAACTGGATGACGCTCCAGTCCGAGGTGTGATGAGTGACAACGGCCGAGATATTGTACTTGCCTTCGACAAACTCAATGCCGAACTTTACCCAATTCTCATGATTCTGACGAATCATCATACCAGCATGATCGAAACGCACCTTGTAGTCACCGCTAACCTTGATCTTTGCTTCGAACTCACCGCCGTATGTAGCATAGAGGAAGGGGCCGTCGTCAACGGTGAATCCGTAGTGAGCGATACGCCAGTAGTCGGTTTGACCGGGAACGTCCATTTCGAGTGTACCGCCCTTGATGGTGTAAAACTCTGGCTCGTTGAACCACTGCATTTTGTCTAAGGTCTGTGCCTTGAGTGAGGCACCTGAGAACATTGCTACGAAAGCAAAAAGAATGACTTTTTTTATGATGTAAAGCAGATTTACAGATTGTTGCATTTTTGCGAGTGCAAAGGTACGCTTTCTCCATAAGCCTTACAATAGTCAATTATAACCATTCTCAAAACCTTATTGCTCAGCTCGTAGAGACGCTTGCCAGAGCAAGAACCGAAAAACCTTACAACCTCATAACCTCAAATTATCCCCATGACTCTTGCCACCTTACATGCCTCAATGGCATGATCCACGTTCAGTTTTTCAAGAATATTCTGACGATGTCGATTGACGGTATTTATACTGATGGATAGGATGTCAGCAATTTCTTTTGAGAGTTTGCCTTGGTCGATTGGCCTTAGCACCTCAAGCTCGCGCACGGAGAGCACGTCCTCGTAATCCTTTCTCGACATGATGCGAACCTCTCCCGTACGGGTGTTGATGATTTTTGCTCTGTGGTCTTCATCTTTGGCAAGCGTATAGACACAAGCCATAAGACGGAAATTACCATTCGGGGAGATAATCATAGGAAACATGCGATGCTCCACTGTTCTCCAAGCGCCATCTTTGTCACGCAGTCGCATAAAGTCACTCAGATAGAAATCGCGACGAATATCTATGGATAAAGGTTTAATCATGTGTACAAACGCCACCTCGGCATGGCGATGAGCCAGATCATCAGCGTCGGCACGATTATAGATGAAGCCCTCGTAGAGTGAGGGAATCACATCCTGACGCTCCTCTCTGGCCAATCCAAGTACGTCAGCAAGCCCACCGAAGTAGCAATAGCTGCAGTTCAGTTTGTTGTCGCCCATCGACACTATGGCATTTTCGGTGAAGGCATACGCTCTGATCATTGAGCGACATTCCTCCACTTGATGTTCTTCTTCGCTGTCATCAACAAATTGCTGTGACAGGTACATTTGGTTTATCGTATCAAATTCTTTATCCATAGGCTATTAGAAACTATAACTTTGCCCCCATTATTCTTAAGGATTATAATTACGCAAAATACGGTTTTACATCTATAAGAATGGCACAAGATATACTGGCAGAAATATCACATCCTTGTCTTTGCCCAGGTCTTTGGTGTATATAAGATATTTCCTGTCTATGCGGTCTGAATATTTTTCAGAGAAGAGGTCGAGGGAAACGTGCCTTTTGTAGCTTGACGACTTAACCTCAAGTGGGCATATTTTTGAATGTTGCGAAAGCAGGAAATCTATTTCATATAGATGATTGCTCGTTGTGCTGGGAAATGTGTAATAGAACAATTCGTTGCCAGATGCCTTAAGCATTTGAGCCACTACATTCTCATACACGTAACCCAAATCGGCAGACAACTTGTCGCTTAAGAGTTTCTGGTATATGACATTCTCAGTAAAGTCCTTGTCCTTAAATGCCTGGGTGACAAAGAGTCCTGTATCCGACATAAACATCTTATAGCGTGATACATTGCGATGAAGATTCATCCCGACACTTGGGTCATTGGCGTGATAGG
>SFID01000013.1 GCA_004555425.1 Bacteroidales bacterium
TTCCCCGAATTTGGTTATCAAACGACGTGAAACTATAGGCAAAAAATGTGCAGATTTTTGATGCCTATTTTGAACACCCTACCCTGCGGGGCGCACAGAATAGAATCCCTAGCCAGCAAAACAACGACCTGAGTAGTTACAATATAGTCCGTCATCCATAATCCCCGAAATCGTTGCACGAACCAACCGCCAGCCAGCCTCCGCCCACTCTCTTCCAGCCATTCCTTCCAGTTTCCCCCAAATAAAGAAACAGAAAATTTGCCAGTCGTAATGTCTAACTCACAGATTTTGCCTACCTTAGCAACCGAAAACCCAACCAATAAATTAGTAAATACTATGAAGAAAGTTTCCCTCCTTTCCTTGCTGCTTGCGTTTTGGGTGGGCATTGGCACTGTTTGGGCCGATGAACCCTTCCGCAAGCACCGGTACGACCTCTTCAAAGTGCTTCCCCCTGCTGAAGGAAGCATCGTGTTTGTGGGCAACAGCATCACAGACATGGCGCCCTGGATCGAGATGTTCCGCGACGACTTCGGCAATCCGCTCCCGATTGTGAATCGCGGAAACTCCGGTACCTACTCCACCGAACAGAGTGACAATCTCGAGAGCTATCTCATCAACAAACCGAAGAAGTTCTTCATGATGATTGGCACAAACGACATCGCCACCAGCGGCGGACTGGACTTCCAGCCGACGCAGGTGCTTGCCTACGTCAAGAGCATCGTGCAGCGCGTCCACAAGCGCAGCCCGGAGACAAGAGTCTATCTCTACAGCATCCTCAACAACAACACCCCCAACCGTCCCGCCGAGCGCTGGCTCGAGACGAACCGCCTGGTGAAGGCTTTCGTGGATGAAACGAACGAAGACTGGTTGAACTATGTGGACCTCTATGACGTGCTTTCCGACGTGGCTTCCGGCGGTGTTTGGAGTTATGACAACCTCCACCTCACCGCTGCTTCCTATGCGAAATGGACAGAAGCCCTTCGGGAAAGATACTTGATGGATGACGGAGAGTTTACCGCCCATTCGGTCTTACCCTACAACAGCTCCCAAGTCCAGCTGAACGGTGGTCTCACTGGCTCTCACGGAATGCGCGCCACTTACTTCAGCGTGCTACCCTACAAGCAAACTGACAACGACATCCTCTTCTTCGGCGACGGCGAGGTGAAGACGGGCGAATGGAACGAACTCCTCGGCAACGACCACATCAAGAACCGCGGATCGGGCTGGGGCTACGGCGGACTGAGCCTTGAAAACGCACGCAAAATCGCCACTGCCGCCCTTTCCCAAGTGCAGTACGTGGAAAAAGAAGAAGCGCGAGCCGTCCTGATCTATGCCGGAACCTCCGACGTCCTGGGCTCTGACGACATGGAAACCGTGAAATTGAACTACATTCGGTTGGTGGAGGAAATCATGGCGAACTGTCCCAGTGCCAGAATTTATCTGATAGGACTGCACCCAACGAACAACGCAACCACGAACACCACCCGCATCGCCCCGTTCAACAAATTCCTCTCCGAATGGGGACCCCCCCAGGTGAAATATATTGACTGCTACACGCCCTTCCTTGATGGCGACGTGGCCAACACGAAGTACATCAAGAACACGAACTACCTCTATGGTCTGGGCTACGTGAAGATGGCGAACATCATTAAGGACAGATTACAGTCCGATATGCCAGATATGACCTTCAACGTGATTTCCGAAGAAGAAGCCGCTAACCGCATCGCCCAAGCCGACCGCCGCAACGCTATCGGTCAGGCGCTGACCGCCGGACACGTTATCCAGACGGGCGAAGGCATGGGACAGTTCGGAGAAGCTGGCATGGCTGCCTTCAACGCCAAGGCGGAAGAGGCTTACACGCTGCTGGCGCAGCCCTCCATCACCGAGACGGAAGCTGCCGAGATGGCAAGCGCACTGCGCACCGCCGTGGCCGAGGCTTTGAACCAGCCCACCGTCAGCACCGAGGACGACGAGCATTGGTATCAGTTCCACTCCGTGCGCGCTTCCGACTACTACATCACCGCACAGGGAAGCGCCACAGGCGTTGTGGGCAGCAATACCACTAGCATGCAGGCCAATTCCATGTGGAAATTCGTGGACCGCAACGACGGTACGGGCTACGACATCGTCAACCGCCAGTACAACGCCTATCTCAACCCCGTCTGCACCTACGATGCGCAGATTCAGACCACCACGACGCGCCCCGCCAAGGGATGGACGCTCAGTTATGCCTCCACCCCAGGCTGCTACATCGTCAGCAGTGGCGAGGTGCAACTCAACCAGACGCAGGCTGGCCTTAACTACAAGATTTACAACTGGAGCGCAGAGGCCAACCTCGGACAGGACCGCACGGACCAGGGTTGCCAGTTCTACATCAACGAAGCCGCAGACATCCAAGAGGTAGAGACGCCCACCACCCTCAACTATACCATCAGCACCACCACAGGTACGCTCTACAACGGCAACGGCTCGGCCAACCAGACCTGGAATAAGGTGTGGCGCTCCACGGCCCAGCCCGAACTGACCTTCACGAGCAACGCCAACAATATGAACACCAACGGCACCAACCTCCAGTTGATGTCGGGCACCGCTGGCACGGCCACCTACACCCTGGCCGCTCCCTCGGGCTACGTCATCGAAAGTTACCAGGTGGGCATCGTCAATGGCAGCCACTCCAACAGCCTCACCCTCACCACCGACGAGGGCAACCGATACACCACCTCCAGCACCGTGCAGACCCACAGCATCACCAGTTGCGGCAAGGCGAGCGTCACCTTTACCCTCACGGGCGCAAATGGCAACGGCGTGGTCTTCCAGAACTTCCAGGTGACCATCCGCACCGCCACCGCCGATGACGCGCCTGGCCTGCCCAAGGTCAGCACCGCCGATGACGTGCATTGGTACTACATCAAGAACGCCTCGACCAAGGCCTACTGCGCTGGCAAGGTGATGTACTACGACAGCGAGGCCCATCGTATGCGTTTCGGCGAGAAGACCTTCGCTCCCGACCGCATCTGGAGTTTCTGGGAAGTGAACGGCAAACTCGCCATCAAGAACTACAACGGCAAATATATCGGTACGGCAGGCGCAGGCACGGGTGGCAGCACCCAGTTTGACGCCGTTGATACGGAGAACGCCATCTACCAGATTCAGGAATCCTTTGGCGCGTTCATCATCAAGGACAGCGGCACCGAACTCCACGCACAGGAGGCCGGCGCAGTCATCGTACGCTGGGCCGCAGCCGCCGACGGTGCTTCGCTCTGGACCTTCGAGAAGGTAGATACCAGCCACCCCGAAGCCACCCTCGCCAGCACAAGCGTGAAGCAGGGCAAGGTGACCACGGGTATCGGCAATAAGAACCAGCCCATCGTTCGCGCCACCCTCCGTGTGGGCGGCCTGACGGGCAATGTGCCCCTCCAGGGCATCAGCGGCCGCATTGTGGCCGACGACCTCAGCGACGTGAAGGCCGTCAAGGCTTACCTCGCCACGAATGCCAACGAACTCTTCATCGACGAGGACCAAAAGATGACCTGGCGCGAGCAGAACGGCAGCCTCTTTGGCCAGGCGGCTACGATAGGTGCCGACGGCTCGTTCACCATCACGGGCAGCGAAGACCTCGGTGTGGGCGACCACTATCTCTGGATAGCCTACGACATCTCCGAACAAGCCACAGAAGGCAACACCGTGGATGCCATCGTGACGGGCTATACTATCGGCGGCACCGAACGCGCTGAAACGGCCGGCGACCCGCAGCACAAGGTGACCATCTTCCTCAGCGAGGGCGCCGCACTGATGCCCTTCGACTGCGGCTCGCAGTACTATCGCATCCCCGCCATTACCACCGTCAAGAAGACCCTGCCCAGCGGCGAAGTGATTGACCGCCTCGTTGTCCTCACCGACGACCGCCTGCAGCACAATGGCGACCTGCCCAACAAACTCTATATCGTTGCGCAATATTCCGACGATATGGGCCGCACTTGGTCGCGCCCGCAGCGCGTGGCTGGCGGCGAAAACCTCGGTGGCGACTATGGCCACGGCGATGCCTCCATCGTGACCGACCGCACCAACGGCAATATCATCGGTATCATGACTTGCGCGGGCACCTACGGCCACGGCTTCTGGGCCTCAACGGCTGCCCAGCCCCAACTCTGGAAGACCATTATGAGTTCCGACGGCGGCGAGACGTGGACCATTCCCGTTGATCACACCAAGAGCCTCTACGGCGTGGGTAGCCCCAATCCCACGTGGAAGGGCGGCTTCTCCGGTTCGGGCGCAGCCCTTCAGCGCCGCGACGGTACCCTCGTTTCGAGTTTCGTCAACCGCGACGGCAGCGACGTGCGCAACTTCCACTTCTTCATGTCGCGCGACCACGGTCAGACTTGGTCCGTTGTCGGCACCAGCGGTACGACCAATGCCGACGAGCCCAAGACCCTTGAGCGCAACAACGGCGACCTCTCCATCTTCGTACGTGCCAACGGCTACAACTACCACAACGTGACGAGCGACGAAGGAAAGACCTGGAAATATCGCCCCGAGACGCGCTTCACCTCGGGTATCAGCGGCACCGCTTGCGACGGCGAGTATATGGTATGGTGCTCCACGCTCGATGGCAACCCCTGGAACGTGGCCTTTGAGACCCTGCCCAACGCCAATTCGCGCATGAACGTGAGCATCTGCCTCTCCGAGGACGAAGGCGAAACCTTCGGCACGCCCCGCACTATCTGTCCGTGGGGCTCGGGCTACAGCACCGCAGTAGTCCTCCCCGATGGTACCCTCGGCGTCTATTACGAAGAGGACGGCTGCAACGCCACGGCATGGAACTACACCCTCCGTTTCGTCCGCTTCAGCCTCAACTGGGCCTCGGGCGGCAAGTTCCGCTTCACCGACGACCAACCCTTCCACCCCATCGCAGGAGGCCAGACCGTAGGCATAGCCCCCACGCCGACCAACCCCAAAGCCTCTGCCACCTACGACCTGCAAGGTCGCCGCGTGACAGGCCGCCCCACCACGGGCATCTATATCCGCGATGGCAAGAAGGTATGGATTGACTAAGAGCCGTCCCTATCGGAAAGCCAAAACCGCATATCCCCACTCCATTTCACTCCCCACTCACACCATACAAAGTGCGAGTGGGGAGTTTCTTTGTTGTTGAAAAGCCAAGGCAGTAACGTGAAAGTACCGCAATTCCCTTCGGTTCTTTCACGTTACTCCAAATCCCGTTTTTCTCTCCGAGAAAGTCAGCGCCCACCGCCCCATGGGCGCACGCCCACCGTCCCATGGGCGCTCGCCCACCGCCCCATGGGCGCTCGCCCATCGCCCCGTGGGCGCTGACTAAATGCTGAATCGAAACGCGAACTTGGCAGATTGCTACTTGGACTACAGAGATAAATCTGCATACTTTAGATGGTTCGGCGCATTTCTTTCCAAATTGTTTCTTTCCAAAACGAAGGGTTTTTGTAAATATTCTAACAATAGGAAAAGTTTTGTCGTTATTTATACTTATCTTTGCCTTGTCCGCTGATGGCAGTGAAGGCAGTTCTGCCTGGGATGTCGGTCTATCAACTGCTTCAGCCTTGGACGGGGGCAACGATGGGTTGCTCGTTATTTTTTCTCCCTTTGTTTCTAATCAACAAACTAAGAATTATATGGAAAATCAGAAGAACATTGCCCTGATTACGGGTGTGACGGGACAGGATGGCAGTTATCTTGCCGAGTTTCTCTTGGCCAAGGGCTACGAAGTGCACGGCATCATCCGCCGTTCGTCCGTGGACTACCGCGAGCGCATTGCCCACCTCGAAGGCAAGCCCCGCTTCCACCTTCACTATGCCGATATGACCGACTCGATGTCGCTGGTCAAACTCGTTGGCAAGGTGCAGCCCACGGAAATCTACAACCTCGCCGCGCAGAGCCACGTGCAGGTGAGTTTTGATGCGCCCGAGTTTACGGCCGATGTAGATGCCGTAGGTGTGCTGCGCATCCTCGAAGCCGTGCGCACCAATCACCTGGAGAAGTCTTGCAAGATATACCAGGCTTCCACCTCCGAGTTGTACGGCAAGGTGGAGGAAGTGCCGCAGAACGAGCAGACGCCCTTCCATCCCTATAGTCCCTACGCGGTGGCCAAACTCTATGGCTACTGGATTATCAAGGAGTATCGCGAGGCATACGATATGTTCTGCTGCTCGGGCATCCTCTTCAACCACGAGAGCGAGCGCCGCGGCGAAACCTTCGTCACGCGCAAGATTACGCTGGCTGCCGCGCGCATCTCGCAGGGCAAGCAGGACTGCCTCTATCTGGGCAACCTCGACTCCCTGCGCGACTGGGGCTATGCCAAGGACTACGTGGAGTGTATGTGGCTCATCCTCCAGCACTCCACGCCCGAGGATTTCGTCATTGCCACTGGCGTGCAGCACACCGTGCGCGAGTTTGCCACGCTGGCCTTCCGCTTTGCAGGCATTGAATTGCGCTGGGAGGGCGAGGGCATCAACGAGAAGGGCATCTGCACGGCTGGTCCTGCCAACCTTGTGGGCAAGACGCTCGTGGCCGTGAGCGAGGACTTCTATCGTCCCACCGATGTGGTCAACCTCTGGGGCGACCCCTCGAAGGCCAAGCGCGAGTTGGGCTGGAACCCGCAGTCCACCAGTTTCGAGCAACTCGTCCAGATTATGGTGCAGCACGATATGCAGAAGGTGGCGGCCGACCACGTGGCTAGTGTTATGCGCACGAACCTGGCCGAATACTTGGAGAAGGGCGTGGTGAAGTAGGCTGGGAGCCTTTGGCTGCTAGATTGATAGCGGCTGACGAACTATAACTGTTTCTCATTGAAAACGCAATGTACCGCACGTTGCTTGCAACGTGTGGCTCAGCGGAAGAGGTACTCAAAGATGGAATCTTCATCTCCGCTGAGCCACACGTTGCAAGCAACGTGCGGTACATTGCCTTTCCGCTGAATCGTTACATTCACTCCTTATATAAACAAAGTGCCCAGAATCAAACGAATGATTCTGGGCACTTCTTATTTATTATTCGTCGCTGGGAGCGCGTATTACTTAACGACAACCTTCTGGCTGGTCGTGCCGTCCGTCACCACGTATACGCCGGGGGCCAAGGGGAGTTGGGCGTTGGCTTCGCTGGTGGTGAAGAGCGTCTGGCCGCTGGCACCTACCACGCGCAGGGAGGCGGCAGAGGGATTCACGAGGAGCAACTGGCCCTTCTGCGGTGTGGCCAGGAAGGTGCTGTTGTGCTTCTTGACGCTGCTGATGCCGTCGGCATCGCGATCCTTGAACTGGATGTTGTGCAGGAAGAGGTACTCGTGGTATTTGGGCGAGTAGCACTGGAAAGCGTAGAAGGCTGTGCCAGACTGCTCGGCCAGCATATCCACTTCGTAGGTGGCAATGCCTCCCTGGTCGTCCATAGCGGGCACTTCTTCAAGGTCGAGCACGAGGCGGTTGTCCACAGGCGTGCGGTCGTAGCCGAAGGTGACGAGCATACTCTCGAGGAACTCGCTGTGAGAAGAGAAGGCGGAGAAGATGAGGGTATAGACGCGGCCTTCCTCTACCTGCAGGGGCGGCGAGATGAGCCAGTCGTTGGCTGCCTGGGCGTAGTTGTAGGGATAGAATGCGCTGTGCGAATCCTCGTGGTAGGTCCAGGTGTGGCCATCGTTGTTGGCATCGATGATGGTGTAGTAGTTGTAGAAATCACCAAGGCCTTCGAATACGCCGCCGTAGGGAGGCTGGAGCGCATCGCCGATGACGATCATATTGCTGGAGGCGTTCTTGATGGGTTCGCCGTCGTGGCAGGAATAGATACCGTAGGCATAGCGGCTGAGTTGGCCGGGCAGCGTTTCGGTGAAGGTGGTTTCGGTGAGGCCCGAAGCCACGACTTCGTAGCCAGGGAAGCGCATAACGGTGTAGGTCAGTTTCGAGGCATCGTAAACGCCGCCATTGATACCTGCGGCAGGTGCTTCCCATGTCACGGTGGCCTGTCGGCCTTCGGCGGTGAGTACTACGTTTTGCGGTGCTGCGGGGAGGTCGTAGCCGATGAGGAACTTGCGCTCAACGGCAGGGCTTGCGCCGGCTGCGTTGCTCACTACTACGGAGAGCGTGTGGAGACCTTGGGTCGTTTCGATGGCTTGGTTGATGACCTCGCCGGGCTGTCCGTCGCCGCTAAACTCGATGGGCTCATCGCTGCCGGGCTCTGTTACTTCGTAGTGTACGGTGCCTGTGAGCGGCTTGCCGTTGTAACTCTTCTCGGGGAGGGCAAAGGAGATGACGCCCTCGGTGGCACCTTCGCTGGTGGGCGTGAAGGTGAGGTCGACAATGCTGGCGGGCGACTCCATCATAGGCTCCTCGAAATAGGCACCGCTGATGGCGTAAACATTAGTGGCCCAAGTGCGCAGGGTGGCTACGGCATTGGTCGGGTCGAGTTCGTAGATGGGGGCGTACTGGCTGCCGAGCGCGAGGCTCGAACCGCAGCACATCCAGTAGAACTTGCCCGTGCTGTTGTCGCAGAAGAGCGCCTGGCGATACTTCATATTATATATATTGTCGTCGGCCATGAGGTTGGCGCCCTGAATGAGGCCCATTTCGGAGAACTTGCCTTCGGTGGGCTCAACGCGGCAGAGGTAGATGCTCTGGTCGCCCGTCACGTAGTCCTCCTTCAGGTAGATGGCGTAGAGGTCGCCCTCGTAGTTGCTACCGATGGTCAGGAAGCGCTTGTGGGGGTCCATCTTGTCGCCAATGCGACGCATCTCGCCGTCGGCAGGGTTGATTTCTACGAACCAGGTGTCGGTGTAGTCCTTCACAAAGCCGTAGATTTTGTCGGTCGGCGTATAGTAGGCCATAGAGATGGTCGTGTTCTCGCAGTTGCTCTTGAGGTTGTTTTGCGAGATGACTTCCAGCGTCTTTGCGTCAAGAATCTTCCATACGGGAACGGCCTCTTGGTAGTTGCCCGTGGGGATGTATTCGTTGGCATAGATGCGACCCTTGTGATAAACGATGCCACCGGCAAATTCAGCGGGGAAGTCGGGCTTTCCCTGCAACTGCGGCTGGTACTTCTTGGCCTCTTCGAGGTGGTAGATGCCGTTGGGGGCAAGGGTGTATTCGTCGATGAGCGCGTGGGTGAGGGAGGCGTAGAGTTCCACGCCCTCGGCAGAGAGACGCTGGTGGTAGGGAACCTTGTCGGTAAGGCCCGCATTGAGCGTGTCAAGCGTTACCACATCAACGGGAGCCGTCCAGACGGGCAGGGTCTCCTCGCCGGCTTCCGTGGTGCTGCCTTGCATCACTTGTAGTTTGACGTTGCGGATGGACAACTGGTTCTTGACCTCCGTGGCGTGGAAACCAAAATAGTATTCACCGTCAGCATTGACCTCAAACTGCGGAGTCTGGAAGGTGCCATAGCCATTCTTCTCGAGTTGCTTCTGCTGGGCAAGCACCTGCGTATGGCTGGCAGAGTCTTGTGCCGTACCTAGGGTAACGTCGAAGGAGGCGGGATAGCCTACATTGCTCTTGGCCTCATAGGTCAGGATGTAGCGCTTGCCCTGCTCGAGGTTGGCAACGGGCGTGAAGAGCCAATCGTTGGCCGCCCTGTTATAGCCCAGATACACCGAGCGGTAGTCGTATTCCCAAGCATTGCCTGAATCGCCATTCTGAACCTTCCAGGATGCGAAGTCGTTTTTGTTGTTCAGAGGGAAAGCCAGCAATTCCACCATTTCGCCCTTGAAGTCGTTGAGGTCGAGGCTGCGCGAGATGATGTCGCTCACTTGTCCGTCGAGGACAAGGGCCACGCCAAATTCGTGCTTGCCGCTGAACGAAGCGGGGCTCAGGGTGTGGAGCGTCATTTCGCCAGGCTGGAGGTTGTCAACGGTTTCAATTTCTTGGCCGTCCATATAGATGCGTGCCTGCATGGGGCGGGAGATGATGGCGCCGTCCGTGTCGCGGTTGGGATTGTACCAGCGGAGGCGCACTTCCTTCTTTTCGCCATCGGCATAGGCCGTCATATCGGGCGCGGGGATAGGTTGCTGTCCCGTAGTCGAGATGATGCGCACAGACTTCACCGAGAGCACGCCGTTGTTGGCCGGCGAAGCGAGGAAAAGTCCAAGGCGAGTGTCGCCTGCCTTGTTGGCCTGATAGTGCAGGCGGTAGGTGACGATGCCTGTGAGTTGGCCAACGCTCAAGGCCTCAACCATCTTGACATTGTCCACGTCAAATTCGTCGTCCTCGCTAATGCCCACTGTCAAGGAGTCGGGCTGGAAGCAACCGCGCTGGGCTACGGCGAGTTCGATCATGTAGTGCGAGCCGGCTTTTGTCTGGAACGTGGGCGACACGGTCCAGTCGTTGGCAGCGTTCTTCGTATGGCGGCCATCGTAGACGAGGCCCCAGAGGCGATTGTGAGCACCCCAGGTGATGCCGTCGGCATTTACATCGACAGACTGCCACTGCTCCGTTTCGGGCGTAGCCACAAAGTCTTGCTCAAACACTACTTCTTGCGCCTGGGCAGTCAGCAAAGCGCCTGCCAGGGTTGGAAATAGGAGAGATAGAAATGTTCGTTTCATATTTGTGTTTGTTGATTGATTGCAATTATTTGAGTACGGTCTTGCCGCCTTGGATATAGATTTGTCCGCGCTGGGGCTGGAGCACGCGGCGTCCGCTCAGGTCGTAGAGGGGAGCGTTGGCCGAGGGCGTGCTGACGTTGTGGATGCCTGTGTTGTCGGCATTGATTTGCACGTTGTCGAGGTGGATGGTATTTCCTTCGGCTTTCTTGATGGAGCCGATGAAGTAGATGGCCACGTCCGTCTTGCCCTGAAGCGTGCTGAGGTCGATGGTGTACTGCTGCCAGCCCTCGGTGGTGCTCTGACAGAGGTAGGTGGTCGGGAAGGCTTGGCGGCGACCCGTCAGGCCGTCTTCGTAGCCCACCATCAGTTTTGTGTCGGCATCGTAGGAGGGATGCGTATAGAGGTAGAACGAGAGCGTTGGATTTTCGCCGTGGCTGAAGTCAATGTAGGGGCTGAGGAAGATGCCATAGGCAGCGCGGCCGTAGAGGTCGTCGCCCGAGAAATTGACAAGGCCGGGGCCGTCCTGCCCGAGGGTATAGGGGTCGTAGCCTGTGCCCACCACGCTCCACGATCCCGTTTCGCCTTCCGTGCGCCAGGGAGCGGTCTTGGCGTTCTGGTATTCCCAGGTTTCCTGGAAGGGGAGGGGATAACTGGCACCCGCAATCACGGAATTGGAGAAGGTCGTGCCGCCTTCGCCGCCCGTGGAGAAGGGTGTGATGGAGTAGTTGACGACACCCTGAAGGCCGAGCATATCAGCGGCGGGGTTCTCGTCCGTATAATTGATGGTGCGCACGCTGTCGGCAATCGTGGTATAGGTGCCGTCGGTGATGCGCTGGATGCGATAGAGTACCTTTTCGGGATGAATGGTGTGGCCGTTGCCGTCAGTGCCTGCGGCGGGGCGTTGCCAGAAGAGGGTGACGGTGCCGTCCTCGTTGCGTGCGGCGGCCAGACTGCTGATGGCGCCGGGGATGCCCTGCGTCAGGTCGCACGTGAGAGTCAGTCCGATGCTCTTGCCAGCCTCGTTCTCAATATAAATGGTGTATTCGTTGAGGCTCTGTTTGGCCTGCGTGTCGGTCCAGGTCACCTCTGCGCCCGTGCTCAGGTCGGCCTTGGCAAAGGCGGGCGATTCCTCGCCTGCGCGGTAGATGTATGCCACGAGGTCTTCGTTGATGGGGTCGCCGGCTTCGGTCTTGGTGGGCAGGGTGAAGGAAATCTTGACCTGCTCGTCGTTGTTGATGGCTTGGGCCGTGGCGTTGCTGGGTCGGGCGGGCACATCGGTTGTGGCGATGGGGCGCAGGTAGAGGTTGTCAATGCTGGTGTGCTCGCCAGCATCGGTTGTCACGTGCCAGCCGATATAGCGGTCTGTGGCCTCGGGAATGAAATCGATGTGGTATTCCACGGGGCTGCCCATGGGGGCGGCAAAGGGGCGGTCGCTCAGGACGCGCGTTTGTCCGGCCACGGTATAGTCGTTGCCGATGGTCACGGCCAGGTTGTTCTCGTAGCCATAGTAGCCCCAGGCCTGGAAGGAGAGGCGATACACCTTGCCTGCCTCAAATTCGAAGGCGGGGGAAATCAGCCAGTCGTCGGCCTTCTTGTCGAGGATGCTGGTGTAATAGAATGCGCAACCGTATTGCTCATCCCATTTCCACTGCGGCTTGTAGAAGTCATCGGCTATGTCATCGGCATCGCCGTTGGCATCGATGACGGTGTAGGCGTTGAAGTTATGCTGCGAACCGAAAACGTCGAGAAACTCGCCCAGTTGGATGGGCTGGCCAGCGGTTTCCCAGTTGGACTTGACACTGCGGCTTTCCTTGTCGCCCACCTTCACAACAACGGAGTAGGCAATGTTTTCCATGTCAATGGGAACGACCTCGCTCCATGTGCCGTCCGAGGTGGCATAGTCCGTCACGACGTCCTCGCCCTTGGGTTCGCGGCTGATGATGTAGCGCACCTGCGAGGGGTCCAGGTAGCCACCGTTCTCGCCCGCGGTCGGTGCGGTCCAGGTGAGGGTGGCCGTGGAGCGGTCTGCGCTGACCGTCAGGCGGAGGTCCGTCACGGGGGCAGGATTGTCGGAACCCGTGAACACCTTCACGGTCTGCTCCACGCCCTGACGGCCGTCTTTGCTGAGGACAACGCTGACGGTGTGCTCGCCGTATTCGGCAAATTCAACGGGTGCGCTGAAGGGCTGCCCAGCCTGTGCCTGAAGGCTTGCTGCGGCCGTGCCGTCCAGGTAGATTTGCACGTCAACGCTGCCCGTCATCGGCTCCTGTCCGTAGGTGACGGCGGGCGTGGTGAAGGTGATGTTGGCCGTCTTTGCTCCCGGCGTAGTCGGTGTGCAGGCCAGGTCGTTGAGGTCGTCGGGCGCAGCGGGGTGGGCGTTGATGATGCCGAGGGCGGTGAGTTGCTCTTGTCGACTGAACTCCACCACCTTCGTAGCCTTAGCCGTTGAAAGGTCTATGGCCAATATCTGGCTATAACAGTTTTCGCGCCAAGTGTCTGTGGCAAGGAATCCCTTCCAAGCCCAATACAGCGTGTTGGTGCGGAAATCTATCGTGCCGCCCTGTGCCAGGTCGTTGGGCACATAGCCCGTGTTGCCAATCTTGGTGTCGGTGCCGTCCTTTTCCACGCGATAGAGGTCGCCTTCGCGGCTGATGCCCCAGAGTTGGCCTTTGGAGTCGGCGGCCAGCACGGCATAGAATCGGCTGCTGCACAGGCGCGTGAACTTTCCCGTGGCGGGGTCAACGGTGGCCAGCCATCCCTGCTCGGTATTGCCGAAGGGGCGTGTGGCGGCCCATATCTTGCCCTCAATGGGCTCGTAGGTCATGTCGGAGGCCACGGTTTCCTCCTGCTTTGTGCCAAGGTCGAAGGTCTGCACCTGCTTCCAGCCGTCCTTCACGTCGAATACGCGGAGGTACGACTGGTAATTGCGGTACGAGCCCAGAATATCCATGGCGTAGTACTTGCCGTCCCAGTAGCAGCCTGAGTTGCTGACCACCTGGTCGCTGCTCACGCTGCCTTCGCAGCCTTGCAACGCATTGCTGCCGTCACCAGTGGTGATGTGGTAGAAGCCATAATAGGGCACTGGACGTCCAGAGTCGCTCCAGGCGTCGGAATAATAGAGGTAGCCATACAGGGTCACGGGGCGACTGTCGGCCCATGTCGTAGCGGTGGCTACGAGGGCCAGAAGCAGAAATGCCCAAGCCCGCATACGAATGTGAAAATTTACCATTGTTTATGGAGTAGTGTGGGTAAAAATAATTCTAAATAGTTCAGTCTGCTATTTTTGCGGCGACAAATATAACCATTTTTTATCAAAAAAACAACTGGGGGGAATAACTTTCAACGAAACGATGACTTTTCAGGAAAAACAGCGTATGCACCCCCTGTTCTCCGCCTCCCCTTCGGCACGCCTCCGCCGCTTCGTCATCGTCAGCATCTCCGTGCCGCCCCAATCATCCCAGACTGGAATACAAAAAAAGTTGCCTCACATTTCACAACGGAAGGCAACCTCACAGAACTTATATAGAGATGAAAAAACTATTTGCACTTGTTTTCACTTGCAAAGGTAGTGATACTAAAAATATCCACCAAATATTTTCGAAGAAAAATTGCATTTCCCCTAAAAAAATGCTGGAAATGCTGACGGATGCTCTTCTTGTTGAAAAGTAAGGGCGTGACGTGCCGTATAATTATAAATTATCACATCCCCCGAAATGCTAACTACTCAGGTTGCTCCAGAATGCGAGTCAATGTACCGCGCGTTGCTTTAGGCTTGTATCAGATATGAAAGACAAAAACCAAGATAAACCCCTTGAAGAGTCTTGGGGCTTCGCCCTGGTGCTTGGGTTTCGGGTGGGTCTTATAAGAGCAGGCTCTTAACGCCCCAGCCGAACCCCAACCCCCACCTTCTTTCAGAAGGCCTTCAGCCTCTTCAAGGCGATAAACAGGAAATAAACCCATTTTTCTCGGAAGAGGTGCATCGTTCCGTTGTGCACTTCCATTAGTTTTTAATGATGATTTCAGCCGGATGGGGTTTATTTCCTGTTTATCGCCTTGTGCTTGATGCAAAACCCGATAGGGTGATGCTGTGACTGACTGGAAATCACTGAACTTGCTCAGGGATTTCCTGACAGACACGGCATCAAATGTCTCGCTAGAGACATTTTGCATCAAGTGCAAGGGGTTTTTTAGGTTTTTGTTTTATCAGTGGCCACAGGATTGTTGTGACAACTCCTCACTACTTCGACCTGAGTAGTTACCTCAAATGTTAAATCCAAAATTTTTCGCGCGAAAATTTTTAATATCTTTTATATTTTCGGCCGCGAAAAATTCTCTACATCGTCAATCCGCGCACCGATAAAGCCAAGAAAATTTCCGCAAAAGCATTTAGAAAATCCGCTAAAGCATCTAGAATTTCCAACTTCCGATGTATTTCTTCCTTTAAAATGGGGCAAAAAAAGAGGAAAGAACCCCGTGTTTAGGGCTCTCTCCTCTTCGCTAGTACAAAGATACAACATTTTCGCGCGAAATGCAAATCCATTTAACATTTCGCAACAATCTACGAAATGTTAAAAGACGAGTTTTGCACACCCTGGGCTTCGCGATGTATTATATTACGAGGGCAGAAATTCCTCAGGTCGGTTCTATCCATTGGCTGGCGATGGATTCGCGGCTATCGTGGCGTAGGTTCTTCCGCTTCGCTCCCTCACGAAAAACAAAAGCCTACGGCACGATAGCCGCGAACTCATCGCAAACTAACTGCACGAACCGCCCTCCATGAAAAGTGCAATGGTGCTTCTATCGCTTGCGGGCAATGCTGTCGGGCAGGAGAGTGATTTTTCCTGCCTTGTAGAGTGTGCCCACGGCGCGCTTGAACGTTTTCTTGCTCACCCCGAAGCGGTCGGCAATGGCTTCGGCGGGCGAGTTGTCGCAGAAGGGCAGTTTGCCGCCCGCCTGGAGGAGTTCCTCCCAGAGCGTGTCGGCAAAGTCGCGGTAGCGGTCGATGCCGAGGGGCTGGAGCGAGATGTCGAGTTTGCCGTCGGGGCGCACGCGGCTGATGTAGCCGCGCAGGAGGTGGCCCATGCCTAGCGGCTTGTTTGTTTCGCTGAAAAAGATCATGCCCGCATATTGATTTTCCACGATAACCTTGTAGCCCAGGTCCGTGCGGTGCTGCACCATGAGGCTTACCTCCTGTCTGGGTCTGACTTGTTCGCGTGTGGCGGGTTGGAGATAGCGTTCCACCTTGGCGGTGGCAACGATGCGGTGTGTGGCATCGTCGATGTAGATGCGCACCACGTAGTACTGCCCCACTTCCATGCGCCGCTTTTGTTCGCGGAAGGGCACGAAGAGGTCCTTCATGAGGCCCCAGTCGAGGAATGCGCCGTACTCGTTGACCCAACTGCAACGCAGGCAGGCGAACTCGCCCACGCGGCCGAGGGGAGTTTCGGTGGTGCCCACGAGGCGCTCTTGCTGGTCAAGGTAGACAAAGACGCGCACGATGTCGCCCGGCCGCATTTCGTCCTTGACATAGGCTTTGGGCATAAGGATTTCGCCCACTTCGCCGCCATCGAGGTAGGCGCCATGGTCTGTGAAGCGAATGATGGTGAGGGAGTTGTATTGTCCGAGAAGCATTATTCAATTAGGAATTAGGAATTAGGAATTAGGAATTAGGAATGAGGAATGAGGAATTAGGAATTAGGAATGAGGAATGAGTTTTCCTATAATCCTCCTCTAAAATCCTCTACAATCCTCTACAATCCTCTGGCAGTTGCCGAGGACCAAGACTATCGAGCTAGCAGCCGCAGGCTGCGATGAAACTAGGGAGCGAAGCGACCGTTGAAACTTGAAACTAGGAAGCCGCAGGCTTCCGTTGAAACTAGCGAAGCCGCAAGGCTGCGCATGCTAGAGAACGCAGCCGTCCACGATATGTATGGTGCGGTCGGTGGTGCGCGCCAGTTCTTCGTCGTGGGTAACGATGACGAAGGTCTGGCCCATCTTTTCGCGCAGTTCGAAGAAGAGGTTGTGGAGTTCCTGTTTGTTGTGGCTGTCGAGGCTGCCCGAGGGCTCGTCGGCCAAGACCACATCGGGCTTGTTCATCAGTGCGCGCGCCACGGCTACACGCTGTTTCTCGCCGCCCGACAGTTCGGCAGGCTTGTGCTCGGCGCGGTCCTCGAGGCCCATAAACTGGAGGAGTTCCAGGGCACGCGCCTTGGCATCCGACTTGCTGCGGTGGGCAATCATAGCAGGTATCATCACGTTCTCCAGCGCAGTAAATTCGGGCAGCAGTTGGTGAAACTGGAAGATGAAGCCCAGGTGCTCGCAGCGAAACCTTGAGAGCGCATTGCCCGAGAGGCGGCTGACGTCGTTGCCCGCAATTTCGATGGTGCCGCGGTCGGGGCGATAGAGTGTGCCCATGATTTGAAGCAGGGTGGTCTTGCCAGCACCGCTGGGGCCAACGATGCTCACCACCTCCTCGCGGCCGATATGCAGGTCAATACCCTTGAGCACCTCCAGAGGGCCAAAGGATTTGTGGATGTCGTGCAGATGAATCATTCTTACTGAAGTATTTTTTGCAAAGGTAGCAATTATTGCCGAAAGAGCCGTTTGGGGGCATGATTATTGGATGCGAGGCGCGGATAATTGGACGCGGGGCCCAGGTTTCAGGCCGAAAACGCAGGCAAATGGCCCCTCGCAGGCAGGAAACGCCAAGAGAAGTGCCGATTACTCCGAGAAAATGCCTAACTTCGCAGGCACAATTCTGAGATATACGCGCGCGTGTATATATTATAGGTAGGTTCTATAAATTAGCTTGCGATGGATTTTTGTCTATCGTGCCGGATGTTTTTGTTTTCCATGAAGGAGCGTAGCGGGCTACGTGACTGAATGAAAAACAAAAAGATACGGTGCGAGAGACGGAAAGACACCCAAGCCAAATAGAAACACCAACCATCCTTTGAAACTAATTTATAGAACCTACCTATAGGAACGCGCGCGTACATAAATAAAGGACTATGACGAATGGACGCCTCCTTTGGGTAGATGACGAGATAGATTTGCTCAAGGCATACATGATATTCCTGCGCAGCAAGGATTATGACGTGACGACCGCCTCGAACGGGACGGACGCCATCGAACTGTGTCGCGAAAACGACTACGACCTCATCCTCCTCGACGAGAATATGCCCGGCCTCAGCGGACTGGAAACCCTGGCGCGCATCAAGGAAATCCGCCCCGCCGTGCCCGTGGTCATGGTGACGAAGAACGAGGCCGAAGACCTGATGAACCAAGCCATCGGAGCCAAGATTGCCGACTACCTTATCAAACCCGTCAATCCCAACCAAATTCTCATGGCCCTGAAGAAGAATATCCACCAGCGCGAAATCGTGAGCGAGGTGACGGAGACGTCCTACCGCCGCGAGTTTGCCGAGATAGGTATGCAGATTAGCGACAGCCTGACGCCCAACGAGTGGATAGAACTCTACAAACGCTTGGTGCGCTGGGAACTGGAACTCTCCGAAACGGGCGGGCCGATGGCCGATATGCTGCGGATGCAGAAGGAAGAGGCCAATCTGGCCTTCGCCAAATACATTCGGCGCAACTACGAATCGTGGATAGCCGCCCCCGCCGGCGAGCGCCCGCTTATCAGCCCCGACGTGATGAAACGGCGCGTCTTTCCCCGTCTCAGCGAAGGCAAACACGTATGTCTGCTCGTGCTGGACAACTGCCGCTTCGACCAGTGGCGCGTGCTGGCCGACGAACTCCAAGCCTCGTTCGACATTGACGAAGACCTGTACTTCTCCATCCTCCCCACAGCCACCCAGTACGCCCGCAACGCCATCTTCGCAGGCATGATGCCCTTGGAGATACGCCGCCATTATCCCGACCTTTGGGTGGAAGAAGAGGAAGAAGAGGGCAAGAACCTCAACGAAGAACCCCTCATCCGCCATCTGCTCGAACGGTATCGCCGCCGCGAAACCTTCACCTACCACAAGATAAACGGAGCCGCCGATGTGGACCGCCTGCTGGCGGCGCGCGCACAGTTGGCCGCTGCACCGCTCAACGTGATTGTCGTCAACTTCATCGACATCCTCTCCCACGCCCGCACCGAGTCGCGGATGGTGCGCGAGTTAGCAGGCAACGAGGCAGCCTTTCGCGGACTGACGCGCTCCTGGTTCCTCCATTCGGGCATCGGCGAGGTCTTTGCCACACTCGCGCAAATGGATGCCGAAATCATTGTTACCACTGACCATGGCAGCATACGCACAACAACGCCCAGCAAAGTGGTGGGCGACAGAAATGTCAATACAAACCTGCGCTACAAACTGGGCAAGAACCTCTCCTACAACGCCCGCGAGGTCTATGAAGTGAAACAGCCCGAGCGCATCGCCCTGCCTGCGCCCAACCTCTCCACCACCTATATCTTTGCCACAGGCGACCGCTTCTTCTCCTATCCGAATAACTACAACCACTACGTGCAGTATTACAAAGACACCTTCCAGCACGGCGGCATCTCAATGGAGGAGATGATTATCCCACTCGTTACCTTGCGGCCGAAGCGCCGCTAGGGGGCGCAGCCTGCGGCTGCTTCAATAACGCAGCCTGCGGCTGCTTCAATAACGTAGCCTTTGGCTGCGCAGAACCTATCATTATGAGCAAAAATCAATTTGGCTTAACGGCCCAACAAGTAGTAGAAAGTCGTGAACAACACGGCCGCAACGTGCTAACGCCGCCCAAGAAGACTCCTCTGTGGCGGCAGTTCCTTGAAAAATTCAAGGACCCCATTATCCGCATCCTCCTGCTCGCCCTTTTGGCGAGCGTAGGTATCAGCCTGTTTGAATTTCTCAGCGAAGGCGAGCGCCACGGCTGTTGGGACGTCTTCTTCGAGCCCGCCGGCATCTTCGTGGCCGTTATCCTGGCCACGGGCATCGGCTTCTGGTTTGAAGTGAAAGCCGGTCGCGCCTTCGACCTCCTCAATGCCGTGAGCGATGAAGACCTTGTGCAGGTCGTTCGCGACGGCAGCGTCACCGAAGTGCCCAAGGCCGATATCGTCGTGGGCGACATCGTTGTGCTCAATGCAGGCGCCGAGGTGCCCGCTGACGGCGAACTGTTGGAGAGCGTCTCCTTGCAGATGAACGAATCCACACTCACGGGCGAGCCCATCGTCAAGAAATCTGCCAATCCAGCCGACGCCGACCCCGAAGCCACCTATCCCACCAACATGGCCCTGCGAGGCACCACCGTGGTGGACGGCCACGGCGTGATGCAAGTGACAGCCGTGGGCGACCAAACCGAAAACGGCAAGGTCTTTACCGCCGCACAGATTGACAACTCCGTCAAGACACCGCTCAACCACCAACTTGACCGCCTCGGCAATATTATCTCGCGCATCAGTTACGTGCTGGCAACGCTCATCATCGTAGGCCGCGTGGGCCTCTACCTGTGGGGCATGACGTCCTTCAACCTGCTGGATTTCTCCGCCATGGCCCTGCAAAGCATCATGGTGGCCGTGACGCTCGTTGTCGTAGCCGTGCCCGAGGGCCTGCCGATGGCTGTCACCCTCTCCTTGGCCCTGAGTATGCGCCGTATGTTGCAGACGAACAACCTCGTTCGCAAAATGCACGCCTGCGAGACCATGGGCGCCACCACCGTCATCTGCACCGACAAGACAGGTACCCTGACGCAAAACCAAATGCGGGTGCACCAGATGGAATGCTTCCTCAGCGCGCCCCTTCCCCATACCGACGCACAGCCCCAAGCCGTGCTGCACGAGGGGATGGCCGTCAACAGCACCGCCTTCCTCCAACAGGACGCCGGCGAGGGCCACAAGGTCATCGGCAACCCCACCGAGGGCGCGCTGCTCCTGTGGCTGACGGCCGAAGGTGCCGACTACGAAGCCTTGCGCGAGGCTGCGCCCGTTGAGTCGCAGTTGACCTTCTCCACCGAACGCAAGTATATGGCCACCGTTGTGCGCAGCGCAGCCCTGGGAGGCCGCCGCGTGCTCTATGTCAAGGGAGCGCCCGAGATAGTCTGCGGCCTGTGCCGCGAGATAGCGGGAGGCGTTGACCGCGCCTATATTGACGAGCGCCTGGCCTACTATCAGGGCAAGGCCATGCGCACCCTCGGTTTCGCCTGCCAGGTTCTTGAAGACGGCGATGCCACCTTCGACGACCGCCAAGTGCTGGCCACGCGCCTCACCTTCCTCGGCATTTGCGGCATAGCCGATCCCGTGCGCAGCGATGTGCCGCAGGCCGTCGGCTCGTGCCTCGATGCAGGCATCAATATCAAAATCGTCACGGGCGATACGCCAGGCACAGCCCGCGAAATCGCTCGCCAAATCGGCTTGTGGCAAGAGGGCGACGGCCCAGCCAACGAAATCACTGGCCCGGCCTTTGCCGCTCTCAGCGATGAGGAACTCGAACAGCGCATCCTTGACTTCAAAGTTATCTCCCGCGCCCGGCCGATGGACAAGAAGCGTCTCGTCGAAACCCTCCAGAAGAAGGGACAAGTCGTGGCCGTCACAGGCGATGGCACAAACGATGCACCAGCCCTCAAAGCCGCCCAGGTGGGATTGTCAATGGGCGATGGGACGAGCGTGGCCAAAGAGGCAAGCGACATTACCATTATGGACAACTCCTTTGCCAGCATCACGCGCGCCGTTATGTGGGGCCGCTCGCTCTACAGGAATATCCAGCGCTTCATCCTCTTCCAGATGACCATCAATGTCAGTGCCTGCCTGATAGTCTTCATTGGCTCGTTCTTCGGCGCCAAATCCCCGCTCACCGTCACCCAGATGCTGTGGGTCAATCTGATTATGGACACCTTTGCCGCTATGGCATTGGCCTCCCTGCCTCCCTCGGCTGATGTGATGCACGATAAACCGCGCCACCGCGATGACTTTATCATCACCCGCTCTATGTGGCAGGCCATTCTAGGTCTGGGTGCTTTCTTCACAGTCCTGTTGTTGGGTCTCGTGGTTGTGTTCAAGAACTCCACCTTCGGCGCAGCGGGCAACGAATCTCTCTTGCAATTTGCATGGACTGCCGAGGCGCACGAAATAACGACCTATCAGGGCGCTGTATTCTTCACCCTTTTCGTTATGCTTCAGTTCTGGAATATGTTCAACGCCAAAGCCTTCCTCACAGGTCGCAGTGCCTTCCACGGGCTCTTGGCCGACCGCGGTTTCCTCCTTGTGAGCCTGCTCATAGTTTTGGGCCAGGTGCTGATAGTCAGCCTGGGCGGCCAGATGTTCCAGGTATGCCCGCTCTCCCTGACGGATTGGGCGCTCATTATTGGCGGAACCAGCGTTATCCTCTGGGCTGGCGAATTGGTTCGCGCCTTTCAGCGCTAGTGGAAACAATTCACCCATCATTTTGGCTATCTCCACCTCATAACGTACCTTTGCACGTATAATGTCAATGCCTTTGCCCGTCATCTTGTCCGAACGACTGCGCGGCACGATACAGTTGCCGTCCTCGAAAAGCCTCTCAGCCCGCGCCCTTGTGCTGTCAGCCATCAGCGGAGGTGCTTTGCCGCTCCATCTGAGTGATTGCGACGATACGCGGGCTATGCAAGCCGCTTTGCAACAAGGGCAAGGCCTGATTGACATCCAAGCGGCGGGAACGGCCATGCGCTTTGCCACAGCCCTCTTTGCCGCCCGCCCTGGTGCGGATGTGACCCTCACGGGCACGGAACGGATGCGCCAGCGCCCCATCGGCATCTTGGTTGATGCGCTCCGCAGTTTGGGAGCGGACATTCGCTATGCCGACCGCGAAGGTTGCCCGCCGCTCCATATTTGCGGCCGCCGCCTGCGCGGAGGAAGGGTGCGGATGCGCGCCAACGTCAGTTCGCAATACATCAGTGCCCTCCTGCTCATCGCACCTTTGTTTGCCGATGGGCTGACCCTTGAACTCGAAGGCGCGATAGCCTCGCGGCCTTATATAAATATGACCCTCGGCTTGCTGGCTGCCTATGGTGCACGTGCACAATGGCAGGATAGCCAAACGCTGCGCGTGGAGCCGGGTCTGTCTGCTTCTGCAAGCCCCTTTGAAATCGAAGCCGATTGGAGCGCGGCCTCCTATTGGTACGAAATGGTGGCCCTCGCGCCCGACCAAGGTGCCAATATTTTCTTGCCGCGCCTCCGCCAGCCTTCGCTGCAAGGCGACAGCATTGTGGCCGAATTGTTTCGCCCCTTGGGTGTGCATACGGAATGGACGGCCCAGGGAGTGCGCCTCACGAAAATTCCACAGACGTGCCGCAAAAGCACATGGGAGGTGGATTTCAGCCAGTGCCCCGACCTGGCGCAGACGTTTGTAGTCACGGCCGCCCTGCTCGCAGTGCCCTTCCGCTTTACGGGGCTGGCTTCGCTGCGTATCAAGGAGACAGACCGCATTGCCGCTCTCGTGGCCGAGATGGCGAAGTTGGGCATCACCCTTACGCCCTCGGCCGACAGCATTAGTTTCCAGCCAGCCGCCGCTGCCCCGCTGCCCTGTCTTGCTCCCATCCGCACCTACGACGACCACCGCATGGCGATGGCCTTTGCGCCAGCAGCCTATCGTTTTCCCACGCTCTCCATTGCCGATGCGGGAGTGGTCAGCAAGTCTTATCCCTCCTTCTGGGAGGACATACAATCTCTCCTCTGCTAAACTCATCCATGAAAATCCTTGTGCTGTCTCTCCTCTTGCTAGCCCTGTTCGCCCTTGTGGCGGGCTGGTTGCGCAATGTGTACAACCGCCGTCGTTTGCGGCGCGGCGAGATTGACGAGATGCCTGCCGTGCAGCCCGCGCGGCCCGATGGGTGTTGCGGACAGCACGAGGTGTGCGAGAAGGACAGTATGCTGGCCGCCGTGTCCAAGGAGATAGAATACTACGACGATGAGGAACTGGACGCCTACTGCCGCCGCCCCTCCAATGCCTATACGCCTGAAGAGGCCGAAGCCTTTCGCGAAGTGCTCTATACGATGCGTGAGGCCGAAGTGGCTGGCTGGGTGCGCTCACTCACGCTCCGCGGCATCGAACTGCCCGATGAGGTGAAGGACGAAGTGCTGCTCATCGTTGGCGAACGCCGCGGGCAGTGACGGCCTGCGGCTTGTTGTGGCCGGCGGCCGCGAGCCCGTTAGACTCTTTTCGCCAATCAATTCCCCTGCGCCTAGGACGCAGAGTCATTCCTTAATTTATAGACCCTTCCTTCATTAAAATAATGATGTCCCTCTTTCTGCAAAACGCGCTAATAGGTTCGCTGCTCGCCTCTCTCCTTTGTGCGATGGTGGGCACCTACGTGGTGACGCGTCGCTTGGTGATTGCAGGCGGCGGTGTGGCCCATGCGTCGTTGGGAGGTGTGGGGCTGGGCGCCTACTTCGGCTTCTCGCCGTTGTTGGGTGCCGCAGGATTTGCCCTCCTGAGCGGTTTGGCCATTGATGGTCTTTCGCGGGGACGGTTGCGCGAGGATTCCGCCATTGCCATGCTTTGGACATTCGGCATGAGTATCGGCATTCTGATGTCCTACCTCACGCCTGGGTTTATGACCGACCTGCCGTTGTATCTCTTTGGCGACATTCTGAGCATCACGCGGGCCGACCTGTGGCTGACAGGTGTGCTGGCCCTTGTTGCGGGAGCCACCTACGCGCTCCTCCTGCCCGCCATCATCACTGTGGCCTACGACCGCGACTTCGCCGTGACGCAGGGCCTGCCCGTGCGTTGGATAGAAATCGGCATGACGGCTCTCACGGCGCTCACCATTGTGGCCTGCCTGCGCCTGGTGGGCATTGTGATGGTCATCAGCCTCTTGTCCGTGCCGCAGGCCACGGCTGCCCTTTTCGTGCGTACCTTTCGCGGCATGATTCTCCTCAGCGCGGTGTTTGCGCTGGCGGCTTGCCTTGGCGGTTTGTGGCTTTCGTATGCGCTCAATGTGCCTTGTGGCGCCGCCATCATCCTTCTTTCTATCAGCGGATATTTCGTTTGCCGTTTGTTCTGGCGTTTGCGCGGTAAATAAATCGCCCGCTTTCTTAGATTCTTCCCCATTTCTCAGAAATATTCCCCTAGCAGTGAAACGTCTTCCCCTTCTCCTTCTGTGTCTCGTGCTTTTGACGGGCTGTTCGACCAAGAAAAATACGTCGGGCAGCCGCTTCTGGCATTCCTTCACGGCGCGCTTCAACACCTACCACAACGGCAACGAAGCCTACAAGGAGGGAATGATTGCCAAGGAAACGGGCAACAAGGACAACTATACCGAGATGCTGCCCTTCTTTATGGTCGAAAACACCAAGTCGGCCCAACTCGGCGCGTCCAATTTCGAGACGGCCATTACTAAATGCGAGAAGGCCATCCACCTGCACTCTATCAAGAAGAAGCCGGTGCTCTCGGCCAACAAGACGCGCTCGCCCAAGACCAAGGCCTACCTGCAGCGCAAGGAGTTCAACCCCTTCCTGAAGCACGCTTGGCTGCTCATGGGCCGCGCGCAGTACCAGAAGGGCGACTTCATCGCCGCCGCATCCACCTTCTCCTATATCACGCGCCTCTATGCCGCCGAGCCCATCGTGGCCAACGAAGCCCGCCTCTGGATGGCGCGTTCCTACACGGCCATGGATTGGTACTACGATGCCGAAGATGCCCTCGGCCGCGCCCTCCGCGACACAATTCCCTCCAGCCTCCGCCAGACACTCAACGATACGCAGGCCGACCTGTTCCTCAGCCAAGGAAAATACGAGGAGGCCGTGCCGCTCCTGCAGAAGGCTGCCAAAGCCGAGCGCCGCAAACTGCCCAAGGCGCGCCTCTACTTCCTCCTCGGACAGGTCCATCGTGAACTGGGCCACAAGCGGGAGGCCTACAAGGCCCTGCGCAAATGCTTGAAGCAAAACCCGCCCTACGAACTGGCCTTCAATGCCCGCATCCTCCAGACCGAAGTGCTGGCCGATGCCAAGACGGCCCGCAAGATGGTGAGCCGCCTGCAACGCATGGCGCGCTCCAATAATAATAAGGACTACCTGGACCAGGTGTATTACGCCATGGGAAATATCTACATGGCCCAAAACGACACTGCCCGAGCCATCGGTGCCTACGAGAAGGGTCGCCAGAAGGGAACGCGCTCGGGCATTGAGAAGGGGGTGCTCCTCCTCCGCCTTGCGGGCATCTACTGGGAGCAGGCGGACTACGAGAAAGCCCAGAAATGCTACGCCGAAGCCCTCGGCATGATTGACAAGGAGTACGATGGCTATGCCGACATCGCCCGCCGCTCGAAAATCCTCGACGAACTGGTGCCCTACACCTCGGCCGTCAGGTTGCAGGACAGCCTCCTGTGGCTCTCCACCACCAGCGAGGAAGAGCGCAACGCTGCCATCGACCGCGTCATCGCCGACCTCCGACGCCAAGAGGAGGAGGCACGCCGCGCCAAGGCCGACAGCGCAGCCGCTGCCCGACAGCAGAACGGACAGACCTTCCAACTGATGGACCGCCAGCAAGGGCAGCCACCGCAGATGAACACTCAGAACACGGGCCAGCAGCAGCAGGATTGGTACTTCTACAACACACCACTCGTGCAGCAAGGCAAACAGGACTTCCTCCGCCAATGGGGACGCCGCAAGAACGAGGACGACTGGCGGCGCGCCAACAAATCCGTGCTGGCCACGGCCACAGACAACGAGGGCTACGACTATGCGGCCGAAGACTCCCTCGCCGCCCTCCAGGATTCCCTCCAGGGCGACACCACCGCCATTGCCGCCGCAGCCGAAGATTCCCTGGCCAACGACCCCCACGAGCGCGCCTACTATCTCAAGCAGATTCCCTTCACGGACGAGGCCAAGGCCGCCGCCCACGACATTATTCGCGACGGCCTCTACAATGCCGGCATCATCGAAAAAGACAAACTGGAGGACTTCCCCCTGGCCGCAACCACCCTCCAGCGACTTTGCAACGACTATCCCGACTGCCCAGAGCGCGAGGACGCTTTCTATCAACTCTTCCAGCTCTACTCGCGCTGGGGCAATACGGAGCGCGCCAACCACTACCGCAACCTCCTGGCGCAGCACTATCCCGAGGGACAGATGACGGCCGTCATCACTGCGCCCGACTACGAATACTTCGCGCGCCACGGCCTCGCCATCGAGGATTCCCTCTATCGCGCCACCTATCAGGCCTACCGCAACCACGCCAAGGCGGAGGTGAACGCCAACTTTGAGGTTTCTTCATCGAAATTCCCCAACGGCGCCAACCGCCCGAAGTTCATCTTCGTCCATGCCCTCAGCCGTCTTGCCACAGACGAGCCCAAGGATGTGGCCAACGAACTGCGACAACTCGTCAAGGACTATCCCAAGAGCGATGTCAGCGAAATGGCGGGCATGATTGTCAAGGGAATCGAGAGTGGGCGTACGCTGGGCAGCGGCACCTTCGACGTGGGCTCGCTCTGGTCGCGCCGCAGCAGCCAAGCGCGCCAGGAGGCCGACAGCATCAGTCAGGGGCGCGCCCTGCAGCCCGACCGCCTCGTGCCCTTCGTCTGCCTCATCGCCTATCCCACCGATTCGCTCAACGACAACCAGTTGCTCTACGACGTGGCCCACTTCAATTTCACGGGATTCATGGTGCGCAATTTCGATATGACCTTTGCACGCGACCGCGAAATCACGCAGTTGCGCATCGCAGGCTTCCGCAACTACGACGAGGCCCACGCTTACGCCCAGCGCCTGATAGCCGTGCCCAGCCTCAGCCAACAGTTGCAGCACGCCCGCATCGTCATCATCTCGCAAGCCAACCTCGAACTCCTAGGCACGGCCTACAGTTTCGACGAATACAAAGCGTTCTACGACAAAACCTTCGCCCCGCTGCAAATCAACCCCTCCCTGCCCATTGATACGGAGGACAACCAAATCGAGCAGCATTACGAAGACGAATATACACCCGAAGAACTCGAACGCCTCAAGAACGGCAGCACCACCGAGGATGGCGGCGACGACGATGGGTGGTATTAGGAGAGTTAGGGGTAAGTGCGGGTTGACCCTTCAAGGCGTCCGCATCCGTATGTTATTTAGAAGAATTTCATTGAAAGGGCAATGTACCGCACGTTGCTAGCAACGTGTGGCTCAGCGGAAATGTTGGCTCATTGATAACTACTTCAAAGAGTACAAACATCTGAAAACCGCTGAGCC
>SFID01000014.1 GCA_004555425.1 Bacteroidales bacterium
AGAGGAGAAAACCCTTTGTCTATGGGCATTCTCCTCTTCGCTAGTACAAAGATAATACATTTTTCGGCGAAATGCAAATCCATTTAACATATCGCAACACGCTGCGAAATGTTAAAAGACGAGTTTTGCACACCTGAGGGCTCGCGATGTGTTATATTACGAGGGCGAGAATATTGCGGTTATTCTGGTGGCCTATTTAATCTCTGTGGTGCGAGGATTTTGTGGGTGTGCAACTCGTTTACAGGGTAAAGGTTGGGTCTATAAATTAGTTCCAATGGAAGGCAGGGTTTCTTTTCTGCTTGGATGTCTTCACGCCTCTCGCGCCGTATCTTTCTGTTTTTCATTCAGTCACGTAGTCCGCTACGCTCCTTTGTGGAAAACAAAAACATCCAGCACGATAGCCGCGAATCCATCGCAAGCTAATTTATAGAACCTACCTAAATAAAATGGGAGCAAGCTTATCAACAGAGTGCGTCAATAGGTTGGCGCACCACTTTGCCTAAGGTGAAATCATATTGGGCCACCACTTCGCTGAGTTGCGCCTGAAAAACGCTTGCGATACTGCCTACAAAATGGAGCGGGGTTTCTGCGGTTGTGTATGCCAGATAGGCGAGCACATTACGCCGAATAAAGCGATGGAATTCGTCACGTATTAGTTCCTGAATCTCAGTGCGGTGTATGTTTTTACTCAAGAAAGGCGTAAAACTGGCCAAGTACTGGTTTGGGGCAGAAGTTCTGTACACCCTACGTATGAGTTCATCCATCGTCAGCGGGTAATCCAACAGAAAATCCTTGCACAAATCTTCGGGCAGTTGGCCTTTGAAAATATCACCTATAAGGCGGCGTCCCAATACAGCGCCGCTCCCCTCATCGCCTAATATAAACCCAAGAGCAGGCGTTTGCCGCGAAATCTGCTGGCCATCATAGAGGCAACTATTTGCTCCTGTCCCGAGGATGCAGACGATTCCTGAGTTGTTGCCGCAGAGCATACGGGCGGCCCCTAACATATCCGATTCCACCGCAATATTGCGTGCGCCAACGACCTCGCCCAGAAGGTTTTTCATCCTTTCAGCCGCCTCGCCGCGACAACCTGCCCCATAAAAATCCACCTGTTCTATCAGGAGGCCTTCTATCTGCGGAAGAAGCTGTGTGGCCAGGATATGGCGGATTTCGTCATCCGTAAGCAGGGAGGGATTCATACCATCGGTGTGAAAGCGCAAGGCATCGCCTTGGTTATCGCGGAGGAGCCAATCCGTCTTGGTGCTGCCAGCATCAGCCAATAATGTTTTCATAAGTTGTTGACGTTAATTCTAGGGATGGTAAAAAAATTAGGTTAGGAAGCGCGTTTTCGGCATCGTATCCAAGAGAGAAGGAAGAAAACGCCACGCAGCAATCGCAAAAGTACGACTTTTCTATCTTGGAAACGCGCAGACCCATATCTTTTTTATAACTTTGCCGTGATTTTTCGCCCAGGGCGGAAGATTCACACCCCAACTATCGTATAATCTTCTAGTTTCTCCTTGCAATATATGCATTTTTTTCCAGGCTTAGCCCACACCATATTCCGCCATATTTGCGTTGGAATCGCCACTATTTGCGCCCTACCCTTTGCAATCGCCCAAACCACCACAGGAATGCCAGCAGGCCTCACGGACAGCACCTTGCGCATTGACTATTGTTTCAGTGGAACCGACAATAGTTGCCACATTTCCATAGCCGAGCAGCGCGTTTCGGCAGGTTGGGCTGGCCGCCGCGTCAATATGGACCACCATTATCTTGGAGGCAACGGCACCATCACCCTCAAGGATGCTCGGGATGGCCGGACCCTTTACGTCAACACCTTCTCCACCTTGTTTCAAGAATGGCAAGCCACAGAAGAAGCCACGCGTGTCAGCAAAGCCTTTGAGAATGTATTCCTATTGCCTATGCCCAAGGACACCGCGATTGTCGAGGTAACCCTCCGCGACCTGCAAGGACGCACCACGGCCACGCACAGCCACCTGGTCAATCCGCGCGACATCCTGATTCGCCCCATTTCATCAGAAAAGCCCCTTCCTCATCGCTACCTTTTGCGCTCGCCCCAGATGGAGTCGGCCATAGACATTGCCATTGTGGCTGAGGGGTATACGGAGGCCGAAATGCCTCAATTCTACCAACACGCCGAGGAAGCACTTGATGCCTTGCTCTCGCACGAACCTTTTGGCAGTCTGAGGGATAAATTCAACGTTGTGGCAGTGGCCGCGCCCTCCACAGAAAGCGGTGTGAGCATCCCCTCCCAACACACGTGGCGCAAGACTGCGGTGAGTTCTCACTTTGATACTTTTTACAGTGCGCGCTATCTGACAACGCTACACCTCCGACAACTGCACGATTTGCTGGCAGGTATCCCCTACGAGCACATTATTATATTGGCCAATACGGACCACTATGGCGGTGGCGGCATCTATAACAGTTACACCCTGACAACGGCACGCCATGCAGCCTTCCGCCCTGTCGTGGTGCATGAGTTTGGCCACAGCTTTGCTGGTTTGGCCGATGAATATTACTACGACGACCAATACGTGGAGTATTATTATCCCCACATTGAGCCTTGGGAGCACAACATCACTACGATGAAGAATTTCAGTGCCAAGTGGGAAGATATGTTGCCTAAAGAGAACGCACAGAAGCGAACTGGGAAAAAGAAGAGAGCCCAACAGGAAATTTCGCCGCTTGACACCGAAGCTATCGGCGTCTATGAGGGTGCAGGCTATCAGTCGAAAGGCGTATATCGCTCCACACCCAACTGTCGCATGAAGACGAACGAGGCCGCAGCCTTCTGTCCCGTATGTCGCCGAAGCATCCAGCGGCTCGTTCAATTCTATACCGAAGCTGGGCACTAGGACGTTCAAAGCCCCCAGCGCCATCCCACATATTTACGACTATAAGCAGATTCACACACCCATGCCCAAGAATACCACATCCCCATCCAATAACAATACCACCAGAAAGAGAAAACGCCCCTCCGCTTCGACCAGGAAAAGAGGTAGTAAGGGCGCAAGCAAAACGCCAGTCCGCAAAGGATTCGGTGATTATATGCGTATGCTACGCGAAGCCTGGCGAGGCGAAATGCTCCGCTTCGTCATCGGTTTGTTGGTACTCGTCTATGGCTTTATCATGTTGATTTCCTTCACCTCCCACTTTGTGACGGGCATCAAGGAGCAGACAGCCTTTGAATCGGGCGAAATTGACAAGGCACAGAATGTTTGCGGTTCGCTCGGTGCTTATACGGCCAACTATTTCATGGACCAATGTTTCGGTGTCTTCGCCTATCTTATTGCCATCTTTGCGCTGGCACTGGGCATCAAGTTGCTGGGAGCCTATCGCGTGCGCCTTTGGAAATGGTTTATCAACTGTGCAATTTTAATGGTGTGGGGCAGTACGACCCTTTGCCTTGTGGAGGAACAATTCCTAGCAGAAAATCATCTGCTTTTCGGCGAAGTGACCTTCCATGCGGGCGGTTTGCATGGCGTTGATACTTGCCATCTGTTGATAAATCTGGTAGGCGTGCCAGGCACCTATATCCTCTTGCTTACACTGGCCATCCTGTATATGTGCTACCTGAGTAGCGAGACCATCAACCTTGTTCGCAAAGCACTCAAACCGCAGGACCTTATTCGCGATAAGGTGAATACACCCTCGTGGTGGTCGCGCCTCTGGTCGCGCCGCAATGCGGACGAAGAAGAGGAGGAATACGAGGACGAAGAAGACAACAACATCGCCATGGCAGAGCGCATACCCACAAGCGATGAAGAAGGAGAAGAAGAGGAAAAAGAGTTTGAAGACCGCTCAACCTACAGCATCAGTATGAGTACGCAAGTGGGCGATGCAGAAGGCTCAACCCTCACCATTGCCACCTCGCCCGACACCGAAGAAAAGAAGGACGACATGGAGCTCCAGATTGAGGAAGCAGCATCGGAAGATGAAGCAAACGGAGATTTGGTGGCAGAACCTTTGAAAGACCTTGAACCCTACGACCCACGCAAGGATTTGGAGAATTATAAGTTCCCCGAACTCGAATTACTAAAGAAGTATGCCGACAATGGCCCAGCCATTGATATGGTGGAACAGAATGCCAACAAAGACCGCATTCTGAGTGTACTGAAAAGCTTTGGCGTAGAAATCTCCAATATCAACGCGACCATAGGCCCAACTATCACACTCTACGAAATCACTCCTGCACAAGGTGTGCGTATCTCGAAGATTCGAAACCTGGAGGATGACATCGCCTTGAGCCTTTCGGCACTAGGCATCCGTATTATTGCACCGATTCCCGGCAAGGGCACTATCGGAATAGAGGTACCCAACAAGAATCCGCGTATCGTGTCAATGGAAAATATCCTGAACACGAAGAAATTCCAGGAATCCACCTACGAACTACCTATTGCGCTTGGCAGAACCATCACCAACGAAGTATTTATGGTGGACCTGGCCAAAATGCCCCACCTGCTGGTGGCTGGTGCTACAGGACAAGGTAAATCCGTTGGCCTCAATGCCATCATCACCTCCTTATTATATAAGAAGCATCCAGCCGAACTGAAATTCGTCATGGTTGATCCGAAAAAGGTGGAGTTTAGTGTATACTCGCCCATTGAGAACCATTTCCTCGCAAAGATACCTGGCGAAGCCGACCCCATCATCACGGATGTGACGAAGGTTGTACAGACACTGAAGAGCCTCTGCCAGTTGATGGACCACCGCTATGACCTCCTGAAGAAAGCGCGCGTGCGTAATATAAAAGAATATAACGCCAAATTTAAGGCGCGCCAGCTCAACCCCGAGAATGGCCATGAGTTCATGCCCTATATCGTTGTCATCATTGACGAGTTTGGCGACCTCATCATGACCGCAGGCAAGGAGGTAGAGCTTCCCATTGCTCGTATCGCCCAGTTGGCACGCGCCGTCGGTATGCACATGGTTATTGCCACCCAGCGCCCGACCACCAATATTATTACCGGTACGATTAAGGCCAACTTCCCCGCTCGTATGGCCTTTAAGGTGATGTCGCAGATTGACAGCCGCACCATTCTTGACCGCAATGGTGCCAACCAGTTGGTAGGCCGCGGCGATATGCTCTTTATGTCGGGCGTTGACCCCGTACGTGTGCAGTGCGCCTTCGTTGACACACCCGAGGTAGAACGTATCAACAGTTTTATCTGCACACAGCAGGGATACCTTTCAGCCTTCGAATTGCCCGAGCCATTGAGCGAAGGTGACGGAGAAGGTGGCAGCAGCAACCAACTTGATGCTGGCGAAATTGACCCTATGTTCTTGGAAGCCGCACGTCTGATTGTGGTTCACCAATTGGGCTCAACCTCCTTGATTCAGCGCAAATTCTCGATTGGTTACAACCGCGCAGGGCGCTTGATGGACCAAATGGAACGTGCTGGCATCGTAGGACCCAGTCGTGGCGCCAAACCGCGCGAAGTGCTCATTGCAGACGAAACGGAACTGGAGGCTAAATACCAGAGTCTGCTGTAAGGCCCAGTTATCAAAGAAACTATCACCCTTGGCGCAAGTGTTCAAGAGAAATCGTTGCAGGCGCATCACGCGCATCAGGATATACATCTCAAACTACTAAGAAAATGAAGAATCGAATTTTAACCATCCTGCTCAGCATGGCAGCTATTCTCCCCATGACCACCATGGCTCAGAGCGCTATGCAAATTATGGATAAAACTGCCGCTAAGCTGAAAAGCAGCGGTGGTATTCAGGCTTCGTTCACTGCCACCCAATTCAAGAAAACCACCGAAGGACAAAGCGTCAATGGAAAAATTGATATCTCGGGCAAATGTTTCTACATGAACTCCCAGCAAATGTCCAGTTGGTTTGACGGCAAGACACAGTGGACCATGATTGCTGGCAGTGGCGAGGTAAACGTTTCTACTCCCACCGCACAAGAGTTGCAACAAATGAACCCCTATCAATTTGTTGACCTCTACAAATCTGGATATTCAGCCAGCGTCACCAATTACCAGTATGAAGGCAAAAGCTGCCACAATGTTCGCCTGGTGGCGAAGAAGAAAGGGAAGGAGATTCAGGAAATGCGCATCGTCATTGACAAGAACACCTATCTCCCCTACTCCATCCGCATCCTCCAGAAGAACGGTGACTGGTTTCGCCTGCGCGTTACTGGCATCAAGACAGGCCAGAAATGGAACCAGAGTCATTTCCAGTTTAGCCCGAAGGATCATCCCAACATTGAGGTGATTGACCTCAGATAACTGGAATCGTACAAATCCCCTCGCTCATTCAATCGTAAACCTATCACACACATACCTATTTATATATGGAAACTATCCGTTGCCTTATTCTGGGTTCTGGCCCTGCTGGCTATACAGCAGCTATCTACGCTGGCCGTGCTGGTATCACCCCCGTTGTTTATGAAGGGCTTCAGCCCGGAGGTCAGTTGACCACAACTACCGAAATTGAAAATTTCCCTGGCTATCCCGATGGAATTGATGCAAACGAAATGATGGACGACCTGCGTCGCCAGGCCGAGCGCTTCGGAGCTGAAATCCGCAGTGCCATCTGCACGCAGGCCGATTTGAGTCAGACTCCTTACAAACTCACCTTTGATGATGGCAGTCAGGTGGCTTGCCACACGCTCATCATTGCAACAGGTGCCTCGGCCAAGTATCTGGGACTCGCCGACGAAGAGAAATATCGCGGTCAGGGAGTCAGTGCTTGCGCCACCTGCGATGGTTTCTTCTATCGCAAAAAGCGCGTTGCCGTAGTTGGCGGTGGCGATACGGCTTGCGAAGAAGCCAGCTACCTTGCAGGCTTGGCATCTAAGGTGTACCTCATTGTGCGCAAGCCTTATCTGCGTGCGAGCAAAGCCATGCAAGAACGCGTGTTGGAAAATCCAAAAATCGAAGTTCTCTTTGAAACCAACACCATAGGCCTCTTTGGAGAAGACGGTGTGCAAGGTGCGCACGTAGTTTACCGTAAGGGAGAGGCAGACGAGCGAACCTACGATATAGAAATCGACGGCTTCTTCCTTGCTATTGGTCACAAGCCTAACAGTGACTTGTTCAAACCATGGGTGGAAACCGACGAACTAGGCTATATCGTCACGGAAGGTATGACGCCCCGCACGCGTGTGCCAGGTGTCTTTGCCGCAGGCGATGTTGCAGACCCGCTCTATCGTCAGGCCATTACGGCAGCAGCCAGCGGTTGCAAGGCAGCAATTGAGGCAGAAAAGTATCTCGCAGCCCATAAACTCTAGGAAGAGTTACAGGTAGGCTCCATCAAATGCCCGATATGTAGGGCAAATAGAAAGAAAAAAATATCACGCGAGGCAAATGCTAAATCCATCCAGCATTTGCCTCTTTCATATTTGGTCTTAATCGCCAGCAATCGCCAGCAAGAAGAAAAAAATAAAAAAATAGGGTATATATATTGTGTAGTTCAAAAGTTGTTTATAATTTTGTTTGAGATTTTCAACAGGCCATCGGGGAAGCCTTTCCCGCTGTTCCTCTCAGCCATCATTGTTTGGGTAGGTTTGGATTCAATCTTCCTGTTATTAGAAGAACCCCTTACCTATTCTATGCAATAACGTGCCACTCCTTTACCACCTAAAATCTGACCGACATGACAGCGCAACCTAATCTGCATGAAGCCCTCAAGAAATTCTTCGGTTTCGACGCTTTCAAGGACAACCAAGAGGCCATCATTCAAAACCTTCTGGCTGGTAAGAATGTGTTTGTTCTCATGCCTACTGGCGGTGGAAAATCCCTCTGCTATCAGATGCCAGCGCTTCTGATGGAAGGAACAGCCATCGTGATTTCGCCTCTCATTGCGCTCATGAAGAATCAAGTGGACGCGATTCGCTACACTTGTGAGGATGACGGAGTGGCGCATTTCATCAATTCCTCGCTCAATCGCTCTGCTATTGACCGCGTACGCGCAGATATCTTGAGCGGCAAGACGAAGTTGCTCTACGTAGCACCCGAGTCGCTGACCAAGGAAGAGAATGTGGAGTTCCTGCAATCGGTGAAGATTTCGTTCTTCGCCATTGACGAAGCGCACTGTATCTCAGAATGGGGTCACGATTTCCGTCCGGAGTATCGCAAGATTCGTCCGATTATTAACCAAATCAGTGAGTCCTCGCCCGTCATTGCCCTCACCGCAACAGCAACGGACAAAGTACGAACGGACATCAAGAAGAATTTGGGCATTCTGGATGCAACGGACTTCAAGAGTTCCTTCAACCGCCCGAACCTCTACTACGAAGTACGCCAGAAATCAGCACAAATTGACCGCGACATCATCAAGTTCATTCGCCAGCATCCTGGCAAGAGCGGTATTATTTACTGCCTTAGCCGTAAGAAGGTGGAGGAACTGGCAGAAGTATTGCGCACCAACGACATCAAAGCGCAAGCCTATCATGCAGGTATGGATTCTGCCACGCGCTCGCAAACGCAGGACGATTTTATCATGGAGAAAATCGACATCATCGTTGCCACCATTGCCTTCGGCATGGGCATCGACAAACCCGATGTCAGATTTGTCATCCACTACGACATACCCAAAAGCCTGGAGGGATACTATCAAGAAACAGGCCGTGCTGGGCGCGATGGTGGCGAAGGATTGTGTATCACCTATTATTGCGCCAAAGACCTTCAGAAACTAGAGAAGTTTATGGAGGGAAAGCCTGTGGCCGAACAGGATATCGGCAGACAGTTGTTGAAGGAAACAGCTGCCTATGCCGAAAGTTCGGTGTGCCGAAGAAAGATGCTGCTGCACTATTTCGGTGAAAATTATCCGCAAGAAAATTGCGGTAATTGTGACAACTGCTTAAACCCAAAAACTAAAGTGGAAGCTAAAACACAACTATGTCAAGTACTAAACGTTATCCTTGCTACGAAAGAGAAATTCAAGGATGACTACATTATAAATATTATTATGGGCCGAGAAACCGAGGAGGTCCTTGCCCACCACCACGAGGAACTGGAAGATTTCGGTATTGGCGACGATACGGAAGAGAAATTGTGGGACGCCATTATCAGCCAAGCACAAATCGCTGGCTATCTGCAAAAGGATGTGGATAATTATGGCGTGCTCAAAGTGACAGCCGAAGGAAAAGCCTTCTTGAAGAAGCCCAAATCTTTTGAGATTGTTGAGAACAAGGACTTTGAAGACGAGGAACTGGAAGAGCCCCTGCAAAGCGGTGCGGCCTGTGCCGTTGACCCTGCCTTGTACCAAATGCTCAAAGATCTGCGCAAGCGCATGAGCAAGGAACTGGACGTGCCTCCCTACGTCATCTTCCAAGACCCCTCGCTCGAAGCCATGGCTACAATCTACCCGCAGAACATTGACGAACTACAGAATATACCTGGCGTGGGTGCTGGAAAGGCCAAGCGCTATGGCGAGAAATTCTGCCAACTCATCAAACGTCATTGCGAGGAGAACGAAATTGAGCGTCCCGAAGACCTCCGCATCCGCACCGTTGCCAACAAGTCGAAAATCAAGGTAAGCATCATTCAGAGCATTGACCGCAAGGTGGCTTTGGACGATATTGCCGTGGCCAAGGGAATTGATTTCGATGAACTACTGGACGAAGTGGAGGCCATCGTTTATTCAGGCACGAAACTCAATATAGACTACTTTATTGAGGAAGTAATGGACGATGAGCATATCAACGACATCTTCCTCTATTTCAAAGAATCAGAAACCGATAATCTTGATGCTGCCCTTGAGGAACTTGGCAACGAATACTCCGAGGAAGAGATTCGCTTGGTACGCATCAAGTTTATCTCCGAAATGGCCAACTAAAGATTACGGTAGGTCCTAAACCTCCTCAAGCAAACCTTTAGCATCCCCAATCCCCACGACAACGCAGAAACCCATGGAAACAAAGACCAACTCAGAAGAAAAAAAGAGCCTCAACTTTATTGAGCAGATAGTAGCGAACGACCTCAAGGAAGGTAAGAACGGCGGACGACTGCAAACGCGCTTCCCGCCCGAGCCCAACGGCTACCTCCATATTGGTCATGCCAAAGCAATCGCCATGGATTTCGGCATTGCCAAAAATTTTGGCGGTGTCTGCAACCTCCGTATGGACGACACCAATCCGCAGAAAGAGGACATGGAATATGTAATGGCCATTGAACGCGATATCAAATGGTTAGGCTTTGACTGGGGAAAGGTTTGCTATGCCAGCGACTACTTTCAGGACCTTTGGGATTTCGCTGAATGGTGTATTCTCAATGACTTGGCTTACGTGGATGAGCAAACGAGCGAAGAAATTGCCGTTCAGAAAGGTACACCCACGGAGGCAGGTGTCAATAGTCCTTATCGCGACCGCCCCAACCAAGACAGTCTCTCCCTCTTCCGCGATATGAACAGCGGAAAGGTTGAGCCAGGCAAAATGGTGTTGCGCGCCAAGATTGATATGGCCAGCCCGAATATGCACTTCCGCGACCCCATCATCTACCGCGTACTCAATATGCCGCACTGGCGTACTGGCAACAAATGGAATGCCTATCCAATGTACGACTTCACGCACGGGCAGTGCGACTACCTTGAAGGTGTGACCCACTCCATCTGTACGTTGGAATTTGTTCCTCACCGCGACCTCTACGACCTCTTCGTTACTTGGATGAAGAGATGGCACGAATCAAAATGTGGGTCTACGAACGTTCCCTGTATCGTTCCCGTTGGCGGAGATATGGAAGACAATCGCCCGCGTCAGTACGAGTTCAACAAGCTCAACCTCAACTACACCCTTATGTCCAAGCGCAACCTCCTTATCCTAACGAAGGAGGGCGTTGTCAATGGCTGGGACGACCCTCGTATGCCGACGATCTGCGGTATTCGCCGCCGCGGTTATAGCCCCGAGGCAGTGCTCGGATTTATTGACAAGATTGGCTATACCACATTCGATGCCCTCAACGACATCAAGCTTATGGAGGCTGCCTGTCGCGAAGACCTCAACGCCCGCGCCATTCGCGTGAGTGCCGTTGTCAATCCCGTGAAACTCGTCATCGACAACTATCCCGAAGGACAAGTAGAGGAAATGGAGGCCATCAATAATCCAGAAATCCGCAACGAAGAGGGACAGACGATTCTTGAGAACAACACGCACGCCATTTCCTTCTCGCGCGAACTCTACATTGAGCGCGAGGACTTTATGGAGGACGGCGGCAAGAAATTCCTGCGCCTTGGTCCTGGCAAGGAGGTGCGTCTGAAGAATGCCTACATTATCAAATGCGATGAAGACCCCACCAAGTGTATTGAGAAAGATGCCGATGGCAATATAATATGTATTCATGCCACCTACGATCCCGAATCAAAGAGCGGACTGCCCGGTGCAAATCGCAAAATCAAAGGCAAGACGCTCCATTGGGTGAGTGCAGCGCATAGCATACCTTGCGAAGTTCGCGACTATAGTTGCCTGTGGACCTGCGAGAATCCCCGCGACGCCATCAAGCAGTACGAGAAGGAGCACGGTGTGCGCGGTATTGATGCTATGCGTCCTTTCCTCAACCCCGATTCTCTCCGCATCAACACCGAGGCTCGCATTGAAGAATTTGCCGCCACGCTTCCCGAGTACTCCTATCTACAATTCCAGCGCATCGGTTACTACAACGTGGACCCCGATTCTACTCCTGAGAAACCAGTATTCAACAAGACGGTAGGTCTCAAGCAGTAGCCTAGGATTCCCGATGCCATTTCCCAACTAGTAATTCGAAAGGGAATTACCTCATTGTTTTACATATCAGGTAGGGACTCCAAATGGGGTCCCTACTTTAGCTTTCTACCGCTCTTTCTTCTATTTTTCCTTCTTCACCTCCAGCCAACGCGTGTTGGCAACTACCCCACCCTGCTTCTATGAATCCCTTCGTTCACCTTCACGTTCACACAGAATATTCATTGCTCGATGGCCAAGCATCCGTTTCCAAACTAGTGGATAAAGCCATTCGCGATGGTATGCAAGGAATGGCCATTACCGACCACGGCAATATGATGGCCATCAAGGAGTTTTTCAATTATACCAACAAGGTTTGCGGCAAAGCCAAGGGCGCGCTCAAGGACGCGCAAGCCAAATTGAAAGCGCTCCAAGAGGGTACGTACACGCCTACGCTGGATAAGAACGGAAAGAATCCCGATGAGGGGAAAACCAACGAGGAACTTATCGCCGAAACGCAGGCTGTGATTGCCAAGCAGGAACCGATTGCCAATTTCAAGCCTATTTTCGGTTGCGAGATGTACGTGGCTCGCCGTGGCGACAAGAAATTGAAGGAAGGAAAGGTTGACAGTAGCGGCTGGCACCTTATTGTGCTGGCCAAGAACGAGCACGGCTACCACAACCTCATCAAACTCGTTTCGCGCTCTTGGGTGGATGGCTTCTATATGCGACCGCGTACGGACCACAAAGATTTGGAGGAATTTCACGAGGACCTAATTGTCTGCTCCGCCTGTTTGGGTGGCGAGATACCGCAGAAGATTATGCAGGGCGACATTGAGGGGGCTGAAGAATCCGTGCGTTGGTTCAAAAACATCTTTGGCGATGACTACTACATAGAACTCCAGCGACACGAGGTGACCGACCCTAACGTGCGCGCCAATCGCGAAACCTATCCTATGCAGCAGAAGGTCAACGCCGTCCTTCTCGACATCGCGCAGCGCAATAATATTAAGGTCATTTGCAGCAACGACGTCCATTTTGTGGACGAGGAGAACGGCGAGGCCCACGACCGCCTCATCTGTTTGGCTACGGGCAAGGATCTCAACGACCCCACGCGAATGCTCTACACGAAGCAGGAGTGGTTCAAGACGCAGGCAGAGATGAACGCCATCTTTGCCGACATTCCCGAATCGCTCAGCAATACGCTGGAGATTTGCGACAAGTGCCAGACCTACTCCATCGACCACGCCCCGATTATGCCCAACTTCGAGATTCCCGAAGATTTCGGCACGGAAGAGGAATACCGGGCGCGCTTCACGGAGGAGGACCTCTACAACGAATTTACGCAGGACGAGAACGGCAATGTCGTGATGACGCGCGAGCAGGGCGAGGAAAAAATCAAGAAGCTGGGCGGTTACGACAAACTCTACCGCATCAAGCTCGAAGCCGACTACCTTGCCAAATTGGCCTACGAAGGTGCGGAGCGCCGTTACGGAAATCCCTTGAACGAAGAAACGGCCGAGCGCATCAAGTTTGAGTTGCACATTATGAAGACGATGGGTTTCCCAGGCTACTTCCTCATCGTGCAGGACTACATCCGTGCCGCTCGCGAGGAACTGGACGTTTCCGTTGGTCCTGGCCGTGGTTCGGCCGCCGGTAGTGCCGTGGCCTATTGCCTGCGTATCACCGAGGTGGACCCCATCAAGTACGACCTCCTGTTCGAGCGTTTCCTGAATCCCGACCGTATCTCCCTGCCCGATATCGACGTAGATTTTGATGACGATGGCCGCGGCCGCGTGCTCAACTGGGTCACGCAGAAATACGGCGAGGAGAAGGTGGCCCACATCATCACCTACGGCACAATGGCCACCAAGTCTGCGCTGAAGGACGTGGCCCGTGTGCAGAAGTTGCCGCTTGATATCAGCAACCGCCTTTGCAAACTCATCCCCGACAAACTGCCCGAAGGCCCCGATGGCAAGGTTCCCAAGATGAACCTTCCCAATGCCATTGCGGCTATTCCCGAACTGCGCGAGGCAGAAGCCAGCAGCGACCCCGTGATGCGCGACACCTTCCGCTATGCCAAGATGCTCGAGGGCAACGTCCGCAATACGGGTGTCCACGCCTGCGGTTTCATCATCTGCCGCGACGACATTTCGGACTGGGTACCCGTATCTACTGCCGACGACAAGGAGACGGGCGAGAAACTCCACTGCACCCAATACGAGGGCAAGGTGATTGAGGAGACGGGCCTTATCAAGATGGACTTCCTCGGCCTCAAGACGCTCTCCATCATCCGCGAGGCCATCGCCAACATCCGCCAGTCGCTCGGCATCGAGGTCAACATCGACGAAATCAGCATCGAAGACCCCGCCACCTACCAACTCTATTGCGATGGCAATACCGTTGGCACCTTCCAGTTTGAATCGCCGGGCATGCAGAAATACCTGCGCGAACTGCAGCCCACCACCTTCGAGGACCTCATCGCCATGAACGCCCTCTATCGTCCCGGCCCTATCGCCTACATCCCGCAGTTCATCAAGCGTAAGCACGGCGAGGAGCCCATCGAGTACGACCTCCCCTGTATGGAGAAGTACCTGAAGGACACCTACGGCATCACCGTCTATCAGGAGCAGGTCATGCTCCTCTCTCGCGAGATTGCCGACTTCACCCGCGGCGAGAGCGACGCCCTGCGTAAGGCGATGGGCAAGAAGCTCATTGATAAACTGAACCACATGTACCCCAAGTTTATCAAGGGCGGAACGGCCAAGGGCTACGACCCCAAGGTGCTGGAGAAGATATGGGAGGACTGGCGCGCCTTCGCCTCCTATGCCTTCAACAAGAGCCACGCCACTTGCTACTCTTGGGTGGCCTACCAGACGGCCTACCTCAAGGCCAACTATCCCTCGCAGTTTATGGCGGGCGTGATGAGCCGAAGCCTGGCCGACATCAAGACCATCACGAAACTCATGGACGAGTGCAAGGCCATGGGCATCCGCACCCTCGGCCCCGACATCAACGAATCCTATCTCAAATTCTCTGTCAACCGAAGCGGCGACATCCGTTTCGGACTCGGTGCGGTGAAGGGTGTGGGCGAAGGTGCCGTCCTTGCCATCCAGAAGGAGCGCGAGAAGCGTGGCCCCTTCAAGTCCATCTACGACTTCATCGAGCGCATCAATCTCACGCAGTGCAACAAGAAGTGTATCGAAAACCTGGCCATCTCGGGTGCATTCGACAGTTTCGGCAACATACGCCGCGACCAATTCTTTGCTGCCAACGAAAAGGGCGAAATCTTCCTCGATAGCCTCGTCAGATATGGCGTGCTCTACCAACAGGACAAGGCTGCATCGGTCAACACGCTCTTTGGCGACAACCTGCAAGCCGACATTGCCAAGCCCGAAATCCCCGCTGGCCAACCCTGGAGCGAACTGGAGCGCCTCAACCGCGAGCGCGACCTCATCGGCATCTACATCTCGGGCCACCCGCTGGACGCCTACCGCATCGTGCTCGAAAAGGTCTGCACCATTCCCGTCACAGCCCTCGAGGACCTCTACGCCATTCAGCAGAGCGAGGTCACCTTCGGCGGCATCGTCTCTGCCTCGTCCGAGCGCATCTCGGGCAAGGGCCTGCCCTACGGCCAAGTGCGCATAGAAGACATGACGGGCTCCTACGAGTTCCGCATCTTTGGCGGTGAATGGGCACAGTGGAAGGCATACTTCTCCATCGGCAACTGCATCTACATCACGGGCCGCATCGAGCCACACAAGTGGCGCAAGGAGGAACTCGACCTGCACATTGCCAACATACAATTTCTGGCCGATGTGCGCGAGAAGAGCATCGAGCGCATCACGATTTCGGTCCAACTCTCCAGCATTGATGAATCCCTGGCCGACGAATTGTCCGCCATCGTTATGAAGCACCCTGGCAAGACGGCCCTGTTCTTCAACTTCTTCGACATAGAGGAGTCGCGCAATGTCTGCCTCCACGCTGCCAAGCACGATATTGACCCCTGTATGGAACTCATCGATTTTCTCGATACCCATCCTGCGTTGGAATATTCCATCAACTAACCCCACACTATGAAACGCATCCTTAACCCCTGGCTTGCCACCGAAGGCTACAACTGCATCGGTTGCGCCCCTCACAATCCCATCGGCCTCCACCTCCATTTCTACGAAGACGGCGACGACATCGTCTCCATCTGGACGCCCACGCCCGACCACCAGGGCTGGTTCAACACCCTTCACGGCGGTGTCCAGGCTCTCCTGCTCGATGAAATCTGCGGCTGGGTCATTTCCCGCAAGTTGCAGACGGCAGGCGTCACTTCCAAGATGGAGACGCGCTATAAGCATCCCATTTCCACAGTCAACAACGAGTTAACGCTCCGCGCCCACATCCGCGAGCAAAGGCGCAACATCGTCCTGGTGGATGCCACCATCACCGATGCCAGCCAAACCATCTGCACCGAAGCCACCTGCACCTACTTCACCTTCTCGCGCGAGAAGGCCGAGAAGGATATGCACTTCCAGCCCTGCCTGGTGGAAGGCGAATAAGGATTACGGGTCTAAAACACCATAAGCCCCTAGTTGGTGCAACTTCCCCGCCACAAAGGCAGCTTTCACTCGGTGAAGGACCACAGCAACTAGGATTCATTTTTCCACTACATCCAAATACTCATCATCCGAAAATGCCACGAATGCAAAGCAGGCAAAGCCTCCAGCATTCGTGGCATTTTGTTTTGCGGCAGTCAGAAAACGGACCGCGAGAAACCTATACAAAAATATTGCTGTCCGCTAAAATGTGTACCTTTGTTCATAGTTATCGTTGTTACCCGAGAAAACGCAAAGATAACTACAAGGGCTGAATACCAAGCGAGGTACTCAGCCCTAATTTTAATCGTCTCCAAAAGTTTTACCGGACAGCAATAATATCTTTAGAATGGCAAATCTTGTGAAGGCTTATCTGCCTTTGCACAGACTAAGCCAAGTTTATCTATAAGTTTTAGAATGCCAGGAGTCTTATAGATTTCTGGCATTGGTACCTTGTATAGATCGGGCAGATTACGCATCATGACTTTTATCAGTACATAATAAGCTTTTTTGTTGAAGTCGCTATCACTCAGTGATGACGACTGCAGGTTGATCCATTCTTGATCGCCCTCAATATCAAGTGAAACCTTGTTTGACCATTCCTTAAATTCATTTATCGCCTTCTCAATATTCATTTCGGTAATATAATAGAACGCCTGGCTGATTTGTCGAATACGCTCAGGGTATAGGGATTCAACTCTGCTTTCCGACCGACGCAAGTCTATATCATATTCAAGAGTATTACCACAGATTTCCTGTGCAATGCTGTACAATATTTGCATTGCTTCCGATGCTGAAATCTTCTTTCCGATGCGATACATCACAAAAAGATAATCAGATAATGGCAGTAGCTCCTTGTCGATGACAAAGTCATCATCACCGCCAAAGCGTAGGCAAATATGAAAATAGTTTCGGCCCACTAAAGATAGTGTGTCGAACTGCTCCATGATATAATCCTTCGGGAAATATCGAATTATAGACCACGAACACCGTTCTTCGTGATACTCCTCCCATAGTTCCTTGACTATCGGCATGAAACTATCATCCCAATAGTTAAGAAGTCGAGGGTAAGCCCATTGTCTATCAGACATACTTGACTTTAGATGCGCCACTAAAATCTTCTTTTGTTGGCTGTAATCCAAATAGTCAAACCGCCTGTGCAATTCTGCACGAGCCTCTGACATCCTGCCTTTCTTTTTCTCGATATACTCCTTTATGAGTGTAGAAGCAGGGCGATTTCTTTTTATCTCTTTATTCATTCATATTTGCTCTTTATCTTGTTATGACAATAGTTTTTTCTTTTCAGCAATTTCCGCTTTTATCCTTTCGCTGTCAAGTGCGGTTAGCTCAGATAGAGACAACGAAAATACAGAATTTGCCTGAAGAGTAGTAAGCCCTAATTCTTGTTCGAGAGCCTTTTTGCAATCTTCTTCTGTCTTCGCCATTCGCATGATGCTTATTGCTTCTTCCAAATTGTCTGAAACTTTCAAATATCCGCGTAACTTCTCTATTTTATGATAGAGCATTGCTTTTTCCCACAGATAATGAACATCATCTGCATTGAGTCGTTTTGGCTCAAACTCTTCTTTCGTTTCTTTCCAAGGACGATTGAATGAAGTTAAAAAGAGGAAACATCCATTCATTCTTGAACAATCAATTTCATCAAGCATTATAGACTCTGGAGTGCCAGTTACACCAATAATTTGATAAAGCGTTCCTTTTGCGGACAAACGTTCATCTTCTATTGGCAGAAGTTTGTATCCCATCCAGGGATGCTTTTCAACTGTACCCCAATAAAATTCAGACTTTTTATTAGTGTGAATAATAATATAGGGCTCTGATTCCCATATCTTTTTCATCGTCAACCTTAACAGTTCACTTTTTAGTTCCGTTGGAACAACTTTTTCAAATAATGTCTGTGACGATTCTCTTATAGGGAAAAGATCTATATATCCAACATTTTTATCTGGAAACGTTTCTGCAATATCAACGTATGGTTGCCAATGCTTTTTTCCCTTACATTCTTTAAGGAAATTGGCAGGAAGTTCGTCTTCTGGCTTACGATCATAAAGAGGATAAGAAGGATTGATACTGGTAAAGAGAATACCACCTTTCTTTAATCCCGCTCCGCAATAGACACCGCGATTTAATATATCTTCCAACTCTTGCGATATATCATCGTGCTTGTTGATATACTCATCTATAATGTGATGGTATTCCTCACGAAGTTTCATACCATCCAATCTCAAAAGTCTTGCTTCTTCAGCTTCACGAAGAATTTTCTGTTGTTCTTGAATATTATCCATTTAATGCGTTTTTATTATCGAATTTTTCAAATATAAAGGTTGGTTTTGATAAAACAAAATTTTAGAGTAAAAAAGTTTATCCCAAACATCACTTTTAAGATCTGTAAATATTTTCAACCCCAGATTCTGTCTTTTCACCGCTCATTTCTTGACCGTACCTTTACGGAAAAGTAAAAACGATACGTCATGGATATTTCATCTCTCACTAATCTCATTACTGCCTTTCGTGCTGAGACACGACAAAACAGTATTACGCCGGACACACTCGGACTTCTGGTTCTTCTTGTTAAGATCAACATAGGTTATGATACGTGCCTTGTGTCTAATGTCCTCTCCGTCTTTGACACGCTTTTTGAACTCAACAAATTGAACCCTATGTTCCATAAGTCCTTCAGGGGTCATATACATCATGTCCGAATGCACATCATACACAAGGTTCTTCTTCATCTTTGTTACATAGATGACACCGCGGGTGGTCAGTTCCTCGAATTTGGGTTACCCGAGAAAACACAAAGGTAACTACAAGAGCTGAATACCAAGCGAGGTAATCAGCCCTAATTTATTTTGCTTGCAAAAGTTTTACCGGACAGCAATAATACAAAAAACCACGGATTTCGAAGAGACGTGAAAAAGTGCCGACTCCCCGTTTATTTACTGGGCTTTTCCGATGCAAAATCCGACATCTTCACTGTTTCAAACGTATGAAACAGTTGTTTCAAACGCGTGAAACAGTTGTTTCAAGCACATGAAACAGTTGTTTCAAGCGTATGAAACAGTTGATTCAAAGCTGGACGCATTGGGAATGTCCCTTTTTGAAATGGATGCGCAAGGACTTGTAACGTGTATCTGAGTTGTTGAATCTGAGGCAAGGCGGGAGTCGTTGCTTGAGCGTATTCAAAAGGCTGGAAAATTAACTTCTGGAGAACGTTATTCCGTTCCTTCGGCCCTTGAAACGGGCAAAAATGGGGAAACTGCTTGATTGAGTGCCAATAAATCAGTACCTTTGCCCCGCTCAATGGGGCAGCCGGACAGCCAATCGCTGCCGTCAGAATGACGGATAGAGGAAAGTCCGGGCAACACAGGGTAATCCGCTTCTTAACGGGAAGCAGTTCGCGAGAGCTGAGTAGTGCAGAAGAAAATAACCGCCCATCGCTCCTTTCTCTCTCGGAGGAACGGACGATGAGTAAGGGTGAGAAGGTGTGTGTAAGAGACCACCGCCCACGTGGTGACACTGTGGGGCGTGCACCTCGGATGTTGAAAGTTCAAGTAAACCGATGGCAGAGGGCGACCCGCTCGATGCTTCCCCCCACGGGGAGGCTCCGTCGGAGGGTAGAACGATAGAGCGACACGGCGACGTGGCGCGTAGATAAATGATTGGCCTCCCTCCATTTTGCGCCTATATTATATATATGGTATAGGACCGCACGCGAGAGAGACAAAACCCGGCTTATCGTCTGACTGCTTCATTGAGCACTTTTTTCGTGGATTTTCAAGATGATCAATAATAGCAGCCCAATCTGTTCCCCACGAAATGGATTGGAAACACTTTCTCCTAATAACCATACCTATTCGAAAAGCATGGCTCGTAAGAAGAAACCCCTACCTTTTCTGGAAAATATCACTATCGAAGATGTAGCCGCTGAGGGCAAGGCCGTTGCCCACGTGGACGGCCTGGCAGTGTTCGTACCCTACGCCGTGCCTGGCGATGTGGTGGACCTGCAGGTGCGCCGCAAGAAAAACAAGTTTGCCGAAGCCGAGATTGTGCGCATCGTTCAGCCCAGCCCCGAGCGCACTGCGCCCTTCTGCCAGCACTTTGGCATGTGCGGTGGTTGCAAGTGGCAGTGTCTGCCCTACGAGCGTCAGATACACTATAAGCAGCAGCAGGTGGAGCAGCAGTTGCGCCGCATTGGCAAGGTGGAACTGCCCGAAATCTCGCCCATCCTTGGCAGCAAGCATACGCGGGCGTATCGCAACAAGTTGGAGTTTGGTTTTTCCAACAAGCGTTGGCTCACACTTGAAGAAGTGCAGTCGGGCGTGGTGTTTGAGGATATGAACGCCGTGGGTTTTCACATCCCCGGTGCCTTCGACAAGATTCTGGATATTGAGGAGTGCCACCTGATGGACGACATCAACAACCGCATCCGCAACGAGATACGCCGCTATGCCAAGGAGAACGGCCTCACGTTCTACGACGTGCGCGGTGGCGAGGGCCTGCTGCGCGGCATTATGCTGCGCACCTCGGCCACGGGCGAGGTGATGCTGCTCATCCAGTTCTGTATGCACGATGTGGCAGCACAGATGCCCGCAGCACAGGCACTGATGGCCCACCTCCATACGACCTTCCCCGAAATCTCCTCGCTGCTCTACGTGAACAACACAAAGTGCAACGACACTTTTGCCGACCTGGAGGTACACACCTTCCATGGCAACGACTATATCTACGAGGTGATGGAAGACCTCAAGTTCAAGGTGGGCCCGAAGAGTTTCTACCAGACCAACACCGAGCAAGCCTACGAACTCTACAAGGTGGCACGCAGGCTGGCCGACCTCCACGGCGACGAACTCGTATATGACCTCTATACGGGTACGGGAACGATAGCCAACTTCGTGGCACGCGGGGCTCGCCATGTCGTGGGCATTGAGTACGTGCCCGAAGCCATCGAAGACGCCAAGGTCAATGCCTCCATCAACGGCATTGGCAATACGACGTTCCTGGCCGGCGATATGAAGGATATCCTCAACCAAGAGTTCATTGCCCAATACGGCCGGCCCGACGTGGTCATCACGGACCCGCCCCGTGCTGGTATGCACAACGATGTCATTGAGACCCTGCTCTTTGCCGCCCCCAAACGCATCGTTTATGTCAGTTGCAACCCCGCCACACAGGCCCGCGACCTGGCCCTGCTCGATGCGCAGTACAAGGTAACGGCTGTGCAGCCTGTGGATATGTTCCCCCACACGCACCACGTGGAGAACGTTGTCCGCCTGGACCGCCGCGAACAATAACCATTCCCTCCCCCCGCTATGCTCACCTCGCAACTTCGCCAACTCCTCCGCCATGTCCTCCAATCGGGTGACTATGCGGCCCTGCCTGCTACGGTCGCAGGCCTCAGTCATGCCGACCGCCGCCAGTGCGGTGTACTGTTGGGCGAGGAACTGCTGCCAGCTATGGGCGAAGAGTATTGGCGGATTTTCGCAGCCGTAGTCCCTACGGACCCGAAAGCCTATCTGGGCACTTTCCTCAAGGCGCTGAGCCTCCTTTTGCGCCGCGACCGAAATTGCTGGCGCGACCCGCTCTTGGCCAATTTCCTTCGCAACCAAGCCAGCGACATCGACCGCCGCAAATGCGCCGAAACGATTATGCCGCGCCTTGAGGGTATAGCGGACATCGAAGAACTCGTGGCCATCTGCTTCCCAGATGCGAAGGAAGGCAAGGCCCTGTTTCTGTTGCGCACAGCCACTCCGCAGGCATACTTCCTCCTGTTCAAACACCTGCGAACGATTGACGACGATGCCGCCACGCTTCGCAAATATTGCATTGCCCTGCTCAAGCGCGGCGATTCCCTCTCCTTTAATATGGCCTATATCATTCAGGACTATTTCGGCCTTGAACGCCTGCCCGCCACCTTCTCCCTCCATTTGCAGCCGTATCAGTACAGCCGCCTCGAGCAATCCTACGACGAGTTCTGCCAACTCCTCACGAATCATCCCTCCAAACATTGATAGCTTATGAGTACGCTTTCTAAAATCTGCACGTTCCTTGTCTGTATCGCTTTGCTGGGCAGCTGCCCAATAAGCGGTGCTGCACAAAACAAGAGCAAGGACAAGAAGGGGAAGGCCGCGGTCTCCCTCACCGCCTCGGCCACAACTGCCAACAAGCAGACGGGCACAACGAAGGCAGGCCTGATGTATGTCAAGCAGGTGGACAAGGACTGGTATATGGAGATTCCCGAGAAGCTCCTGGGCAAGCCCCTGCTGATGACTGCCCGCTTTATCGCTACTCCTGCGGGTACAAAGAAATATGGCGGCGAACTCTTCAACACGCAGACGGTATTCTGGGAAATGGCCCCCTCGGGCAAACTCCTCCTGCGCACCGACCTCTTTGTCAATCAGGCCGACTCGACCGACGCCATCAACCGCGCTGTGGAAACATCCAACGAGAAACCCATCATCGCCGCCTTCACACCCGAAGCACACAAGGGCGGACGCTATCTCATCAAGGTGACCTCGCTCTTTCTGGAAGACAATCCCGCCTTCTCGCCAACCCGCTCGCTCAAAACGTCGATGGGCCTGGGCTCACTACTCAGCTCCCTCTCCTATATCGAAGACATCCGCACCTTTCCCACCAACACCGAGGTGCGCCTGACGAAGACGTGGACCACTGCAGCCAATGCCGGCGAGGCAGCAGCGGCAGTGGGCAAGATGACCTGCCGCCTGAACATATCCTTTGTCCGCCTGCCCGATGACCCTATGCCGCGCCGCCTCTTCGACCCGCGCGTGGGCTACTTCACCGACCGCTTCACACACTTTGGCGACGACCAACAGCGCACCAACACCCAACGCTTCATCACCCGCTGGCGACTGGAACCGAAGAATGAGGCCGACCTGGAACGCTGGAAAAACGGCGAACTCATCGAACCAAAGAAGCCTATCATCTATTATATTGACCCCGCCACGCCCGAGAAGTGGCGCAAATACCTCATCCAGGGTGTCAACGACTGGCAAGAGGCTTTCGAACAAGCAGGCTTCAAGAATGCCATCATGGGCAAGGAATGGCCAACGGACCGTCCCGACATGTCCATGGAGGATGCGCGCTACTCTTGCATACGCTATCTGGCCTCGGACATAGAAAACGCCTACGGGCCTCACGTTCACGACCCCCGCACAGGCGAGATTCTGGAAAGCCACATCTGTTGGTACCACAACGTGATGGCGCTCCTCCACGACTGGTACTTCGTGCAGGCTAGCACACTGGACGAAGCCGCGCAACAAATGCAGTACGACGACGAACTGATGGGCCAACTCATCCGCTTTGTGTCCTCGCACGAAGTAGGCCACACGCTCGGCCTGCGCCATAATTTCGGAGCCTCGTCCACAGTGCCCGTGGACAGCCTGCGTAACAAGGCATGGGTGGAAGCCAACGGACATACACCGAGCATCATGGACTATGCCCGCTTCAACTACGTGGCACAGCCCGAGGACAGCATCAGCCGCAAGGGCATCTTCCCACGCATTGGCCCCTACGACCGCTGGGCCATACAGTGGGGCTACACGCTCACACCCAACGCCTACGACGAGGAGAGCGACCACTGGGAAATGGAACAGCTAACCACAACAAAGTTACGCGAAGGCCGCCATCTGTGGTTTGGCGACGGTGAAACCAATCGTACGAAAGACCCGCGCTGCCTGACCGAAGACCTTGGCGATGATGCCATCCGCGCCAGCGAATACGGCATCCTCAACCTCCAGCGCGAAATCAAGAACCTGCCCGCGTGGACCTATCGCAGCAACGACATCAACAGCGATAACCTCAAGAATATGTACAACCAAATCTTGAACCAGTTCTATCGCTATGCCAACCACGTGGCGGCCAGCATCGGTGGCGTGATGGCCGACTACAAGACGGTGGACGAAGACGGCGTGGTCTATACGCCCGTGTCGAAAAGCCGACAAATAGCCTGCCTCAATTATTTGGACAGACAGGTGTTCCGCTGTCCCGAATGGCTCATCAGCGAGCCCTACCTCTTGCGCATCACGCCAAACCCCGCGGGACAGATTACGTCAATAGGCCGCTCCGTCCTAAGAAATCTGGTGGACGCCAGCAATCTCTCCGCACTCAATGAGAACCTGACAGCCGACGAGCTCCTGCCCGAAGTGACGCGCCGCCTGTTCTCGCCCGTAGGCGGCAGCAAGGAGGCACTGAAGTACCGCCGCGACCTGCAATCCTACTATGTATCGCTGCTCATCAGCAATTTCCAGAGCCGCGCCTTCGTTCATTCGTCCTTCCGCCCCGCCGTTCTTCAAGAGTTGCGCCATCTGCAAAAGCACCTGAGCGGGATTCAGAGTTCGGAAGTGCAATGGCGCAACCACTACCTCTCGCTCGTGGATGCCATTAACCGCGCGCTGGAAATCAAATAGGCCCTCCCCCTCTCTACAACAATGATTCAACCTTCGCAAACAAGCATCAACATCATCGGCGCGGGCCGTGTAGCCACGCACTTGGCCACCTGCTTCCACCAACTTGGCTACAAGGTTCCCTCGGTCTTCAGCCGCACGGAATCATCGGCCCAACGTCTGGCACAGCAAGTAGGAGCGATGGCCTGCACAGACCTTGCCGCTCTGCCCGTGGCCGATATATATATATTGAGTGTCGCCGATGCAGCCCTCGCCTCCTTGCTCCCAACACTCCAAGCCGTAGCGACCAATGCCCTTGTGCTCCACACAGCAGGCAGCATGCCCCTTTCACTCCTCTCCGAGCGGTTCCCAAATTGCGGTGTGCTCTATCCGATGCAGACGTTTAGCCACGGCCGCGCGCTGAACTATCGCGAGATTCCGCTCTTCATCGAGGCAAACAACGCGCAAGCACTTACGCAACTGACAGCCCTTGCTCATTCGGTTTCCGACCATGTGTATGAATTGGACAGCGAAGCGCGCAAGATGCTTCACCTCTCCGCCGTCTTCGCCTGCAATTTCGCCAACCATTGCTACACGATGGCCGATGAAATCCTGCGCAAAATCAACTTGGATTACACCATTCTCCTTCCCCTCATCCAAGAAACAACGGCCAAACTCGCCGACCTGTCGCCGCGCGAAGCCCAAACGGGACCTGCCGTGCGCAACGACCAAAACGTCATTCAGCGCCACCTGAATCTCCTCGCCGACAAGCCGTCCCTGCAAGCCATCTATTCCCAGCTGAGCAGCAGCATCCATCGCTTTGCTACGGCTTCTGCCCAACCCCTTCCCACAAAGAACGAAACAAATCCTTCCGCACCCATGATAAACTACGACCTGACGAAAATCAAAGCCTTGGCCTTCGATGTCGATGGCGTCCTGAGCGACAATAATGTACTCCTGCTTTCTGACGGCAAGAACCCAAACCGCACGGCAAACATTAAGGACGGATATGCCCTCCAACTAGCCGTCAAGTGCGGACTGGAAATCGCCATTATCACAGGCGGCCGCAGTCCCGAAGTCGGGATGCGCTATGCTGGCCTAGGCATTGACCACGTATTTATGGGCGTTTCCGTCAAGATTGAGAAGTTCCGCGAATGGCTGGCGGACAACCAGCTCGCAGCCGACGAGGTGCTGTATATGGGCGACGACATCCCCGACTACAAAGTGATGAAAGCCTGTGGCTGTCCCTGCTGCCCCATTGACGCAGCCGAAGAAATCAAACAGATTGCCCTTTACGTCAGTCCCAAGTGCGGCGGTCACGGTTGTGTGCGCGACGTTGTCGAACAGGTACTCCGCGCACAAGGCAAATGGATGTCCGATGCCCAAGCCTTCGGATGGTAAATCCCTTGCTCCACTCTTTTTTTCAAGTTCTCAATATGCTTTCCCATCTGAACAAATACCACATTATCCTAGCCAGTGCCAGTCCTCGCCGCCGCCAACTCCTATCTGGTCTGGGCATTGATTTCGAGGTGCGCACCCTGGCAGGCATTGACGAATCCTATCCCGAACATCTGCAAGGCGAAGCCATAGCCGCCTACATCTCAAAGGCCAAAGCCGAAGCCTACCGAGCCACTCTGGCACCCAACGACCTAGTGATAACGGCCGATACCATCGTCAGCGTTGACGGAAATGTCCTCGGCAAACCAGCAAACGAAGCCGAAGCTCACCAAATGCTCCAGTTGCTCTCGGGCCGCACACACGAAGTAGTGACAGGCGTCACCCTAATGACCAAATCCCAACAACAAACCTTCACAGCCACCACCAGCGTCACCTTCGCCCCACTCACCGAAGCCGAAATCACCCACTACGTCACCCACTACCGCCCACTAGACAAAGCAGGCGCCTACGGCATACAGGAATGGATAGGTATGATAGCCGTAGAAAGCATCCAGGGCAGCTATTTCAACGTGATGGGCCTGCCCGTCCAGCGCCTGTACAAGGCCCTCCGCGATTGGCGGTAAGCACCCAGCAAAAAGATAGTCCAATTCCATATAATATACCCCCTAGGCATTCCTGCAAGGACGTGCTAGGGGGTATTTCCTATGTATATAGCAAGAGGCGTAGCATTATCGCCTCATGGATGAGTGCTATAAGGTAGGTTCTATAAATTAGTTTCAATGGAAGGTAGGGTTTCTGTTGTGAGTACCTTTTGCATATCAGCGCGCGCTGACTCGAAATATACTATATCCATATCCATCTTCTTGGGTGGCGCTACACTTGATTTGAAGAAGTACATCGTCCACCCTACTGCC
>SFID01000131.1 GCA_004555425.1 Bacteroidales bacterium
AACCTCCAACTAGGAAACAATTCGATTCGTGTTTCTTTAACACGAATCTTTCGAATCTTACTAATTGAGCGGGGTAACGACCCGACTAGAACCATGAAAGGAGTTGGAAGTTAGAAATCAGCGGAAATGCAATGTACCGCACGTTGCTTGCAACGTGTGGCTCAGCGGAAATGTTGGCTCATTGATAACTATTTCAATGAGTACAAACATCTGAAAAACCGCTGAGCCACACGTTGCGAGCAACGTGCGGTACATTGCGTTTGCAATGAGTACAAACATCTGAAAACCGCTGAGCCACACGTTGCGAGCAACGTGCGGTACATTGCGTTTGCAATGAGAACATCTGAAAACCGCTGAGCCACACGAGCGAGCAACGTGCGGTACATTGCGTTTGCAATGAGGACGAACTCCCTACGCACGCGTTGCTGGCAAGGTGCGGCACTGGGCTTTCCGCACAGCACAAAAAAAGCAGTTTCCCTTGTGGAGAAACTGCTGATACGTTTGCGTCGGATTGTGTACTCGAAGTGGGACTTGAACCCACACAGCCATCACTGGCCAAAGGATTTTAAGTCCTTCGTGTCTACCGATTCCACCATTCGAGCGACCTAGAGCGGAAAACGAGACTCGAACTCGCGACCCTAACCTTGGCAAGGTTATGCTCTACCAACTGAGCTATTTCCGCAGGATGTATTGTTGGTTGGTTTGTTAACGGGTGCAAAGGTAAGGAGTTCCCAAGAAACGACCAAACATTACCTGCGATTTTTTTGAAAAATGTTAACGTTAAGGCCGAAGCGTTGTCCACATTCATGGGATTTCGTAACTTTGCACATTCTAGACACCGCGCGTGCTGTCCTCGCGCGGTCTTCATAGAAGTCCTGCCTTCCATTACAACTAATTTATAGAATCTACCTATAGTATGTCCATTGCCCTACTTCTACATATCACAACCCTACTGGCGCCCCAGGTTCTCCTGCAGGGCGTGTTGGTACTTATGATTGTGGGCAGTTTGGTGTATCTGCTCTATATTCGCAGGAAACAGCATCCCATGGAAGCCAGCATTGACATGTGCGGTTTCTTGATGCGGACGGCCAAGGCCATTGACGATACAGCCCATTTCCTGCGAGACGAAGAGAAGCAGCCGAGCATCGTATTCCACCACCAAGAGCTGACCTACGTGATGAGCTACGATGAAGAGCGCAAAAGCATCAGCCTCTTCATGCCGCAAATATATGAGGCGACGACAGGCGAAATCTCGCTTATCCGCAGTGCCATCAACATGGTGAACCAAGAATCCTGCAATGCGCACCTCGTTTACACCTGCGACGAGCAGGAGGGCACCATCTATGTCCACATCCAAGTATGCCTGGGCTATATCACCAATCAGGAAGCACTCAGCGTGGCACTGCGCGATGAGATGGAGAAAATGGCCCGTTTGAGTTTGCGCTTCTTCAACCAGATTCGCGTATGGCACATTTTGGGCCAGCAGTTCGTCACCGATGACTGCGAGCGCTTCGTCCTGGAGCGCAATTTCGAGAAATCCCTGCTTTCCAAGGAGGAAGCTCGCCACCTCAGCCCGCGCCGCGAGCACGTTGCAGACAACAAGCACCGGATTCGCCTCCGCGAATGGCTGGTGCGCCTGTGTGATGGCGGGCTGAAAGCCATGGTTCAGTTAGACATCGTGACCGAAAAGGGCCTGGATCGCATAGACGAAACCAAGAAAATCGTCAACATCGACCCGTTGTCCATTCTCATCGAACGCGATGAGGCGGGAGTGGCCAAGGTGGTGCGACAGCAGGCCACGCTCATTGTACACTGCAAAAACCCATCGGACATCCTCGACACCGAAGAACTGCTGGTGGTCACGTTGCAGGTGGAAACGAAGACAGAATCCGCCATCTATGTGCGCGCCACCATTTGTCGCACACCCGTGCCGGGGCATGGACTGGAGACAATCAGCGATGATAATATCTACATGGACAACCTCAGTGTGACACTGGCCACCACCATTCAGCCCGAAGACAAGCGCATCAGCGAAACAGACTATATGTGGGAAGAACTGATGGAAGCCAAGCGCACAGGCAACCTCGACGAACTCACGGAAGAGTTGCGCTACCTCGTGACGTACTCGGAGGACCGCGATATGTTCGAACAAATGTATTGGGGCAGGAAACTCATGCTCGACAAACGCTATTACGAAGCCCTGCTCCACCTGGAATGTGTGTACGAAATGCAGGCACCGCTGTTTGACGACCTCAAACGCGAGGCCCGCGAGCGATTCTTCGACCTCTGCTACCAGATTGGCCTCTGCTACAACGAACTGCGCCTCTACAAGGAGGCTTACATCTACTTCCATGCCGTGGCCAACTGTGGCAACATGTCCTACACGATGGCCTATATCAATTGTCTGGTCAACAGCAAAGACCATCGCGCCCTGCAAGTAATCAGCGAGTTGCTGGAGCAGGTCCAGAAGTCGGAGGATGAATCGGAGGAACCCATCCCCGAAAATGTCCAAGAATTTCACAACTTCCTGCGCCGCAACCAGGTCTTCGTTCTCATCGAAACAGGCAAGCACGCAGAGGCCCAAACCATCCTAGAGACTATGCTGGACGAGCCCGAGAACTGCGACTTCGCCCTTGACGAGTTGGCCTATCTCAAGTCGCTGACCGAAGGCGACGGCACGGAGCGGCATGGGTAAGTACGCAGGTTGCTCCTGCTTTAATTTTGCAATTGTTCAGCGAGCGGGGCGCGAAGCTCCCGTTGAAACTTGAAACTAGCAGCCGCAGGCTGCGTTGAAACTAAGGGAGCAAAGCTCCCGTTGAAACTAAGGTCGCGCAGCGACCGTTGAAACAAGGGGACGCAGTCCCCATAATCCCCCCATTATGCCCCTAATCTCCCCTTCCCTACTCTCCGCCGATTTCGGCAACCTACAGCGCGACATCGAAATGCTCAACAGCAGCGAGTGCGACTGGTTCCATCTTGACGTGATGGACGGTGTGTTTGTGCCCAACATTTCCTTCGGATTTCCCGTCATGGAGGCTATGGCCCAGCACGCCAAGAAACCCCTCGATGTCCACCTGATGATTGTGCAACCCGAGAAGTTTATTCACCAAGTCAAGGCCCTGGGCGCACATGTGATGAATGTGCACTACGAAGCCTGCACCCACCTGCACCGCGTCGTTCAGCAAATCAAGGGCGAAGGCATGTTGGCTGGCGTCACCCTCAATCCGCACACGCCCGTCAGCGTGCTTGAAGACATCATTGGCGACCTCGACCTCGTCATGCTTATGTCCGTCAACCCCGGCTTTGGCGGCCAGAAATTCATTGAGCACTCCGTGGAAAAGACCCGCCGCCTGCGCGAACTGATTGACCGCACGGGTTCGTCGGCTCTCATCGAAATTGACGGCGGCGTGAATCGCGAAACGGGTGCGCGCCTTGTGCAGGCTGGCGCCGACGTATTGGTGGCAGGCAGTGCCGTATTCCGTGCGCCCGACCCCGCCGCCGAGATTGTGGCACTCAAACAAGCAGGCACAACCTCCTGCTGCTAGTCCTCCCCTATCATAGGCACAACCGACAAAAGGCTATGCAAATCAAACTCTCCCCTATCCTCACAGACAAAGAAATCTTACAACTGATGGCCCTCCTGCGCACCGCCAAGCGCGTGGCCATTTGCGGACATTATGGGCCTGATGGCGATGCCGTTGGAGCCGCACTTGGATGGGCTGCATATCTCAAGCACCTGGGCAAACAAGTCACTATCGTCATGCCCAATCCCTTCCCCGATTTCCTCACATGGTTGCCAGGCTCGCGCCAAATCCTTTTCAACACCTTCCAGCACGAGCGTGTGGCCAAGGCTTTGGGTGACGCAGACCTCATCTGCTGCCTCGACTTCCGCGAACTGGGACGCATCAAGGAGATGGCGACAATGGTGGAACGCGCAAAGGCCAAACTGCTCGTCATCGACCACCACCTGGGCACAGAAGCCATGGGCGAAATGATGATTTCGCACCCCGAGATGAGTTCGACCAGCGAAATGGTGCTCCGACTCATTGATACGCTCGGCGCCTTCGATGATATGCCAACCGAAGCAGCCACCGCGCTCTACACAGGCATGATGACCGACACGGGAGGCTTCACCTACAACTCCAACAACCCCGAGATTTACCTCCTCATCAGTATGCTCCTGAGCAAGGGTATCAACAAGGACAAGATTTATCGCAACGTCTATTGGTCGAGCAAGGAGAGCCGACTGCGCATCATTGGCTACGTGCTCCACGAAAAGTTGAAATTCTACGAGAACCACCGAGCCAGCATCTTCACCCTCACTCGTCAGGAACTCAAAGACCTGCAATACGTACGCGGCGACTCGGAGGGACTGGTCAATATGCCCCTTGAGGTGAAAGGAATGCGCCTCAGCATCTCCCTGCGCGAAGACACGGAAAAGGATGTCATACGTGTGAGCCTGCGCTCCGTGGACGACTTCCCCTGCAACAAGATGGCCAGCGAATTTTTCAACGGCGGCGGCCACCTCAATGCCTCGGGCGGCGAACTGCCCTTCCCAATGGAAGATGCCATCCGCACGGCCGAGCGCGCCATCGAGGCTTACAGAGATTTGCTGTAGATATACCTTATTATATATAGGCGTACTCCTTAATATATATAGGCGTGCTCCTTAAATATGTAGGCATACCATTTCTCCCCTCCTCATCACACACAAAAAACAAGAGACAGCGGTGTTACCACTAGAAGATTTTTTTCGCAATTCCTCCCAATCCGGTTATCAGATTTCGCCCGACGGACGACACTTCTCCTTCGTTGCTCCCTACGAGGACCGCATGAACCTATTTATCCGCGCTATCGGTAGCACGGAAAGCCAGCAAATCACCTTCGAAACCGAGCGCAGCATCGCCGGCTATATATGGGCGGACAACGAGCGGCTGCTTTTCATGAAAGACACGGCGGGCGACGAAAACTATCGCCTGTATGGCGTCAACATTGACGGTTCGGACCTGCGCTGCTATACGGATTTCCCTGGCGTACGTGCCTCTATCATCGACGACCTGGAGGATGTGCCCGACCAGATAATCATCGGCATGAACCAACGCAACCCAGAGGCGTTCGACCCCTACCGCCTGAATCTGAAAACAGGCAAACTGACACTGCTGGCCGAGAACCCAGGCAACTGGCAAGGCTGGATGACGGACCACGCAGGGCAGTTGCGCGCCGTCACGGCCATCGTAGACGGCGTAAATACGCAGATACTCTATCGCGACAACGATGGCGAAGAGTTTCGCCCCGTGCTGACGACCAATTTCAAGGAAGAGGTGAGTTTCCTGGAGTTCACGCCCGACAACCGCCACGTATATGCAGCCACCAACCTCGGCCGCGACAAGGTATCGCTCGTACTGATGGACCCCGCCACCTGCGAGGAGTTGGAGCAACTCTTCTCCCACGAGAAATATGACGTGGAGGGCATCTCCTACTCGCGCAAGCGCGGCAAACTGCTGGCCGCCTTCTGCTCGGGCCACAAAGACCCCGTGCGCCACTACTTCGACAGCGAAGAGGAAGCCCTGCGCAAACGCATCAAGGCCCATTTCCCCGACCACAAAGTGGGACTGGCCGACACGGACAAGGCCGAGCAGAACCTCCTCCTCTACGTGGGCAACGACCGCACACGCGGTGCCTACTATTTCTACAACGTGGACGAAGACCAACCCCGCCTGCTCGCCGAACTGGCTCCGTGGATTCGCGAAGAGGAAATGGTGGAAATGCACGCTGTGACCTACACCACGCGCGACGGATGGGAAATAGAAGCCTACCTCTCCCTGCCCCACGGCCTGACGCTTGAGACCGCGCACCATGTGCCCACAATCATCAATCCCCACGGCGGACCCTGGGCACGCGACAAATGGGGATTTTCCTCGGAAACGCAGTTTCTGTGCAGCCGTGGCTATGCCGTTTTCCAGATGAACTTCCGCGGAAGCACAGGTTACGGCCGCAAATTCCTTGAAGCCAGTTACAAGCAATGGGGACAAGCCATGCAGGACGACATCACGGATGGTGTGGAATGGCTCATCCGCCAAGGCATCAGCGATCCTAAGCGCATCGCCATCTACGGCGGCAGTTACGGCGGCTATGCCACCCTTGCCGGTGTGACCTACACGCCTCATCTGTACGCCTGTGCCGTAGATTATGTGGGTGTGTCGAACTTGCTGACGTTCATGCAAACGATTCCGCCCTACTGGCGACCGATGCTCGAGATGATGTACGAGCAGGTGGGCGACCCCGACAAGGACCGCGAAATGCTGGAAGCCTATTCGCCGGCCCTGCATGCCGACAAAATAGTGGCACCGCTCTTTATCGCACAAGGGGCGAACGACCCGCGCGTCAACAAAGCCGAGAGCGATCAAATGGTGGCGGCACTACGGGAGCGCGGCGTGGACGTGGAATACATGGTCAAGGACAACGAAGGCCACGGTTTCCACAACCAGGAGAACCGCTTCGACTTCTACCGCGCCATGGAAGCCTTTCTGGCCAAGCACCTCTAGGATTGCAACACGTACTAGGTAGGTTCTATAAATTAGCTTGCGATGAGTTTTCGGCTATCGTGCCGTAGGTTTTTGTTTTTCGTGAGGGAGCGTAGCGGGCTACGTGACCGAATGAA
>SFID01000015.1 GCA_004555425.1 Bacteroidales bacterium
TATCAATGAGCCAACATTTCCGCTGAGCCACACGTTGCAAGCAACGTGCGGTACATTGCTTTTTCTATGAGAACAAACACCTTACTCACACCAAGCAAGCCGCGGTACAATTTGTAGTTTGGCTTGCGAGGGTTCTTCATAGGCATTACATGCAGCTAGGTAGTTCTTTAGCTCTGTAAAATCGGTGCCGTAGAGGTTGTCGCTGAATTGATGGAGTTTGACCATTACATTTATACAAAAAATGCCGATTAAGATAATGCGATGGTACAAATTTTTGCGATTATAACCGCGTATTTTACAAAAAACTGAGTTTAGGATGCGTTTTCACTGCGGAGACCGCCAGCAGCAAGCCGCCCAATCCCTCGCACCAAGCACAAAAAAAGTCGCTGCGGATGCTGAGCATCTTGCAGCGACTTTTGGGTGATTTGCCCGTGGTTCACCCGCAGTTGGTATATCAGCACGCAGGTTCTCAAGGAGCATCTGGCAACCATCATAGGCGAAGGATTCGCGGGATTGTTCGACAACCTCAACAGCCGAGAGCGCTAACTTCACAATTTATATATATCAAAAAAATAAGGAGTAAAACAAACAATATCAATAGTATTCACTATATTTGTAGCGTAACGATGAAATATTAACCTACTAAATCTCTATATTATGTTGGAAATATTGACAATAATAGTATCCATATATATATTATATGGCATTGGAAGAGACCTGTTAAATGCAATATTCTTCCCTGATAAATTTAATCGTGAACATAAGGCATTAGATAATGAGGATGATTGCCACATAGATTTTATTGACTAGTTATAAATCACGTCTTTTTAAGATAATAGAATAGTGCTGTATTTTTGAAACGGAAATACAGCACTTTTTATTATGACTAGCAACGACATTAAAACCATCCAACTAATCGTAAATAGCGAGCAGGCCACTAAAAGGCTAGACGATAATCTCTTACTGGGTGTCAACTTTCACTGCCTACAAAAATGCCGATTAAGATAATGCGAAGGTACAAATTTTTGCGATTATAACCGCGTATTTTACAAAAAACTGAGTTTAGGATGCGTTTTCACTGCGGAGACCGCCAGAGGCAAGCCGCCCAATCCCTCGCACCAAGCACAAAAAAAGTCGCTGCGGATGCTGAGCATCTTGCAGCGACTTCTGGGTGATCCGCTTGGGATTCGAACCCAAGACCCATACATTAAAAGTGTATTGCTCTACCAACTGAGCTAGCGGATCAAACCGTTTGTTTGCCGTTAAGCGAGTGCAAAGGTACGAACTCCCTAGGAAACAACCAAATTTTCATTAGGATTTTTTTCATGTCTTAAAAATATTAGAGCGCTATCTACCAATTAGAGGGAATTTATTACTTTTGCAAATTGATACAACAGGTTGAAATGGCTGTTTGCGTGCCTTGCTGTCGAGTCGTTCGGGCAGTTTGGTGCAGGATGAAGAAGTTCCCGTAGGCAGTTCTCGGCCTGTTGTCAGTCCATCGGCAAAGCCTTGCGCTTTCTGGGGCAGTGCCTTGTCAGGCTACCCCTCATGTATCTACCATTGAACCTACCATATATATTATAGCCACTACCATATATTTATATGGAACACGAAAATTGTTATCAATACCTCACTCGCATAAATTCTCCTGCCGACCTGCGCGCGCTGCCCGTTGAGGCGTTGCCGACAGTGTGCGCTGAGTTGCGCAGATACCTCATAGAAGAATTGGCGAAGAACCCCGGACACTTTGCCTCCAGCCTCGGCGCCGTTGAAATGACCGTGGCCCTTCACTATGTTATGAATACGCCGCGCGATTTGCTCGTGTGGGACGTGGGACATCAGGCTTACGGCCACAAGGTGCTGACGGGGCGGCGCGATGCCTTCCCCACCAATCGCAAGTTGCACGGTCTGCGGCCCTTCCCCTCGCCCGCCGAAAGTGAATACGACACCTTTGCCTGCGGCCATGCCAGTAATTCCATCTCGGCTGCCTTGGGTATGAGCGTTGCTACCGTACGCCATGGTGAGCGCGACCGCCACGTGGTGGCCATCATTGGCGACGGCGCGATGAGTGGCGGCCTCTCGTTTGAGGGACTCAACAATGCCAGCGAAACGCCCAACAACCTGCTCATCGTCCTTAACGACAACAATATGAGCATCGACCACAGCGTGGGCGGCATGAAGCAATACCTGCTCCATCTGCACACCAGTCCGTGGTACAACCGCCTGCGTTTTCGCATCTCCCGCCAACTTTCCAAATGGGGATGGCTTGACGAGGGGCGCAAGGGGCAGATACTGCGGTTCAACAATAGTCTCAAGTCGTTGCTGACCAACCAGCAAAATGTATTTGAGGGCATGAATATCCGCTACTTCGGGCCGACGGATGGCCACAACGTCATAGAATTGGTGCGCATCCTGCGCGAAATTAAAGATATGGAAGGGCCGAAGATACTCCACATACATACCACGAAGGGAAAGGGCTACGAGCCCGCCGAGAAAGAAGCCACGCTGTGGCACGCGCCCGGAAAATTCGATGTGGAGAGCGGTCAACGTATCAGTTCGGGCAGCAAGAATACGCCCATGCGCTATCAGGACGTGTTTGGTCACGCACTGGTGGAACTGGCTCGGCAGAATCCGAATATTGTAGGCGTCACGCCAGCCATGCCTACGGGCTGCTCGATGAATCTCCTTATGCAGGAAATGCCCGACCGCGCTTTCGACGTGGGCATTGCTGAGGGCCACGCCGTCACCTTCTCCGCTGGAATGGCCAAAGAAGGCTTGTTGCCTTTCTGCAATATCTATTCCTCGTTTGCCCAGCGCGCCTACGACAACGTCATCCACGATGCTGCCCTTCTGGGACTGCACCTGGTGATTTGCCTTGACCGCGCAGGCATCGTAGGACAGGACGGCGCAACGCATCATGGCGTGTTCGACATCGCCGCCCTGCGCCCCGTGCCTGGCCTGACGATATCGTCGCCCTACGACGAGCACGAATTGCGCCGCCTTATGTACACCGCCTCCCTGCCCGACAAGGGCGTGTTCGTTATCCGCTATCCGCGTGGCTGTGGCAGCCTGGCAGACCCACATTGCCCCTTCGATGAGATTCCTGTGGGCCGTGGCCGTTGTTTGAAGAACGGAAAACATCTGGCCATCCTTACGCTGGGACCCATCGGCCACGCAGCGGCAGAAGCCATTGCCGCCTACGAACAGCAGCATCCCGACATCAGCATTGCCCACTATGACATGCGCTTCGTCAAACCCCTCGACACGCAACTGCTCGACGAGGTGGCCCAAAGCTTCGACCGCATTATCACCCTCGAAGACGGCGTGGTGGCAGGCGGCATGGGTAGTGCCATCCTTGAATACCTCAATGACAAGGGCCACACGCCCCGACTGAAACGCCTAGGTGTGCCCGACAAATTCGTGGAGCACGGCAAACCCGAGGAACTCTACCACATCTTGGGTATGGATAGCCAAGGCGTGGAAACGGCTATCGCGGAAATCCTTTCCTAAGCGCAAGCCGCGTCCCAATCCCTGACACTCCTTATTATATATAGGCGTAGAAATAACGGCTCGGCCTCCCCGATAAGGGCCCGTGTCCGAGCAAATCCCTAGAATCCCTAGAAAATGAAAATCATCATAGCAGGTGCAGGTGCAGTGGGCACCCACCTGGCAAAACTCCTGTCGCGCGAACGCCATGATATCACAGTCATGGACGAAAATCGCGAGCGAATGGGCGACCTCAGCAGCAATTTCGACCTGCTGACCATCTGCGACTCGCCCATGTCCATCCAAGGGCTCAAGGATGCCGAGGTGGGCAAGGCCGACCTTTTTATCGGCGTCACGCCCGACGAGGCCCACAACATGACCTGCTGTATGCTGGCCTCCAAACTCGGTGCCCGCAAGACTGTGGCCCGTGTGGACAACTACGAATATACGCTTGAAGAAAACAAGAGTTTCTTCCGCTCCGTTGGCATTGACTCTATTATTTATCCCGAAATGCTGGCGGGCCGCGAGATTATCAGCAACATCAAACGCTCGTGGGTGCGCCAGTGGATAGATATCCACGATGGTGAACTGATTATGGTTGGCGTGAAACTGCGCGAGACGGCGCAAATCCTCAACAAGCCCCTGCGCGACCTCTTCGACCCCGCCACGCCCTGCCACGTCGTGGCCGTCAAGCGCGAGGAGGACACCATCATCCCCCACGGCAACGACTGTCTTCACTTGGGCGACATCGCCTTCTTCATGACCACGCCCGAGTACGTCAACTATATCCGCGACATCACGGGCAAGGACAAATACCCCGACGTCAAGACCATTTTCTTCATGGGCGGTAGTAGTACAGCGGTCCATGCCCTTTGGAATATGCCCGACTATATGCACGCCAAGGTGTTTGAGCCCAACCCGAAACGCTGCGAACGTCTCAACGAACTCTTGGCTGGCCAGAGCAACGTCCTCGTCATCAATGGCGATGGCACAGACCCCAATCTGCTCATGGACGAAGGCATCCACAAGGCCGAAGCCTTTGCCGCACTCACGGAAAGTTCGGAACAAAACATCCTGGCCTGCCTCTCCGCCCGCCGCCTCGGCATCAAGAAAACCGTGGCGATGGTGGAAAACAGCGATTATATCAAGGTGGCAGAAAACTTGGACATTGGTTTTATCATCAACAAGAAGACCTTCGCCGCCAGCCATATCTACCAAATGATGCTCAAGGCAGACATCACAACGATGAAGAACCTCCTGGTGGCCAATGCCGATGTGGCGGAGTTTCAAGTGAATCCCGGTGCGCGCATTGCCTCCAAACCCGTTATGGACCTCCACCTGCCCTCCACCGTCACCCTCGGCGGATTGGTGCGCGACGGCAAGGGACTGCTCATCAACGGCCGTACGCAGATTCAGCCCGGCGATACGGTGGTGGCCTTCTGCCTTGAGAACGAGGTGAAGCACCTTGAGAAATATTTTCATTAAGCAAAATCGCCCGCCTTCTCCATTTCTATTTTTCAACCCAGGAATCTATCGCCCGCCTTCTCCATACTATCACCCAGCGGCGCATTTATCAACCCTCCCAGCGGCCGCCCTTTTATTCAAGTCCGCTTTCCGCTTTTCAGGAGAAGGCATTGAGAAATCCCCATGCTCAATTTCAAAATCATATCCAAGGTGCTCGGCACACTGCTCATGCTGCTCGTGCTCCTCTTGCTCGTCTGTTTGGCCACGGGCCTGTTTTACGGCGAGCGGGAGTGGATGGCCTTTGCCATCCCGGCGGCAGTGTCGTTCGTGCTGGCCTTGATGCTCAAATACTTTGGCCGACACGCTGAAAACAAAATGAGCCGGCGCGATGGCTATTTCATTGTTTCCGCCTCGTGGCTGGTCTTTTCGATTATCGGAACCCTCCCGTTTTTGCTTGGCACGGACATGACGCGCCTGTCCTGTGCTTTTTTCGAGAGTATGTCGGGATTCACCACCACGGGAGCCTCCGTCTATACCGATATTGACCACCTGCCGCACAGCATTCTCTTTTGGCGGTCGCTTTCCCACTGGTTTGGCGGTATGGGCATCGTCTTCTTCACCATCGCTGTGCTTCCCCAGATGGGTGTGGGCGACTTGAAACTCTTCTCAGCCGAGGCCACGGGGCTCAAGACGGGCAAGGTGCATCCCCGCATCAGCACCACGGCGCGCTGGATTTGGGGTCTCTACGTTGTGATGACCATTGCCTGCAGCGTGGCTCTGATATTGGCAGGCATGAGTCCCTTTGATGCCATCAACCACAGTATGGCCACCATCTCAACGGGCGGATTCAGCACCCATCAGGACAGCGTGGCCTATTTTCAGTCGCCCCTGATAGAATACATCGAGATAATATTTATGGCGGCCAGCGGAATCAACTTCACGCTCCTTTATCTGCTGGTCATCAAGCGCCGTTTCCGTGAAGTTTGGCGCGATGCAGAAATCCGGTTTTACGCCGGGGTTCTCCTTTTCTTTACGATTTATTGTGCAGTTTGCCTCTACGTGGTCGATGGCTTTGGCATCGAGCACAGTCTCCGTGCAGCCGCTTTCCAGGTGACCTCGCTCGGCACGACCACGGGCTTCACCACGAAGGATTTCCAGGAGTGGCACGCCTGTACGTGGGTTCCCCTGCTGTTTGTCTCCTTGATGGGTGCCTGTGCCGGCTCGACGAGCGGCGGCATGAAGTGCGTGCGCATACTCACCTCCTGGAAGATGATGGCCAACGAGTTTCGCCAGATGCTGCATCCCCGTGCCGTGATACCTGTTCGCCTGGGCTATCAGACGCTTGGCTCGAGTATCACGCAGACCATCTTTGCCTATTTCGTGGCCATGTTCTTGCTGCTCAGCGTAGCGATGGTGGCGATGATGTGTATGGGCATTCCGATGCTCGATTCCATCAGTCTGGGTGTGGCTTCCTTTAGTAATGCCGGCCCCTCCATCGGCTGGTACGTCGGTCCCTTGGATTCGTGGGACAAGTTGCCCGACGGCGTGCTCTGGATCTGCTCTTTCCTGATGCTGGCTGGCCGTCTTGAAATCTTCTCACTCTTGTTGCCATTCGTTCCTGCTTTCTGGAAAGAACGCTAACCCTTTTCCCCACTTTTATTATGCAGAAAATCGTGAAATTCCCCCTGTTCCTTGCTCTGCTCTTGGGCGCAGTGTTGGCTACTTCCTGCGACCGCAAGGATATTCATCAAGTCATCAGTCTGATGACCGAGACGCCTACCGACACCACTGGCTTCGCACAGAAAGATGTGCGCATGAGCAGTTTTTCGGCCGTGGTCGTGGATTGCTTTGCCGATGTGTCGTTTTTCCAGACCGCGCCCGAGGAGTCGCCCCGTGTCGTTCTGATGGCGAAGCAGGAAGTGCTGGACAACGTCATCGCCCGTGTGAGCGAGGGAGTGCTGAACATTTCCGTCAATCATCGTTATCGCATGCCCGACAAGGCAGTGGTCGTTGCCAAGATTTACGTTCCCTATGCCTATCGCATCGAAATGAATGGCGGCAAATGCCTGCGCGTGGGTTCGCAAAAGGTTAATTGCCCCATCGAGATAACAACCAACGGCCTTGGAGCCATTCTTGCCGATAGTTTGCAGGCCCCCGAAGTCAGCATCTCGGCCAATGGCGCAGGCAGTGTTCGAACGCGCGGCATCACCACGAGCAAACTCAGCGTCAAAAGTAACGGTGCGGGCGAGGTGGTCTTGGCTGGTCGCTGCGACACGGCCCGCGTGGAAATCAATGGCGCAGGCCTGCTCGACGTGCGCTCACTCGACGTCACTTCCAAGAGCCTCCAGCTGGAATCTGCCGGCGTTGGCAAAGTATTGCGCTAACCACCGCGCGCCTATAATTATTATAGGTAATCCTATATATATAATAGATACTCCGCTCCTTGTTTCATCCCCACAAGCGTCTATTGAAACTGACAAATTATATGAAACCCATCAAATTTGAAGCCCTCCTCAAAAATACCATCTGGGGAGGCAATGATATCAATCATCTCAAGCAACTACCCGAAGGCACGAAGGCTGTCGGTGAGAGTTGGGAAATCTCCGGCGTGCCCGGCAACGAAACCATCGTGACCGCAGGCGATGACCTCGGTGCGACCCTGCCCGCCCTCATCCGCAAGTATGGTGCCACCCTCGTGGGACAGGCCAACTTCGAACGCTACGGTGAAACCTTCCCCCTGCTCATCAAGTTCATCTCGGCCGCACAGCCCCTCAGCATTCAGGTGCATCCCGATGATGCTATGGCCAATACGATGGGCCATCCCTTTGGCAAGACCGAGATGTGGTACATCATCGGCACGCACGAGGGCGCAAGGCTCTGCTCGGGCTTTGCCCACGACTATTCGGCAGATGCCTACGCGCAGGGCGTTGAGGACGGCAGCATTGAAGAGCACCTGGCCTACCACACTACCCATGTGGGCGACTGCTTCTTCATCCCCGCAGGTCGCATCCACAGCATCGGCGCGGGCAACTTCCTCATCGAAATCCAGCAGAGCAGCAACGACACCTTCCGCGTGTACGACTTCAACCGCACCGACGACCTCGGCAACCGCCGCGAACTCCATGTCGAGCAAGCGCGTCAGGCTCTCAACTTCAAGGCCGAGGCCGACTATCGCACGCACTACTCCGCCCGCCTCGGCGAGGCTTCGCTGATGGTGCAGTGTCCGCAGTTTACCACCCGCCTCATCCGCACCGAGCAGACGATGCAGGTGGATTATGCCGCCATCGACTCCTTCGTCATCCTGATAGCCTACGAAGGCGAGGCCAAACTCACCGATGCCGAAGGCAATGAGGTATTCCTGCAAGCAGGCGAGAGCCTCCTGCTGCCCGCCTCCAACAGCGCACTCACCATCGAGCCGCAGGGCATCACCCGCTTCTCCTGCGTAGAAACCTTCATCCCTTAATCCTCCATTTCCCCGCCTATGTCCGAAAACCCACAGACAGGTTGTCCCGAAGAGTTGGCCGACCAGTTGCGCTTCATCAAGCAATCCCTGCGCGGCATGATGAATGGCGTCCTCAGCCAATCCATGCGCGAGAAGGGACTGACGTACAAGGTCAACTTCGGCGTGGAAATGCCGCGCCTCTGCGAATTTGCCGCCGAACTGCCCCATACCTCCGCTCTCGCCGCTGCGCTGTGGAAGGAAGACATCCGCGAGTGTCGCCTCCTGGCCGGCCTCTTGCAGCCCATCGAAGCCTTTCCCGCCGATTTAGCCGAGGTGTGGGTGGAACAGATGCGTTTCCCCGAAGAGGCCGCCTTCACCGTGCTCCACCTTTTCAGCCGTTTGCCCTACGCCTCCACCGTTGCCTTTGAATGGGTGGCGCGCGAGGAGGAAATGTTCCAGCTCTGCGGCTGGTTGCTCCTCGGCCGCCTGATGGCACAAGGTATGCAGCCCGCACCGCGCGACCGCCAAGAACTCCTCGACCAGGCTCAGGCAGCCGTTGCAGGCCAGAATATGCACCTCCGCAATGCAGCCGCCAAGGTGCTCGTGCGCTTGGAAGAAGCGTAGGGCCCACAGCCAGCTCGCTGTCGCCCCGATGCATTGGTGAGAAATGTACCGCACCTTGCTTGCAAGGTGTGAGTACAACGTTCTATACATCCTTTATATTTAGGAATTGCTTTCTTTGCAATAGATCATCGGCGGGCTGCAACATGGACAGCCGCAACGCTTGATTCGCCCTCGGCAGTTTCCGATTCGGCAAAGGTCCATCCCGTTCGGGCGAGGGCTCTTCCCGTTTTTCTCAGGGATGTGGCCAGCGACCCGCGCCCGCAGGTCACGCGACCCGCGCCCGCAGGTCACGCGACCCGCGCCCGCAGGTCACGCGACCCGCGCCCGCAGGTCGCTGGCAATCTCCCTTGCAAAAACGGAAAAGTCGGACCTGAAAACGGATATCTGCCTTCCGCGCCTGCCGCCTTGCCCCTTTGCTCCGCTTCATAACCCTTCCCCTATCCCCCGCTATGCGACGTCTTCTCCTGCTCCTGCCCCTCTGGACGCTGCTCCTTGTTGCCTGCAACGACGAGAGCGACCATCTGTACAGCAGTTACCGCGCCTTCTTCCGCTATACCTATGTGGAAACCACGCCGCCCCTGCTCACAGCCACGCGCAACCCCGGCATGTGGTGCGCCATCAACTTTCCCAATGGTAACTACCACTTCCTGCTCAACGATGGGCGCACCAGTTACACGCATCGCCCGACGGCAGCCGACAACTACGGGCGGCCCGAATGTATCGCAGGCTTCATTGTCGGCATGCCCAATATCCCAGATTTCAATGGGCAGTTTCCCGTGATGGCCTTCGACCTCGTGTGTCCCGAATGCTACACCGAGTCCAGCATTCAGCGTTCGCTCGCGATAGATGCCCAGGGCCGCGCCACTTGCAGCCGTTGCGGCCGCAAGTACGACCTCAACAACAGTGGCATTGTCGTAGGTGGAGACCAGGGCCGCCGCCTCTTCCGCTACCGCGTGGCTGCCAGCGGCAACAATCTCTATATCTCCAACTAGGAAGGTCCACGGCCCTCACACCCAAGTCCAAAACCAACCCAATCATGCAACCCGACAAAGCCCCCTTTCAGATAGACATCGATGAAATCCTGCGCTCCAAGGCAGGACCGAAAGCCAAGCGCATCCCCCGCTTTATCGTGGCGTGGCTCAAACGCCGCCTCCACCAAGACCAGGTGAACGACTTCCTGCGCATCATTGGCGACAAAGAGGGCGTGCCTTGGCTCAAAGGTTGTCTGGATTTCCTGGATACGAAGTTGGAAGTCAAGGGATTGGAAAATCTGCCCTCCGATGCCGACGGCCGCCGCTTCACCTTCGTGAGCAATCATCCCCTAGGTGGACAGGACGGAGTGGCCCTGGGCTACGTGCTAGGTACGCACTACGATGGTCGCATCAAGTATCTGGTGAACGACCTGCTCATGTTCCTGCCCGGCCTCGCGCCGCTGTGTATTCCCATCAACAAGACGGGAAAGCAGAGCAGGCAGTTTCCTGCCATGGTCGAAGCCGGATTTTCGGGCGATGACCATATATTGATGTTTCCCGCTGGCCTCTGCTCGCGCCGTAGGCACGGCGTGATTCGCGACCTGCCTTGGAACAAGACCTTCATCACCAAGAGCGTGCAGCATCAGCGCGACGTGGTGCCCATCTATTTCAGCGGCCGCAACTCCAATAAGTTCTACACCATCGCCAATCTCTGCAAGATGTTTGGCCTGAAGTTCAACCTGGCCATGCTCTACCTGGTGGACGAACTCTTCAAGAACCAGCACAAGACCTTCGAGGTGCATATTGGCCGCCCCATCCCCTGGCAAACCTTCGATCGCAGCCGCACAGCCACTCAGTGGGCTGCCTACGTGCAGGACATTGTCTATCAATTGAAGCCCTGACTATAGCACCTACCTGTATTCTACCATACTTATTATAGCATCCAATGATGGAACCAATCATCCCTCCCGTATCCCGCGAACTCCTCAAGGTCGAACTGACGCCCGAACGCCGTTTGCGGTCCACCAATAAGGCTGGCAACGAAATCTACATCGTGACCTGGCAGCAAGCACCCAACGTGGTGCGCGAGATAGGCCGCCTGCGCGAGATAGCCTTCCGCGCAGCAGGTGGCGGTACGGGCCTTGCGCTCGACCTCGACGAGTTCGATACGTGTGAACATCCCTATTACCAACTCATCGTCTGGTGTCCCGAAGACGAGCAAATCCTTGGCGGCTATCGCTTCCTGCCTGGCCGCGAGATGCAGTTTCGCCCCGACGGACAGCCACACTTGGCCACGGGCCACATGTTCCACTTCTCCCAGAAATTCATTGACGAATACCTGCGCGATACTGTGGAACTGGGCCGCTCCTTCGTCACCCTCGAATACCAGAGTACGCGCAGACTGGCCAAGAGCCTCTTTGCTCTCGACAATCTGTGGGACGGCCTGGGCGCGCTGACCGTGGTCATTCCCGGCCTGAAGTATTTCTTCGGCAAGATGACCATGTACCCCAGTTTCAATCGCCAGGCCCGCGATATGATTCTCTATTTCCTGAACAAGCACTTCGGCGACCCCGACCGCCTTGTCGTGGCCAACGAGCCCCTGCAACTGGATACGTCCGACGAGGAACTGGCCGCCCTCTTCGTGGAGGACGACTTCCGCGCCGACTACCGCATTCTCAACACCGAGGTGCGCAAACTGGGCTTCAACATCCCGCCCCTCGTCAACGCCTATATGGGCCTGAGCCCCACGATGCGCAGTTTCGGCACCGCCATCAACCACGAATTTGGCGAGGTGGAGGAAACAGGCATCCTCATAGCCGTGGACGAAATTCTGGAGGAGAAGCGTATGCGCCACATCGACACCTTCGCCGAAACCCACCCGATGAGCATTCAAGCCTTCGAGGACTTGTTCATCCGCAACCGCACGGACTGGTAAAGGCGTGGGATAGATGTCCCACCAGAAACGCAATAGGAAGTTCGTACACCGAGGTGAGTAACGTACCGCACGTTGCTTGCAACGTGTGAGTAAGGTGTTCGTTCTCATTGAAAACGCAATGTACCGCACGTTGCTTGCAACGTGTGGCTCCGCGATTTTTTCATGTTTGTACCCATTATATATATGGTATAAACACACCTCAATTCCGCGGAGCCACACGTTGCAAGCAACGTGCGGTACATTGCCTTGCAATGAGAACTCCTTACTCACACCTTGCAGCAAGGTGCGGTACTTTCACGTTACTACCCCTACCTCCAACAATGAGCACAAACTCCTCGCCCAATCCGAAAGCTCAGCCCTTTCCGCAATCCCCGCTGCGCGCCTTTTCTAGCGGCTAACCTTGTACAAGTCAGAAAAATCCCTTACTTTTGTACGCAAAAACCGAGTATGACAGCGCAGGAAACCTCAGACAAAGTCGTTCTGCTGGGACAGAGCGAAACGGAACTCAAGCAGTTGGCCCAAGAAATGGGAATGCCTGCCTTTGTAGGTAAGCAGATGGCGCAGTGGCTGTATGCCAAGGGCGTGATGACCATTGATGAGATGACGAATATCTCGAAAGCCAACCGAGAACGCCTTGCCCAGCGCTGCACCATCGGTGCGCATGGTCCTGCCGAAGCCATGCACTCGGTGGATGGCACCATCAAATACCTCTATCGCACGCTCGACGGCCACTACATCGAAACGGTCTATATCCCCGACGGCGACCGCGCCACCTTGTGCGTCAGTTCGCAGGTGGGATGCAAGATGGGGTGCGCCTTTTGTATGACAGGGCGACAAGGGTATGCCGCGTCGCTCTCGGCAGCTGAGATTCTCAACCAGATTTATGCCTTGCCCGAGCGCGAGACGCTGACCAACGTGGTCTTTATGGGGCAGGGCGAACCCTTTGACAATATCGACGCCGTGCTGCGCGCCACGGAGGTGCTCACCGCGCCGTGGGGCTTCGCGTGGAGCCCCAAGCGCATCACTGTTAGTACCGTCGGACTGCGTGCTGGTTTGCAGAGATTCCTTGACGAGAGCCGTTGCCATCTGGCTGTCAGCCTGCACCATCCCTTGCACGAGGGTCGCCAAGCCTTGATGCCAGCCGAGCGCGCCTTTCCCGCTAGCGAACTGGTGAACCTTCTGCGCCAGTACGATTTCTGCCGCCGCCGACCGATGAACGACGATAGTTCGCACCAGCGCCGCCTCAGTTTTGAGTACATCGTGTTCAAGGGTATCAACGACAGTATGGACCATGCCCGCGCGCTGGTCTCCCTGCTCGATGGCCTGGACTGCCGCATCAACCTCATCCGCTTCCACGATATTCCCGACACTCCGCTCAAGGGCGTTGACGATGAGGCCATGCTGCGCTTTCGCGACTACCTCACGGGCCACGGCATCTTCACGACGATTCGCGCTTCGCGGGGACAGGACATCTACGCGGCTTGCGGCCTGCTCTCCACTAAGAAGCAGGAGGCCGAGAGGGGGTAGCGGTCGCTTTGCTCCCTTAGTTTCAACGGTCGCTTTGCTCCCTAGTTTCAGTGCAGCCTTCGGCTGCTAGTTTCAAGTTTCAACGGTCGCTTCGCTCCCTAGTTTCAACGCAGCCTTTGGCTGCTGGCTCGATAGTCTTTATCGTTGAGAGTTATCCTAGCCGTTGAGAGTTATCCTTGCCTTCTTTTCAACCCCGAATCCATTCAGCGCCCAGCGCGCCCCCTATACCTTATTATATATCTCCAAAATCAAAGATTCTATGGTCAGAGACAATCGCATACATAATGTGCCTGCCGAACAAGCGCAGGATAATGCGCATGAGGCATCGCAAGCACCTAGTCGCCCACTGCTCAGAATAGGTATTACCCACGGCGATACCAATGGTGTGGGCTACGAGCTTATCCTGCGCAGTTTTGCCGACACCCTGATGTTTGATATGTGCACTCCTATAATATATGGAGCGGCAAAGGTGGCCACCTACCATGCCAAAGCACTCGGCATAAAGCCCAATTTCTATTTTATCAACGCTGCCGAAGAGGCGATGGCCGACCGCCTGAACCTTATCAACTGCTTCGACCACGAGGTGCCCGTTGAATGGGGAAAGAAAACGCCCGAAGCAGGTCACGCTGCCCTCGAAGCCCTCGAGCGCGCCGTTGAAGATTTGCGCGATGGCAAGATTGACGCTCTCGTGACCGCTCCCATTTGCAAGGAGTCCATGCACGAGGCCGGTTTCAAGTTTGCTGGGCACACCGAATTTCTGGCCGAACGTCTGGGCAGCGCAAACCAGCATCCGCTGATGATACTCCAGAGCGACGTGATGCGCGTGGCCCTCGTCACGGTGCATTGCCCCGTCAGCCAAGTGGCCGCACAGCTGACCAGCGAAGGCATCGAAGAGCGCATTCGCGAGTTCTACGCCAGCCTGCGCCGCGACTACCTCCTGTCCACACCGCGTATTGCCGTCCTTTCGCTCAATCCCCATTGCGGCGATGGCGGAATGCTGGGCGACGAGGAGAAGAACGTGATTGCTCCAGCCGTTCACGCAGCCGTTGAGAGCGGCATCCCTTGCAACGGTCCTTTCTCGCCCGACGGTTTCTTCGGCGCGGGACTGTTCTCTCAGTTTGACGGCATCCTCGCCATGTACCACGACCAGGGCCTTATCCCCTTCAAAACCCTCTCCATGGATAGTGGGGTGAACTTCACCGCAGGCCTGTCCTACGTCCGCACATCGCCCGACCACGGCGTGGCCTTCGACATCGCAGGCAAGGGCGAAGCCGACCTCTCCTCCTTCCGCAGTGCCATCTATGCAGCCGTAGATATTGTGCGCAACCGTCAAAGCGATGACGAAGCGCGCCAGAATCCCCTGCCCAAACTCTATCACGAGCGCCGCGAGGACAGCGAGCGTTCGCGTCATACGCTTCCGCAACCCGCCAAGTCTGAAGAATAATCATGAAATTTGCTATTCTCGCAGCCGGCGAAGGCTCGCGCCTATTCCGCGAAGGCGTTGGCGTGCCCAAACCCCTGGTGCGTGTAGGTGGCGAGACGCTTATCGGTCGCCTCCTGCGCATTTTCCACCAACAGGGAGCCGAGGAAACGGTTGTTATTGTCAATCAGTTGCATCCCGAAACCGAAGCCTACGTCCGCTCCCTGATGGCCGAGGGACAGTATGGGCCGATACGTTTGGTCGTGAAGACCACGCCCAGTTCCATGCACAGTTTCCACGCCCTCAGCCCCTACCTCCAGGACGCGCCCTTCTGCCTAACGACCGTTGACACCATTTTCCGCGAAGAAGAATTTACCGAATACATCCGCGCCTTCAAGGAAGCCACCAGCGCACAAAGGCTGGACGGCATGATGGCCGTGACGGATTTCATCGACGACGAGAGCCCGCTCTACGTAGGTACCGACGAGGCGCTGCGCATCACGGGTTTCCATGACGCCTGTCAGGGCGACCGCTATATTTCTGGTGGCATCTATGCCCTCACACCGCGCGCCCTGCCCACCCTGCAACGCTTGATGAACGAGGGACAAAGCCGAATGCGCAACTTGCAGCGTGGCCTGATAGCCGATGGGCTGCACCTGCAGGCTTGTCCCTTCTCGAAGATTCTTGATGTTGACCATGCCGACGACATTGCCAAGGCAGAAAAATTCCTCCAATCATGACCGAAAAAGTATTTTGGGGTATAGGACGCAGTGCGCAATACTCGCCCAACTCCATAGAACGCGATGCAGCCATCCTGGAAAGGGTGGCTGTACGCTTGCAAGCGGCTGGCCACAAGGTGCAGACCTGCAACGAGGACCAGTGGCCGCCCGCTGCCTTTGATGCCAAGCATTGTGCCGCCGTCTTTTCCATGGCGCGCCATCCCGAGGTGCTTCGTGCCCTGAACGTGCTGGCTCAGCAGGAAGTCAGGGTGGTCAATGTGCCTGCCGCACTGCTGGAGAACGACCGCGGACGGCAAACCCTCCGTTTCCAGCAAGCAGGAGTGCCGCAGCCTGAGAGCCTACTCTGCGAGACGCAGGCCGCGCCCGAAGTGGTGGACGCCGCCCTCCGCCGTTTGGGCCTGCCGCTCTGGGTGAAGCGTCCCGATGCGTGCGCCCAGTCTGCTGCCGACGTCAGTTTTGCTGCCGATGTTGCCACCCTCTGTCGTTGCCTGTCGGACTTTTCGCAGCGTGGCATTCCCCGTGCCTTGCTCATGGCGCATTGCGAGGGCGATGTCGTGAAGTTTTATGGCGTAGGCGGTACAGGCTTCTTTCACGTGGTGCATCCTACGTCGCCAGGCGGTTTCAGCAAGTACGGACTGGAGGTCCACAATGGCCCGTCTCACGGCTACGCCTTTGATGCAGAGGCCCTGCAAGCTGCAGCCGAGCAGGCCAGCCAGACCACAGGCATTGCCGTCTATGGAGGCGATGCCATCGTGCGCCCCGATGGGCGTTTCGCCATCATTGATTTCAACGATTGGCCCAGTTTCAGTGCCTGCGTTGATGCCGCTGCCACGGCCATTGCCCAACTGCTCACTGCCTCTTAACACGAAGCTCTAGAACAAAAGGCACTGCCAGCTTCGCCAGAGTAAGTCCTGAGTAGGCTGAAATGAAACAAAAGCAGAAATAACCCTTGAAGAGGCTGGGGTTTATACTGGTTTTTGTTTCTCTCAACAGACACTTCCTCTTACTGCTGACCGCCATTCCTGAAATTCAAGACAAACAATCCAACAACATAAATTCCCCTCCCATGTCAGTTTCCTCAACGTTCAAGTCCCAAGATACCGAAGAGTGGTTGGACATCTATTTCACTCGTCCTTTGGGCTATCTTTGGGCGCGCTTCTTTGACAAGTTGGGCGTGCATCCCAACGTTGTGACGATTCTCAGCATCCTCTTGGGCATTGCTGCGGCCGTCTGTTTCTATTTTGAAGACCTGTGGGTGAACATCGGCGGTATATTCCTGCTCGTCTGGGCCAACCTCTACGATAGTGCCGATGGCCAGTTGGCGCGTATGACGGGCAAGAAGACGCGCTGGGGCCGCATACTCGATGGTTTTGCTGGCGATGTCTGGTTCTTCTGCATCTATTTCGCCATCTGCGCTCGTCTCATGGACGACCCCATCCCCTTCCTGCCGCACTACGATTGGGGCATCTTCATCTGGTTGCTCTGCGCCGTGGCGGGTTTCATTTGTCACGGCAAGCAGTGCCAACTCTCCGACTACTACCGCAATATCCACCTGTATTTCCTCAAGGGAAAGGCGGGCAGCGAACTCGACAACTTCAAGGCCCTGCGCCAGGAGTTTCGTTCGCTCAGTTGGACGAAGGAGCCCGCCTGGAAGGTCTTCCTCTTCTTCTACGGCAACTACACCCACTCGCAAGAGCAGCAGACCCCGCGCTTCCAAGCCTTCAAGGCAGCACTTGATAAGCGTTTCGAGGTGCTTCCTGCCGCGCTGGTCGAGCGTTTCCGCGCTGGCAGCCTTCCCCTGATGAAGTACGCCAACATCCTCACCTTCAATACGCGTGCCATCGTGCTCTATCTGAGCATCCTTATTGGCCATCCTTGGCTCTACCCCTTGTTTGAAATCACCGTGATGGTGGGCCTCTATCTCTATATGCGCAGTCGCCACGAGCACCTCTGCGACGAATTGCTCCGCGACTTGGACACCTTCCAATAATCTAAAAAAGTTCCCATGAGTTCCAAACTAAGAAACTTTTTCCTCCTCTTCGGCATTGCCGCCCTCATCGTGATGGCGTTCAGTTTTGAGGACGGCTACGAGCAGATTCGCCGTAACATCGTCAGTGCCGGCCTCTATCTGCCCGCCGTCATTGGCGTGTGGGTCTTTGTCTATGCCCTCAATGCCTTGGCCTTTCAGATTATCGTCAACCACGGCACGCACGACAAGCACCTTTCCTATCGCCATTCCTACAAACTCACCGTTTCGGGTTTCGCCTTCAGTTACACCACGCCCTTCGGCTTCGGTGGTGGTCCCTATCGTGTCATGGAGTTGGCCCACTACATCGGCACGCCGCGCGCCATGAGTAGCGTGGTGCTCTATTCCATGATGCACATCCTCTCGCACTTCTGCCTGTGGACCACGGCCATCTTCGTCTTCATCGCCTTCTATTTCGAGAAGATGCAACCCTGGCTCTGGACTCTCTTCTCCGTCTATATGGTTGTCCTGCTGGTGGCCCTAGTCGTCTTCCGCTATGGCTATAAGAACGGTCTGATTGTCAAGCTCTATCGCATCTGTCTCCTGCATATCCCATTTGTCAAGAAGCATGCGAAGAAGTTCTACGACAAGAAGATTGAGGCTATGGAGAAGGTGGACCACGACACCGCCTACCTCCTCGGCGAGCATCCGCGCGCCTTCTGGAGCAGTCTGGCTTGCGAATACCTGGCCCGTGTCGTCAATTCCTTCGAGTTCTTGTTCATCCTCCACGCCTTCGGTCTGCCGATAGGCTTTGCCGAGGCCCTCTTGATATTGGCCTTCTCCTCGCTGATGGGCAATTTGCTCTTCTTCCTGCCTATGCAGTTGGGAGCCCGCGAGGGCGGTATAGCCATCATCGTCAAGATTCTCGGCATCACCACAGGCGGCGTCGGCATCTACACCTCCTTCTACACCCGCATCCGCGAACTCTTCTGGGTCCTCGTCGGCGTGGGCTTGGTCAAGGTGGGCAACAAGCGCATCATGCGATAGCAGTCTATCCTCTCCCTAATCTATTGTACATCTATGGCAAAAGCACTTATCTTTGATTACGGCGGCACGCTCGATACCAACGCCCTCCACTGGTCCCACGTACTCTGGGAAGCCTACCAGGCTGTGAGTACTTCGCTCGAGTCTGCCCGCGAATTGGCGGCAGTGAGTTGGGAAGACTTCCGCGCGGCTTATGTATTCGGCGAGCGAACCCTCGGAGCCCAGCCCATTATCCAGCCAGACGATACGATGCTCACCGTCCTCCGCCAGAAGGTGCGCCTCGAACTCCAGCACCTCTCCGAGGCAGGCCAGTGGAAGGCCGATGCCGCGCAGCAAACCGAAGTCGTTGCGGCCATCGCCGACTATTGCAATCGCTACGTCCTGCGCAACCTCCAGACCTCCCGCCGCGTCCTCGAGCACTGCACCGCGCACTATCCCCTCGTCCTCGTCAGCAATTTCTACGGCAACGTGCGGGCCATCCTCCGCGACTACCGCCTGGAGTATTTTCAGACCGTTATTGAGAGTGCCGAGGTGGGCATCCGCAAGCCCGACCCCGCCATCTATCGCCTAGGCATTGAGGCCACAGGCTGCCCCGCTGCCGACTGTGTAGTCATAGGCGACTCCTTCGGCAAGGATATCGTCCCCGCCCACTCTCTGGGCTGTGAAACTGTCTGGCTCAAGGGCCGTGGCTGGGACCGCGAAACGGTCGATGAGTCCGTTCCCACGCACATCATCACCGACCTAGCAGAACTCCTCAAACTCTACTAGGAAGGGGAGTAACGAGAAAGTACCGCAGCTTGCTTGCAAGGTGCGTGTACGGGGTTCGTTCTCAGAGGAAATGCAATGTACCGCACGTTGCTTGCAACGTGTGGCCCAACGGAAATATCACTCCTATTATATATTAGGAACGCCAAAAAAATCCGTTGAGCCACACGAAGCAAGCAAGGTGCGGTACATTCTCGTTATACCCTTTCTCTATCTGCCTAGAACTTCAGTCGCAGGGCAAACTCAAAGTAACGCGGTGCGCCGCGCTGCTCGAAGCGGTTGGTCATACTGTCGAAGGAGAAGGTGGCGTAGCGGGTGCCTGTGAGATTCTGGCCGCGGACTTCCAGGTTGGCATACTTGGAGAGTTCCAGACCGGCGCGGGCATTCAGCAGGGCGTAGAAGGGCTGGGAGAAGGAGTTGGCCTCGTCCCAGTAGATTTTGCCTGCGCCAAGGGTGCTTACGCCCACATAGACGGCGCGCCAGAAGGAATGTTTCAGCGGCTGGCGGTAGAGGGCATCGGCGTACATCGTGTGCTCGGGTGCGAAGGGTACGCGATTGCCCGAGTAATCCACGGTCTGTCCGTTCTGCTCGCCCAGATTGTGGCGCGTCAGTTCGGCGTGCGTATATCCGTAACTGCCCGTCAGGCGGAGGCGGTTGTCAAGCAGGGCGGCGTGCAGGGAGATTTCCGCACCGATGCTGCGGCTGCGGCCCGCGTTTACCGTCACGCGGCCCAGACCGCTCTCTGCAAAGCGTGCGAGTTGGCGGTTCTTCGTTTCAATGCAGTAGGCTGTGTAGTCCACCATCAGAGCCCCGCCCAGGAAGCGCAGGTGGCCGCCCAGTTCGTAGTTCCACGCCTCTTCGGCCTTGTAGGCCAGTTCGCCGATGACCGGTTCGCCTGGCAGATTGGCCGAAATAGCCGTTTCAAGTCCCCTCTTCGCGCGGTCCTTGACTGCGTCGGGCAGGGGCAATCGGTCGATAGTGGCAAGGCTGAAGTCCTTCACGCCCAGCATCATATTGCGCTGGAGAGCCTGCTGTGCCAACTCCGAATAGGATTGCAGATTGTAGCCGCCAGGGCGATAACCCTTGCTCACTGCCACATAGACATTGCCGCGGCCCGAGCGGTGGTCGTAGTTGAGCGCAAACTTGGGGAGCACCTGCCATGTGTCCATCTTCAGACGGCCATTGACGGCAGCGTCCGTGGTCAAAGTCGTGTTGATACGGAAGGAAGGCATGGCAAATTCGTAGTTCGCCAAGGGGCTGAGGCCCGAATTGAGGTCAAGGCTGCGGTGGTCGTATTCCACGCGCAGTCCCAGCGTGGCCGAGATGCCTGCCCCGAGGCGCACTGTGCTCTGGTGGTAGAGCGCAGCCCCCGTGGAGGGCGTGTGCATGGAGGAGGTGAAGTTGAGGCTCTGGTCCGTAAAGGCCAGCGTCATAGGCGGTTGTTGCGGCAGAACGGAGGCAAATTGGCGGTTGAGGAAGGTCATGCCGTCGGGGAGGAAGGTGACGGGGCAGGACGTATATTCGCGCTGCAGGCGGAAGTAGGCGCCGCTCACCCATTGCCAGCGGGCGCGGTTGCTGCCCTTCAGGGAAATTTCCTCCGTGAGGGTGTTCATGCGCTGGCGCTGTTCCAGGGAGAAAATGTCGGAACTGAGGAAGTCCTGATCCATAAAGAGGCGGTCGCGTAGGTGTTGTACGGCCGTGATGCTGGTCAGCGTGAAGGGACGAGTGTTCCAGGTGAGGCCCAAGGAGGTATTGAGCAGGCTGCGGCGGTAGCGGCTCTGGCGGTTCTGTCCAATTTCATCCAAACCTACGAGGGGGCGACCAGGGGTCGGTGCTGTTGTCGTGCCAACGAAGAAGTAGGGGCAAGCCTTCTCATCGCTGTATTCGTAGGAAGAGGTTAGGTCTAGGCGCAAACGGTCCGTGGGACGGTAGCCCAGGCGCACCTTTGCGCCCGCAGCATCCTCGGCATCAGCACTTTGCCCCGTCGAAGCGTTGCGATAGAAACCATTGTTACCCGTATAGACACCGCTCAGCGAGAGGGCCACGCGGTCGGAGGGATGAATGTAAGTGACGGCCTTGGCTTCGCGTCCGCCCTTGCCCGTCGAACCGCCCAGATGCACCTCGGTGCCGGTATGTTGGAAGGGGTCGGCCGTGAAGACGCGGATGAGGCCGCCCATGGTGCCGCCACCATAGAGCGTACTCTGCGGACCGCGCAATACATCCACGCGCTCCACATCCATGAAACTGAAATCGTAGGCCGAACGGTGGGTGAAGGGCACGTTATCTACGTAAAGACCAACGGCAGGCGCACCGATGCGCGAACCGACACCGCGAACGTAGGCCGACGACGTCACGCGCGAACCATAGGACGGCAGAAAGACGTTGGGCACAGCGATGGAGAGGCCCTGGATGTCGGTGGCACCGAGAGCCTGCAAATCCTGCTGACCGAGGAGCGAGGCCGACAGCGGTTGCCGTTTGAGAAAAGTGGTCTCCTTCGGCGATGCCACAATGACGGCCTCTTCAATGTTATAAACGCGAGAAGTGTCAACAACGCTGGCAGACAATGCAGCGGGCAAGGCCGCCAGCGCAAAAAGGGAAAGTGATTTCATAAAAAATGATTGCTTCAAAAATTTGCGGCAAAGGTAGTCGTTTCCTTCCAGCTATGCAATCCCCATTTGTGGGGAGAAAAAAAGGCGCACCTCCTCCTTCTCCTCCTCTCCAATCCTCTCCCCTCCTCCAAAATGCCCAGCTGAGAGCCAAAGGAAGCCCTCAAGAGTAACCATTTTCCTGTGCGCCCGTGCGGCTTTATCTTTTATCCTCCGAAATTTCGCCTTTAAGAAGGCCTCCTCTAAACCAAACTACAAGCCTAATCACCTGAATCAGAAACAAAAAATAGTTGCACGGCTAGTAAAAACCGTGCAACTATTTTGACAAACTAAAAAGCCGATTCTAGAAAACTTCGACGTAGGAAGCCAGGCGTTTGGCCTTGTCGCGCAGGTCGTTGAGGTCGGCATCCAGCGGACCGTTGCAGACGACCACACCCATGCGACGGTTGACGCGCGTGGTGGGTTTGCCGAAGATTCTCACGTCGGCATCCTCCTCGCAAGTGCGCTCCAAACCGCGATATTGGGGTTGCTCCTCGCTGGCAATGGGCGAGAGAATAACTGCGCTGGCACCCTTGCGCATTTGCTTGATACAGGGGATGGGCAGACCCACGGCTGCACGCAGGTGGAGTTCAAACTCATTGAAATTCTGCGTACCGGCGAGCGTCACCATGCCTGTGTCGTGCGGACGCGGGGAGAGTTCGCTGAAATAGACGCCGTTCTCGTGGCTCAGGAAGAACTCTACGCCCCAGATACCGGCACCCGTAAGTGCTTCAGTCACAGCAGCAGCCATGCGTTGTGCTTCGGCCAGATGCTCGGGCGAGATGGGCGCGGGCTGGAAACTCTCGCGGTAGTCGCCGCCCTTCTGCACATGGCCAATGGGCGGGCAGAAGAGAGTCGGTCCGTCCTTCTGTGTGACCGTCAAGAGGGTGATTTCGCTGTCGAAATGGATAAATTCTTCGATAATCAGTTCCTTGATGTCGCCGCGGCTGCCGCTCAGACCATATTCCCAGGCGTGGGGCAGGTCCTCGGCCGTCTTGACGAGCGACTGTCCCTTGCCCGATGACGACATCAGCGGCTTCACCACGCAGGGGAAACCGATTTCGCGCGCCGCTGCCTCCAGTTCTTCGTAGGTCGTGGCATAGAAATACTTGGCCGTCTTGAGGCCAAGTTCCTTGGCCGCCAGGTCGCGGATGGCCTTGCGGTTCATGGTGAAATTCACGGCGCGAGCGGAGGGCGTCACTTGTATGCCTTGCTCCTCGAAGCCGTAAAGTTTCTCGGTGCGAATGGCCTCAATTTCAGGCACTATGATGTCGGGGCGATGCTTGGCTACAGCGGCCTCAAGGGCATCGCCATCCAGCATGTGAAACACTTCAAACTCATCGGCCACCTGCATGGCAGGCGCACCGGGATAGGCATCGCAAGCGATGACGTGCATGCCCAGACGCTGGGCGGCAATGGTAAATTCCTTGCCCAGTTCGCCAGAGCCTAAAAGAAGGATTTTCTTCATATTATCGGTAGATTCTAGAAATTCAGAGGGTGGGAGAGGGAAGCAAAGGGGAATGACAACGGCCCTTTTCGCTCTATCCTCGAAGAAATGCAAAAGGTCTGTGGCCAGCCTGTCGTGGGACAGACGGTGCTACAGACCATGCAAAGTTAATGATTTTTACTGAGGCGAGCGCTTTGTAGATTCAAGAAATCTAGCAACTCGTTTTTGAGTGAGTCCCTTGAAGGGCCAAACACATTGCCATCTCGGTGGTGATGCCCAGTTCTGGGCGGTAGGTGCGTGCCAGACGCTGTAGAAATTCAATGGTTTTGGTCTTAGGGTGAGTGGGAGGAGTAGAATGCTTCATAGGCAATATTGTTTGTAGACAGGTGCTATCTTTGGCTTGCTATGCTTTGGCGGTTATCGTGCCGTAGGTGTTTCCCGTGAAGGAGCGTGGCGGGCTACGTGACTGAATGACAATCAAAAACCTACGGTGCAAGGGACGTGAAGACATCCAAGCAGGACTGAAACCCTACGCTTCATGGATATGAATTTGTGGGACCTTCATGTACATATATTTAACGCGAAATCAGTGCGTTTAGTGTATCAGCGGCCCAATTTTTTTTCATCTTTACGTACAGATTGTTCGGAAGGGTGGAACGAGGCGTTTTCTTTCCGTTCATTGCAACTCATGCTTTTGCTCTGCAAGGGCGAAAGTTGGGGACGGACGACCATACCCAGGACGCCGCTTCGCTCTGCCCTGGGCTACGAGCCGGTTGCCCCCTGCAGGGCACGCTGAATAGTGCCCCTAGCCAACAATAAACGACCTGAGTAGTTACCCGAAATGGTAACTACTCAGGTGGATTATTAATTGCAATTTGCGCTGGAAAGAAATGTACCGCACCTTGCTTGCAAGGTGTGAGTATCATGAAAATGACACACAATAATAGTTACACAATGAGAACAAACCCTGTACTCACACCTTGCTAGCAAGGTGCGGTACATTTCTCACCTCGGCCATACGCCCAATATCGCTGAGCCACACGTTTTCAAGCAAGGTGCGGTACATTGCATTGCAACCACCTGAGTAGTTACCCGAAATGTTAAATACAAACTTTTTTTGCGCGAAAACTTTTAATATCTTTTATATTTTTGGCCGCGAAAAAATCTCTATATCGTCATCTCGCACACCGATAAAGCCAAGAAAATTTCCGCAAAAGCATTTAGAAAATCCGCAAAAGCATATAGAAATTCCAACTTCCGATGTATTTCTTCCTTTATAATGGGGCAAAAAAAGAGGAAAGAACCCCGTGTTTAGGGCTCTTTCCTCTTCGCTAGTACAAAGATAAT
>SFID01000132.1 GCA_004555425.1 Bacteroidales bacterium
TTTTCTAAATGCTTTTGCGGAAATTTTCTTGGCTTTATCGGTGCGCGAATTGACGATGTAGAGATTTTTTCGCGGCCGAAAATATAAAAGATATTAAAAATTTTCGCGCGAAAAAAGTTGGATTTAACATTTCGGGGTAACGTGAAAGTACCGCACCTTGCTTGGTGTGAGTAAGGAGTTCGTACTCATTGGTTGTGTGCTTAGAAAGAGATCTGTGTTTACCCTATACTTTACACACCCTCACCTTTTCAATGAGAACAAACTCCTTACTCACACCTTGCAAAGCAAGGTGCGGTACTTTCACGTTACTCCCTTGGCCTTGGCAATGTGAACGAACTCCTTACTCACACCAATCAAGGTGGGGTACTTTCACGTTGTTCCATTGGCCTTGGCAATGAGAACAAACTCCGTACTCACACCTTGCAAGCAAGGTGCGGTACATTTCTTTTTCAATGAGAACAAACACCTTACTCACACCAAGCAAGGCGCGGTACTTTCACGTTACTCCCAACTCCTAACGTAACTACTCAGGTCGTTTCGTGACCGAATGAAAAATAAAAACCTACGGTGCGAGAGACGTAAAAACATCCAAGTAGAATAGAAACCCTACCTTCCTTTGAAACTATTATTTCCCAGTGGTTAGATTTTCATAAAAAAATTGCCAACTCAGACTATCAAATTCAATAGAATGTGTAACTTTGCATTCTCTACTATACCCCTATTGTGCCCGTATGGCTTCGCGTCTAGCTAACCGAAGTCGGCAATCATAGTGGCGTAGTGGGCAAACTTGAAACCCGGGAATCTATTATGGAAACATTCTACAGAACACACGCATTTCTCGTGGAGCACTTCAATGCTCCCGTCAGGCGTGCGCTGATGGACAACATCGACTGGAGCTATCGCATGATTGCCGTGCGCGGACCGCGCGGCGTCGGGCGCACCTCCTTCCTCCTGCAATTTGCCAAGGAGCACTTCGACCCCCGACAGCGCAAATGCCTCTACATCAACGCGAACAATTTCTACTTCCAAGGACGTGGTATCGTAGAGTTCGCTGGTGAATTTACGGAACAGGGCGGCCTCGTCCTGCTCATTGACCAGGCATTCAAATTGCCCGATTGGCGTAACCAACTCTGCGAATGCTACCATCGCTATCCCAACCTCCGCATCGTCTATACCACCACACCCGTGGAGGAAGCAGAGGTGGAGAATACCGAACTACAGTCGCTGAGCCGCTGCTACGTGCTCCACGGCTTCTCCTTCCGCGAATACATCAACCTCCAGACGGGCAATAACTTCCAGACGTTCTCGCTCCACGACATCCTCTACGACCACGAGATGATTGTGCGCAGCATCCTGCCCAAGGTGCAACCCTGGAAATATTTCAAGGAATATCTGCATCACGGCTACTACCCCTTCTATCTGGAAAACCACAACTTCACCGAAGCCCTCCTCAAGGCCATGAACAACATGATGGAGGTGGACATCCTCTTTAACAAGCAGGTGGAACTCAAGTACCTCTCGCGCATCAAGAAGTTGCTCTACCTGCTGGCCGTCAGCGAGGACAGCGCGCCCAACGTGAGCCGACTGGCCGAGGAAATCGGCACCTCGCGCGCCACGGTGATGAACTACCTGAAATACCTCGAAGAGGCACGCCTTATAAATATGGTATATAAGGAGGGCGAAACCTTCCCGAAGAAGCCTGCCGCCGTCATGCTGCACGACACCAACCTGATGTATGCCATCTATTCGCCCAACATGACGGACCAACTCATCATGGAAACCTTCTTCGTCAACACCCTGTGGCGCCACCACACAGTCAACGGCCTGCGCCGCGAAGGTGCCTATCGCATCGACAGCCGCATCGACCTGTACGTCTGCGAAAAGGACCGCCGCATCAAACTCCCGCCTGGCACACTCAAGGTGAAATACAACACCGAAATCGGCGGGCCCAACGAAATTCCCATCTGGCTTTTCGGCTTCCTTTACTAACCTCCCCCCTCTTCTTCGGGGACAAAACCCCAAAAACAGAAACGACAATCAAACCCTTAAATAATAGTCATGAGTAAGAAATTCATTACTTGCGATGGTAACCAGGCCGCTGCGCACATTGCGTATATGTTCTCAGAGGTCGCTGCCATCTATCCCATCACCCCGTCCTCGCCGATGGCCGAGCACGTCGATGAATGGTCAGCACAAGGTCGCAAGAACCTGTTCGGCGACACAGTGAAAGTACAGGAAATGCAGAGCGAAGGCGGCGCAGCAGGTGCCGTTCATGGTTCGCTCCAAGCAGGTGCTCTCACCACTACGTTCACCGCTTCGCAGGGTCTGCTCCTCATGATACCTAATATGTACAAGATTGCAGGCGAATTGCTGCCCTGCGTCTTCCATGTGAGTGCCCGTACGCTCGCCACCCATTCGCTGTGTATCTTTGGCGACCACAGCGATGTGATGGCTTGCCGCCAGACTGGCTTTGCCATGCTCTGCGAAGGCTCCGTACAGGAAGTCATGGACCTCTCGGCCGTTGCCCACCTGGCATCGCTCGAGAGCCGCGTGCCCTTCATTAACTTCTTCGACGGCTTCCGCACCAGCCACGAATACCAGAAGATTGAAGTGATGGACCAAGAGGACATCCGTCCGCTCGTGCCCATGGACAAGGTGGCCGAATTCCGCAGCCGCGCACTCACGCCCGAGCATCCCGAAGCCCGCGGTATGGCTGAGAACCCAGAGACATTCTTCGCCCACCGCGAAGTCTGCAACAGCTACTACGACGCCGTGCCCGGCATCGTGGAGAAATACATGGAGGCTGTCAGCAAGATTACGGGCCGCGAGTACAAGCTCTTCAGCTACTACGGTGCCGAAGATGCTGAGCGCGTCATCATCTGCATGGGCTCCGTGACCGAAGCTGCCCGCGAAGCCATCGACTATATGAACAAGAACGGCGAGAAGGTCGGTATGGTCAGCGTACACCTCTATCGCCCCTTCAGCGTGAAGCACCTGCTCGCCGCCGTGCCCAAGACCTGCAAGAAGATTGCCGTCCTCGACCGCACGAAGGAGCCCGGCGCCAACGGCGAACCGCTCTACCTCGACGTGAAGGACGCCTTCTACAACGAAGAAAACCGTCCCCTCATCGTAGGCGGCCGCTATGGTCTTGGTTCTTGCGACACCACGCCTACGATGATTATCAGCGTTTACGAGAACCTCGCCCTGCCCCAGCCCAAGGACCACTTCACCGTGGGCATCGTGGACGATGTGACTTTCCAGTCACTGCCCCTTGAGAAAGAAATGGCACTCGGTGGCGAAGGCATCTTCGAAGCCAAGTTCTACGGCCTCGGCGCAGACGGTACGGTCGGTGCCAACAAGAACTCCGTCAAGATTATCGGCGACAATACAGACAAGTATTGCCAAGCCTACTTCTCGTACGACTCGAAGAAATCGGGCGGTTTCACCTGCTCGCACCTCCGCTTCGGCGATACGCCTATCCGCTCCACGTATCAGATTAAGACGCCTAACTTCGTGGCTTGCCACGTTCAGGCTTATCTGCATATGTACGACGTGCTCCGCGGTCTGCGCGACGGCGGCACCTTCCTGCTCAACACCATCTGGGAAGGCGAAGAACTGGCTAAGAATCTGCCCAACAACGTGAAGCGCTACTTTGCCGAGCACAATATCACCGTTTACTATATCAACGCCACGAAGATTGCACAGGAGATTGGCCTCGGCAACCGCACGAACACCATCCTCCAGTCCGCTTTTTTCCGCATCACCGAAGTAATCCCCGTAGACCTCGCCGTAGAGCAGATGAAGAAATTCATCGTCAAGAGCTACGGCAAGAAGGGCGAGGACGTAGTGAACAAGAACTACCAGGCCGTTGACCGCGGTGGCGAATACAAGACCCTGGCCGTTGACCCCGCATGGGCCAACCTGCCCGAGGACGAGAAGATTGTACGCGAAGAACCCGCCTTCATCTCCGACCTCGTGCGCCCCATCAATGCACAGGACGGCGACCTCCTGCCCGTGAGCGCCTTCAAGGTAAGCGCAGACGGTACTTGGCAGCAGGGAACTGCCGCCTACGAGAAGCGCGGTGTGGCTGCCTTCGTGCCCACATGGAACAGCGAGAACTGTATCCAGTGTAACAAGTGCTCGTTCGTTTGTCCCCACGCTTCGATTCGTCCCTTCGTGCTCGACGACGAAGAACTCAAGGGCCTGGACGCTGCCACCCTCGAAATCAAGGCTCCTGCCACGCTCAAGGGTATGCACTTCCGCATGCAGGTTGACGTAATGGACTGCCTCGGTTGCGGCAACTGCGTGGACGTTTGTCCGGGTATGCGCGGCAACAAGGCCCTCAGCATGGTGCCCCTCGAAGGCGAAATGGCCGAGGACGCCAACTGGGACTACTGCGTGAAGAACGTAACGAGCAAGCAGGACAAGGTAGACATCAAGCTCAATCCCAAGAACTCGCAGTTCGCCACTCCGCTCTTCGAGTTCAGCGGTGCCTGCTCGGGTTGCGGCGAAACGCCCTACGTTAAGCTCGTCACCCAGCTCTTTGGCGACCGTCAGATGGTGGCCAACGCTACGGGTTGCTCCTCCATCTATTCCGGCTCTATCCCCTCCACGCCTTACACCACCAACGAGAAGGGTCAGGGTCCCGCATGGGCCAACTCCCTCTTTGAGGATTTCTGCGAGTTCGGTCTGGGTATGGTATTGGCCAACAAGAAGATGCGTGCACGCATTGAGGCCCTCCTCAACGAGATGATTCAGAGCGACAAGGTGAGCGAGGAATACAAGCAGGCCGCTCAGGAATGGATTGCAGGCAAGGACGATGCAGAAGCCAGCCGTGCCGCAGCCCTCAAACTCGAGCCCCTGATCAAGGAGAGCGCAGCCAAGGGTTGCCCCGTTTGCCAGCAGCTTGACGAACTCAGCCACTTCCTCACGAAGCGCAGCCAGTGGATTATCGGTGGCGACGGTGCTTCCTATGACATCGGCTACGGTGGTCTGGACCACGTACTGGCCAGCGGCGAAGATGTGAATATCCTCGTGCTCGATACCGAGGTTTACTCCAACACGGGTGGTCAGGCCTCCAAGGCTACGCCTATCGGTGCCATCGCCCAGTTTGCCGCCAGCGGTAAGCGCGTGACGAAGAAGGACCTCGGCCTCATGCAGGCCACCTACGGCTACGTATATGTGGCACAGGTAGCTATGGGTGCCGACCAGGCACAGTGCCTCAAGGCCCTCAAGGAAGCCGAAGCATGGCATGGACCTTCGCTCATCATCGGCTACGCTCCCTGTATCAACCACGGTCTGAAGATTAAGGGCGGTATGGGTCGCAGCCAGGAAGAGGAGCGTCGCGCAGTAGAGTGCGGCTACTGGCACCTGTGGCGCTACAACCCCGCTCTCGCCGAAGAAGGCAAGAACCCCTTCACCCTCGACTCGAAGGAGCCCGACTGGAGCAAGTTCCAGGATTACCTCGCAGGCGAGGTGCGCTTCCTCTCTCTGAAGAAGGCATTCCCCGAAGAGGCCGACGAGCTCTTCGCTGCCACGCAGGAAGCTGCCCTGAAGCGCTACAAGAGCTACGTTCGCAAAACGCAAGAAGACTGGAGCCTATAAAAAACTCCACGCCGTATGTATAAAGACGAGGCTGCGCCAGCAATGGTGCAGCCTCTTGTTTTATCAGAAGTCCGAGGAACTGGAAGAAAGTCCGAGGAGTAGGAAAATTCGTAACTACTCAGGTCGTTGTTTGCAGGCTAGGGGCACTATTCGGCGCGCCCCGCAGGTTGCCCCTGCGGGTAGGGTGTTCAAAAATAGGCATCAAAATTTGCTCAAAAAAGTATCTATTTTTAGTGCTTTTAGGTTGCTGATTTTTAATA